>DATBSZ010000159.1:0-26001 GCA_036559525.1 Burkholderiales bacterium
ACGCGCGGCACGGTCTCCGGGTGCAGGGCGCGCACCGTGGTGTCGAGCGTCGCGAACAGCTTGTTCGCCACCAGCACCTGGCTCCCGGTGAGCGCGCGCATCAGGGTGGATTTGCCGGCGTTGGTGTAGCCGACGAGCGCCACGCGCGCGAGCCCCTGGCGCTCCTGCCGCCGGGCGCGCTGCGTCTTGCGCTCGAGGACCATCGCGTCGAGGTCTTCCTGCAGCTCGGCGATGCGGTCGCGGATCTTGCGCCGGTCGAGCTCGCCGTGCGACTCGCCGCCGCTGCGCCCGCCGGTGCCGCTGCGCGCGCGGTCCTTCGGGCCGGCCTGCTTGGCGGCCTCGCGCAGGCGCGGCCCCATGTAGCCCAGGCGCGCGATCTCGACCTGCGCGCGCGCGAACTTCGAGCGCGCGTGGCGATGGAAGATCTCGAGGATCACCATGGTGCGATCCATCACCTCGCCGCCGACCTCCTTCGCCAGGTTGAAAGCCTGCGAGGGCGAAATCTCGTGGTCGATCAGGATGAGCTCGGCGCCGTTTTCCAGGATCTTTTCCTTGAGTTCTTCCCTCTTGCCGGTCCCGAAGTAGGCCGCCGCGTCGAAGCCAGCCCGCTTCTGGGTGAACGTGGCGACCACCTCGAAGCTGAGCGTCTTCGCGAGCTGGCGCAGCTCCGTCAGGGAGGCATCGAACTCGGCGTCGCTGACGGAGGGTCGCTGGACCGCGGCCACGATGACGCGCATCGGCTAGCGCAACGCCGAGAGGCTGCGCACATGACCGGTGTCGACGCGCGCCGTCACGGTCATGCCGGCGCGCAGCGGGGTCTGACCGTCGGGGAAAGAGTCGAGGGCGATGAGCACGGGGACGCGTTGTACCACCTTCACCCAGTTGCCGCTCGAGTTCTGCGCCGGCAGGAGCGCGAACTCGGCCTTGGTGGCCGGAGCGATGGTGCTGACGCGGCCGCGCCACTTCGCATCCGGGTAGGCATCGGCGACCACCGTGACTTCCTGGCCTTCGCGCATGTGGGTGAGCTGGGTTTCCTTGAAGTTGGCTTCGATCCACACCGGGCGCGACTCGATCAGGCTGAAGACCGGGACGCCGCGCTCGACGCGCTCACCGGGCTGCAGGCGCATGTTGCTGACGATGCCGGCGGCGGGAGCGAGCACACGCACGCGCGAGAGCTCGTCGCGCCCGGCGTCGCGCGCCGCGCGCGCGGCGAGGAAGCTCGGGTGGCCCTCGACCGGGAGTTTCGCGTCGCCGCCCAGCGCGGCGAGGACGCGCGCCGCCTTCTCGCGCGAGCTTTCCAGCCGCCGGCGCGCCGCCTCCAGGTTGTGGCGCGCCTCGTCGTAGCTCGACTCCAGGCCCATGCCGCGCTCCTTGAGCTTCGACTGCCGCTCGAGCTGGCGCGCGAGGAAGCCGATGCGCTCCTCGGCCTCGGTGGCGTCGGCGAGCGCAACGCGGTGCTCGGCGCGCAGGCCCTCGAGCTCGGTGCGCACCACGCCCATCTGCGCCTCCGCACGCACCACCGCGAGTTCGAACGGCACCGGATCGATGCGGAAGAGGAGCGCGCCCGCGGCCACCGGCTCGTTGTCGCGCACGCCGACCTCCATCACCCGGCCGGACACGTCGGCGGTGACCGCGATCATGTGCGCCTTCACGTAGGCGTTCTCGGTCTCCTCGTAGCGCCCGCCCTGCAGCCACAGCGCCAGCCCCGCCGCCACGGCGACGGCCGGCACGCCCGCCAGCAGGAGAAAGCGCTTCATCGCTTCAGACGCGAAAGGTTCGCCTTGATGGCGAGCAGCGTATCGACGAAGCGCTCGCGATCGGCCGCGTTCAGCCCGGCGAGCGCGTCGCGCCGCAGGCCGAAGGCCTGCTTGCGCAGCTTGCGCATCGCCGGCTCGGCGGCGGCGGCAAGGTGCACGCGCCAGGCGCGCCGGTCGCGCGCGTCGTCCTCGCGCCGCACCCAGCCCTTCGCCTCCAGCCGGTCGAGCAGCCGGCCGAGGGTGGCGCGCTCCACCTCCAGGATCGCGGCGAGCTCCGACTGGGTGGCGCCGGGATGGCGGAAAAGGTGGTTCAGCACCCACCACTGAGAGCGCGTCATGCCCAGGCTGCGCACGCGCCGGTCGTAGACCGTGCGCATCAGGCGCGCGACGTCGTTCACCAGGTAGCCGAAGTTGCGCGACAGGTCCTCGCGGATCATGGCCGCGCCAGTTTAGGTGCCTAGCTTACAATGAGCAAGGCAATGACCCCCTCCCTGCAGCGCGCATGGGTGCTGGCGACCTGTACGGGGGTGACGTTCCTCTATTCGATGAGCCTGACGGCGGTGAACGTGTCGCTGCCGCAGATCCAGGGCGCGCTGTCGGCGACGCCGGACCAGATCGCCTGGGTCATCACCTCCAACCTGGTCGCCACCGCCGTGATGACGCCGCTCACCGGCTGGCTCGCCGCGCGCTTCGGCGCGCGCCTGCTGTGCGTGGCGTGCGTCGCGGGCTTCACCGTCGCCTCTGCCGCCTGCGGCCTGGCCGGCTCCATCGAGGCGCTGGTGGCCTGGCGCACGCTGCAGGGCGCCTCCGGTGCACCGCTCGTGCCCATGTCGCAGGCGATCATGCTGGCGAGCTTTCCCCGCGAGCGCCACGGCGCGGTGATCTCGATCTTCGGCGTCGCCTCAGTGCTCGGCCCGGTGGTCGGGCCGGTGCTCGGCGGCGCGCTCGCCGAGGCTTACGACTGGCGCTGGGTGTTCTACATGATGGTGCCGTTCAGCCTGGCGGCGCTCGCCGCGTGCTGGCTCTTCATCCGGGATCGCGAGTCACCGCAGGCGGTGCGCCTGGACTGGACCGGCTTTCTCATGCTTTCGGCGGCGCTCGCGGGCCTGCAGCTCATGCTCGACCGCGGCGAGCGCGCCGGCTGGTTCTCTTCCCCGGAGATCGTCGGCTGGGCGGCGCTCGCGGCGCTCGGTCTGTACCTCTTCATCGCGCACACGCTCACCCATGCGCGGCCGTTCCTCGACCCGCGCTTGCTGCGCGAGCGCAATTTCGCCCTCGGCCTGGTCCTGATCTTCGTCTTCGGCATGCTCAACTTCACGCCCATGACGATGCTGCCACCGATGCTGCAGGGCGTGGCCGGCTACCCGGACTCGGTCATCGGCTGGGTGCTCGGCGCGCGCGGCCTGGGCACGATGGCGGGCTTCTCCCTCATGATCTACGCCAGCCGGTTCGACCCGCGCTTCATGATCGCCCTGGGGTTCCTGCTCCAGGCGCTCGCCGGCTGGCAGCTCGCGCAGCTCGACCCCGGCTTCGGCGTCCACGACGTGTTCTGGCCGATGGCGCTGCAGGGGCTCGGCGTCGGCCTCCTGTGGGTGCCCATCACCATGGTGGCCTTCTCCGCCATCGAAGGCGAGCGCATGGCCGAGGGCACGGCGGTCTACCACATGCTGCGCAACATCGGCAGCAGCGTGCACATCTCGCTCAGCACGGTGCTGGTGGTGCACATGACGCAGGCGAGTCACGCCGAGCTGACCCCGAACGTCTCGCGCTACAACGAGGCGCTGTCCCTGCCCTGGGTGCGCGGCAACCTGGACCTCGGCGACCCGAGCAGCCTGGCCGCGATCGAGGCCGAAATCGCACGCCAGGCCTCCATGCTCGGCTACCTCGACTCCTTCTGGGCCTTCTCGGCAACGGCGCTGGTGGTGCTGCCGCTGATTCTGCTGGTGCGCTGGAAGCGCTAGCATTTAGCATTGGACAAGCAAGGAGAACCCCCATGCCCCTGACCGAGCTCAACCATTTTCTGCTCGTCGCCAAGAACCTCGAGCGCACCAAGAAGTTCTACCAGGACGTCCTCGGCATGGAGCTCGCCGACCGGCCGGATTTCGGCTTTCCGGGCTACTGGCTCAAGATCGGCGACGACATCTGCGTGCACCTGGCGTCGCAGGATCCGAACAAGACGCGCGACATGTTCCTGCTGAAGAAGCATCCCAAGGGAACCAACGGCTCCGGCCAGGTCGATCACATCGCCTTCCTCGCCAAGGACCCTTACGGGGTGCGCAGTCGCATCCAGAAGAACAAGGTCGAAATGCACTTCCGCAGCTTCCCGGACGCCAAGCTGTTCCAGATCTTCCTCAAGGATCCCGACGACGTCACGATCGAGCTCAACTTCCTCGGCGAGGTGATCGACGAGAAGCAGTGGAAAGGCAAGGGCTCGGCCTCCGCCGTGACGCTCGACGGCGGCAAGGCGAAGCGCCAGAATTGATCCGCGCCCTCGCGGTTTTCCTCTTGCTGGGAGCTTCTTCCGCCCAGGCGAGCGAGGCCCTGTGGACGTTGCTCAAGGGCGGCGGCCAGGTGGTGCTGATCCGCCACACCATCACCACGCCCGGCGTGGGCGATCCGCCCGGCTTCCGGCTCGATGACTGCGCGACCCAGCGCAACCTCACCGACGAGGGACGAGGACACGCGAAGCGCATCGGCGAGGCTTTTCGCGCGCGCGGTATTCCGGTCGAGCGCGTGCTCTCGAGCCCATGGTGCCGCTGCATCGAGACGGCGAAGCTCGCATTCGGCAGGACCGACGGCTTGTCGGAGGCGCTCGGCAACCTGTTCGGCCGCCCGGAGAACCGGGCCAAGCAGGTCGAACAGATGAGAGCCCTGGCGAGCACGCGTCCGAAGAGCGGCAACCGGGTTCTCGTGTCGCACGGCTCCACCATCGTCGCGCTCACCGACATCGCGCCCGCGACCGGCGAGATGGTCATCGTCACGCCGCAGGGCAACGGCAAGTTCGCCGTCGCCGGCCGGCTGGGAGTGAACTGAAATGCTGTTCGACGAAATTCGAATCCGCGACGTCCGGCTCAGAAATCGCATCGTGGTGTCGCCGATGTGCCAGTACTCGGCGCAGGACGGCCACGTCGCCGACTGGCACCTGGTGCACCTCGGCAAGTTCGCGCAGGGCGGCGCCGCCGCGGTGTTCGTCGAGGCGACCGCAGTGGAAAAGCGCGGCCGCATCACGCACGGCGACACCGGGATCTGGGACGACGCGCATATCGCCGGCCTGCAAAGGATTGCCGCATTCGTGAAGTCCCAAGGTGCCGTGCCGGCGATCCAGCTCGCCCACGCCGGGCGCAAGGCGAGCATGGCGCGCCCGTGGCACGGCAACGGCCCGCTCACCCAGGAGGATCTCCAGCGCGGCGACAAGCCCTGGGGCATCGTCGCGCCGACCGACGCGGCGATCGGCGAGGAATGGCTCAGGCCGCGCGCTTTCGAGAAGGGCGACTTCCAGGTCCTGCTGAACGCCTACCGGAACGCGGTGCGCAGGGCGCATGCAGCTGGCTTCGAGATCCTCGAGCTGCACGCTGCGCATGGATATCTCCTGCACACGTTCCTGTCGCCGATTTCGAACACCCGGAAGGACGAATACGGCGGTTCGCTGGAAAACCGCATGCGCTTCCCGCTGGAGGTGGCGAAGGAAGTCCGCAATGCCTGGCCCGCCGGCAAGCCGCTCTTCATGCGCGTCTCGTCGATCGACGACGTCGAAGGCGGCTGGGGCGTCGATGACACGGTCTTGTTCTCAAGACAATTGAAAGCAATAGGCGTAGATGTCGTGGACTGCTCCTCCGGCGGCATCCTCGGCTCGGCGACCGCGGCGACGAAGACGATCCTGCAACGCGTGCCCGGCTTCCAGATCCCTTTTGCCGAGAGGGTGAAAAAGGAGGCCGGCCTGATGACCATGGCAGTCGGCCTCATCCTCACGCCGCAGCAGGCCGAGGAAGCGCTGCAGGCCGGCCGCGCCGACCTGATCGCGATCGGCCGCGAGGCGCTCTACGACCCGAACTGGCCGCTGCACGCGGCGCTTGCGCTCGGCGCCGATCCGGAATTCGCGCAGTGGCCGCAGCAGTACGGCTGGTGGCTGACGCGCCGCGAAAGCCTGCTCAGAAAGGTGGGGTTCCGCCGATGAAGACGATCACGCTGTCCAAACAAGACATGGAAAAGCGCATCGCGCGCTTCAAGCGCCTTTCGCCTCTCCCCATCCAGCAAAGCGATATCCCGCTGGCGGCACGAGACGTGGTCTATTCACGAAAACTGCTTTCGGTGGTTGGCCTGGAAAACGCGAGCACCCCGGTCAACCAGGGAGCGCCGATCATCGGCGCGGCCGGAATGACCCTGACGCTCGCGGTGTGCCCGCCGGGCCAGGGGCCCGGCCTGCACGCGCACCGCCAGACCTACGAGACCTTCACCGTGATGAAGGGCCGCTTCGAGGTGCGCTGGAACGACGACGGCTCGGGGAGCGCGATCCTCGAGCTCTACGACACGGTGTCGTTCCCGCCGGGCGTATGCCGCGCGTTCCGCAATGTCGGCAACGAGGAAGGCATCCTGCAGGTCATCATCACCGGCGGCGTGCACGACATGACCGACATCGACTTCTCGGAAAACGCCAAGAAAGAGATCGAAGCCGTGCGCCCGGGACTGTCCGCGGAGTTCGAAAAGGCGGGCTTTACCTTTTCGATTCCGTTCCGAAGCTGAGCCGGTTGCCGTTGAGTTGCGTAATCGCATCGCCGATCGATTTCGCATCGCGCGGCCGCACCAGGCGCGCGAGCTCCTTGCCGTCGCGAAGAAAAATAAGCGTAGGCCAGAGCTTGATCCGGAACGAGCGGCCGAGGCGCTTGCCGCTCGAGTCGGCGATCTTGAGGTGGCGGATGCCGGCATGGCCGGCGAGCGCCTCAGCAATCAGCGGCTGCGCGGCGCGGCAGTAGCCGCACCACGGGCTGCCGAACTCGATCAGCGTAGGGCCTGCGAACTGGTCGACCTCGGCGCGCCTGGGCTCCGCCTGCGCGTACGTAGTGTTCATCTCCGCGGACGCCCAAAGCGCTTGCAGAATTCGCCATTGCCCTTCCAGCTCTGGTCGAGCAGGCGGGCGTCGCGGAAGGTGAGCGTGCGGTCGCAGCGCGCCGCGGCGCCCTCCGGTGCGCCGAACACCACGCCGCCGGCGCCGCCTCCCGAGCGCTGCGCTTGCGGCGCGCGGTCCTCGGAGAGCCAGGTGTGGGAATCCTTCGCGCTCTGCGCGGGTGGGCCCCACGCTGCGACCACCTGCTCGTAGGTCGCACCGCGCCAGGAATCGCGCGCCGCCGTGAGCTCGTGGTTTGCGGCGCAGGCGGCAACGCCGCCGGCAACCAGCGCCGCGAGAAATCTCGTCCTACTTGCTGCGCGCGTAGACCGAGCAGATTTCATCGGGGCCGATCCAGCTCTGCTCGACCAGTCGGCCGTCGCGGAACGTCAGCGTGCGCTCGCAGCGCGCCGGCGGTGCGACCGAGCCCTCGCCGACCGGAACGCTGGCGCCGACCCCGACACCGACCCCGCCGCCGCGCCCGCCGCCGCCGAACCCGCCGATGCCGAAACCGACCGACGGACCGCTGCGGTAGGTCGGCCCGGTCTCCGACCACCAGGTGTGCACCTCGGCGCCGTCGGCGAGCTTCCCGCTGCGCACAGGGGGCCCCCACGCGCGAACTGCGTCGTCGTAGGTGGCGCCGGTCCAGCTCTCCTTGGCTTTCTCGGTCGTAGCGCAGGCCGCCAGGAACGCCAATGCGAAGACTGCTTTACGTCTGTCGATGTTGTCCTCCGCGCTGCGATACCCCGGCGGTGGTTTCGCCGGTGGTCTCGCTGTCTTCATTCTGCGCGACGTCGCCGAGCGAGACAATGCCGACGAGCCGCTTGTCGCGGCTCACCACCGGCAGCCGCCGCACCTGGATGTCGCCCATGTTCCTCGCCACGTGCTCGAGATCCTCGTCTTCGTAGCAGTACTTGACGTCCTTGCTCATTACTTCGCGGACCGGCGTATCCGGTCCCTTACCCTTCGCGATCGCGCGGATCGCGATGTCGCGGTCGGTGATCATGCCGACCAGGCGGTCGTTCTCGCCGACCGGCATCACGCCGGCGTCGATCTCGGCCATGATTTTCGCCACGTCGCGGATGCTCTGACCGGGGTTGGCGATGCGCACGTCGCGCGTCATTGCTTCGCTTACTCGCATAGGACCTCCTGTGGGGTTAGACCGCTCTTTGACCCAGCAAGAGATAGACCGCGACGGTGACCGCGGCGACGGTCGCCGCGATGCAGCATCCGACCGCCACCGCCGCCATGGGGATGGCGAACATCGCCTGCTGCGCCGCGGCGGCCTCGGCGGGCGAGATCAATAGCGCGAGCGACGCGGCGATCACGATCCAGCGCCGGATGTAGGGCAGCAGCATCCAGCGCATCGTGCGGTTGTACGACAGCGCGTTCGCGCGCGCAGGCGCCGGTCCCTGCGAGGCGTCCTTGAACAGCGCGAACGGATCGAGGTAGATGAGGATCTGGCGCACGAGCGGCAGGCGCGAGCGCGCCTCCCGCTTGAGGAGCATTTCCACCTGGCCGTCGACGACGCGCGCCATGCAATCAGTATGCCAAAACCAAAAAAAAGCGGAGAGCTAATGCTCCCCGCTTTTTTGTTACAGCGTGTTACCCGGTCCTAGTACTTCTTCTCGCCGGGCTTGGTGTCGACCTTCGCCGGCGGCGCCGGGGGCTGCTGCGGCTTCTGCTCGGTAGTCGAGGCCCCTGCTGCGGGCGTCGACGCGCCCGCCGCTGCGGAGCCTTCGGCCTTCTTCTCGGCTTTCGCCGACGCGCCGCCCGCGGCCGAGCTGATGCCGAGCGCGGCAAGCGTCTGCTGGTCGAGCTGGCCGCTCGCGTTGATGCCCTTGGAGGTCTGGAATTCCTTCAGGGCCTTCTGGGTCTCGGGACCCATCTTGCCGTCGGCCTGGATGTTCAGCTTGGTCTGCACCTGCTTGATGGTCTCGGCGTCGTGGCTGCCGTGGCTCATGGACGAGCCGCCCGCCGCCGCCGAGCCTTCGGACTTCTTCTCGGTGGACGCGGACGTACTGCCGCTCGCCGCCGGCGAGCTCGCGCTCCCCGACGTGCTGGCGCTGCCCGACGCGCTACCTTGCGCTTGGGTACTCGGCTTCTGCTCCTGGCTCATCGACGGGGTCTGGCCCGCCTGCGACTCCTGCTTCTTCTCTTGTGCGACGGCGCCGAACGACAGCATTGCCGCGGCTACCGCAACTGCGATGGGGCTGAACTTCATTGAATCTCCTTTCCTGGATATACCGATCGGTGGACTACCCCGAATTAGCAGCAAGCGCCGTGCCATCGAATATTGACGGGAACATCCCGACGGCCGAGCGACTCCAATGAGGGATGGGCCTAGCGCCGCAAACGAAGATCCTGGTCGCGATGGAGAACGAGGACCGAATGGTGCGCGTTCTCGACGGCCATTACCTCGCCGTGGTCAAGACGTGCGACGAAGCGCGGCTGCTGCTCGAGCGCGAGACCTTCGGCATCGTGATCCTCGGCGTGCACTTCGACGAATCGCAGATGTTTTCGCTGCTCGGCGACATCCGCGCACATGCGCAATACCGGAAAGTGCCGATCCTGTGCGTCCTCGGCGGGCGCGGGCGCATCCTCACCGATGTCGCGGTCGAAGGGCTCGACCATGCCGTGAAGGCGATGACGGCGAACGGCTTCCTCAACCTCGAGAACTTTCCAGACGACGAGAAGGGGAACGCGCGGCTCCGCCGCATCGTCGACTACCTCATTCTGATCGACGGCGACCTGCAGCAGCTCCCGGAGGGCAGCGAGAACGGCAAGCCGGTCCCGGGACACCTGCTGGGCGAGCCGCGGCGCCGGGCGAGCGACCCTCAGACGCACTAGCCGCCGGGCCTAGGCCGGGAGATCGATCAGGGCGAGGCCGCTCACCGGATCGTGCCTGCGTCTCAGGTGCGCCGGCGATTCGGTCAGGATCACTTCCAGCGTCGGCCGCACGCGGGCCGCGAGCAGATGCCCGCCGCACGCGCTGCCGTCGCGCCGGCCGAGAACGACGTGCGCGTGCAGCTTTGGCTTACCGTCCTGCAGGGCGATGTCGCCCACCAGCGCCAGCACCTCAACCTGCTCCTTCACCGGAATGCGCTCGTAGTCCTTCTTGTCCCAGTCGAAATAGCCCAGGGTCGCTTCGCTGAAAGCGCCGATGGCCGTGAACGCGGACGCGCCCAGCTTGCGCTCTTCGGCGAAGCGCGTCAGGCCGGCCACCGGATCGTCGCCGGTCTCGAAGATGACCGCGAACACCCGCTCGCCGTTGTCGTTCAGCAGCTTTGTTCGCATGTCACTCCGAGCTCGGCCCGGGTTTCCTTGTCCATCTGCCCGCTGGCCGGAATCGTCCTGGAGAGCTGGAACTGCGCGAGCGCGGCCTGCGTCTTCTCGCCGAAATCGCCGTTGACCGGGCCGGCGTCGAAGCCGAGCTCGCGCAGCCTCTCCTGCACCCGGCTGATGAAGCCGGAATGAGGTCCGGTGGACACGGGTTGCTCAGGGTCCGGGATGGCTTCTTCCGGATGCAGCGACGTGAACGGGCTCGCGGCGAAGACGCCGAGGGGCGCGAGGATGAGGCACACAGTCAGCAGGATTCGCTTCATGACCGGCATCAGCAATTTACATACCGCCGTACAGCTACCGTCGCTGCTGATCCGGCGGCGTGTCCACCGCGATCCCGTGCTCGAAGACCATCTTTCCGCCGAGCCAACCCGAGATCGCCAGCAGCCCGACGGAAACCAGGGAGAGCCACACCAGCTTGCCCGGATTGCCCGGCTCTGACAGGCGCATCCAGAAGTTGATCGCGTAGAGCGCGACCACCACCAGGTTGATCGCCATGTGCTTGAGCGCGGTGCCTCTTGGTCCCGCGGGCAGCGACACCAGGTCGATCAGCCCGGGCACCGCGGCGAGCAGCGCGCCGATGATGCCGCCGCCCATGCAGTAGAACGCGACCGTCGTCCACGCCGGGTTGGCGCTGCCCCCCGCATGAATGAGATCGCATACCAGCGAGAAGATCCACAGCCCGATCGGGATCGGGACGAGCATCGGGTGGATGGGATGGCGGGCAATGCTGGCGGGAGTTCGCATGGGAAACCTCTGATGAAGGAGGGGAAATAGGAAAGTAGGGGAATTCAATGGGAACGAGTCTTGCAGCGATTAGATGGCACGACCCGGCCGGATATCCCCAATCGGCCGGACATTCCGGAACCAACCGAGGAGATTGATATGAGACGCAACACGCTGATCGCAGTTTCCATCGCCGCCGCTTTTGCCTTGCCACTGACCGTTCAGGCCGGGGGCGACAAGGCCAGCCAGGGCGCGAGCAGCTCCGCCGCCACCGGCGCGGAGAAGATGTTTCAGTCGCTAGACAAGAACAAGGACGGCTCCCTGTCGCGCGACGAAGTGAAGGGCAGCCCGCACGACAAGGACTTCGCGACGCTGGACAAGAACAAGGACGGCAAGCTCACGCGCCAGGAGCACGCAGCGGCAGCCGAGCACGCGGGCGACAAAGCCGCCGCCGGCGGCACGAGCAGCAAGCCGAAATACTAAAAAGTCCGAATGCCCGGAAAGTCTCCCGCGACCTCGTGGCGCTTGCCACCGTCGTCGTACCAATAGAGCTTTCCGGGCTCTTCCCCCCGCGTGAGCTTGTGCGAGCTGTCGCAGTAAGGCTGGTTCTTCGACAGCCCGCATTTGCAGAACCACTGCTCCTTGCCTTCGATCACGAATTTGGTGGGCTCAACGGGCGTACGCTTGACGATCCGGGCCATCGTTATTCCTTTGGGTGGCGAGGTTAAGGTGCCAACGTGCCCTGCGCGCGATTATTCCCGAGGCGATGCGGACGAAACGAAAGCTCCTGTACGCCTGGCTGCTCGCCACGCTGCTGAGCGGCATTCCTTCGACCCTCTACGCGCTGTTCACTGGAGGTGATGCAACCGAAGCAACGCGCGCTGCAGGAGCAATGCTTCTGCCGTCCGAGACAAAACTCCCCCTATTGGTGACAGCGGCTGCGTTGATCCACGCATCCGTGTCTCTATTCTGGGCGGTGGTGCTGTGGCTCGCCCTGCCCCGCCGCCGCACGATGCTGTGGGCGCTGCTCGCTTCTGCGGCGATCGCGCTCATCGACCTGCGTCTCATCGCGCCGGCGTTTTTTCCCGAGGTGGCGGCGCTGGCGTTCTGGCCGCAGTTCGCCGACCACCTGATGTGGGGCGCGTGCTACAGCGTCGGGTTGTCGCTCGGCAGGCCGAGGGCGACGCGGCCGTAAGTCGTTCCCGCGATGTCGGTGTTAAAGGAGAAATGCTGCTTCACGGCGTGCGCATCGCGGAACGCGCGCGCCACGGGGCCGCTCTCGTAAAGCCCGCTCGCTCCATAGAGCCCGAACATGACGTCGACCGCGCGTACCGCCCACTCGACCGAATAGGCGCCCTCCAGGCGAAAGCGCGCTTTCGTCTTAAGGTCGGGCAGCTTTTCTTGCGCTTCGCGGCAGTTCGCGAGCTGCACCAGGCGCGAGGCGCGGGCGTAGGCCGTCGCTTCGCCAAGCCGGATCTGCGTGCTCTGGATCTCCGCCACGCGCGCCCCGGTCATCCGGCCTGACGCGGGCTTGTAGTCGTCGATCAGGCCTTCGGCGATGCCCAGCGCCACGCCCGAGAGCATGAAAGGGAACAGCGCGAACACCGGCATCCGGTAGAGCGGTCCGGGATTCACCGCGCTGCCCGGCGTGGGCCCGCCCTTGGTGTCGGCGACCGCGAGCGTGAGGTGCTCGGGCACGAAGACTTCGCCCGCTTCCACGTCTTTGCTGCCGGTGCCGCGCAGGCCGCCGGCGAACCAGTTGTCGATCACCTTGTACTGCGAGCGGTGCAGAAGAAAAATGCGCGGCTCGGGCGGCAGGTTGTCGTCGAGGCGCGCGAGGCCGGCGAGCATGTTCCACTCGCTCGGGTCGACCCCGCTCGAGAACGGCCAGCGGCCGGAGACGACGTAGCCGCCTTCCACCTTGCGCGCCTTGCCCGCCGGAAACACCGACGACGAGGCGATCAGGGTGTCGGGCGATTTCCCCCAGATCTCGTCCTGCGCCTGCGGCGGGAACATGCCGAGCATCATGTGGTGGATGGTGAAGTTGACCCAGTTCCACGAGGTCGAGGCGCAGGCGCGCGCGAGCAGCGCGCCGAACGTCACCACGGTCTCGAACTCGAGCTCGGCGCCGCCGACGCGCCTGGGCTGATGGGCGCGGAAGAGCTGCGCGTCGTGGAAGTCGCGCAGCGTGTCGTCGGGCAGGCGGCGCAGCTCCTCGCAGCGCGCGGCGCGCTCCTTGAGCTTCGGCAGCAGCGCTTCAGCGCTTGCCCAGAGCTTCTCGTGAATACCAGTCAAGGATCTGCTCTCCAGTCCAGATCAGCGCGCCCGGGCGCTGCAGGATGTATTCGTAGAGCCTCTCGAGATACGCGATGCGGTGCGGCACGCCGCTGATGTACGGGTGCACGCTGATCGCCATCACGCGCGCCGATTTCTCGCCTTCGGCATACAGGCGGTCGAACTGGTCGACGCCGCGCCGCAGCCATTCCTCCGACGGATGGTTCTGCAGCACCATCATCGCGATGTCGTTCATCTCCACGGTGTAGGGCACCGAGACGATCGGGCCGTGCGCGGTCTGGATCGTGCAGGGCTGGTCGTCGAGCACCCAGTCGGCGACGTACTCGATGCCCGCCTCTGCCAGCCAGTCGATCGTGTCGTAGGTCTCGGTGAGACCCGGGCTCTCCCAGCCTCTGGGCGGCTTTCCCGTGAACTCGCGAATCGCCTGCACGGTGTCTGCGATGGCCTCTCGCTGGTCCTCGACGTGGTGCATCGGCCGCTGGATGTAGCCGTGCCCCATGAATTCCCACCCGGCCTTCAGCGCGGCCTCCGAGACGCGGGGATAGCTTTTGACGACCGAGCCGTTGATCGCGAGGGTGGCCTTGATGGAATATTTCTGCAGAGCTTCGAGAAAGCGCCAGAACCCCACCCGCATGCCGTACTCGTGCCACGACCAGTTGGGCAGGTCGGGCAACAGGGGTTGGCCATACGGCGGAGGCAGCACGGTGCGCGGCATGGCGCGCTCGATCGACCATTCCTCGACGTTGACGATGGTCCAGACCGCGACCCGCGCACCGTTGGGCAGCTTGAGCGCTGGACGATCGACGATCGCCGAGTACGCGATGCGATCCTTGGGCAGTTTCATCCTCAGTTAATATACCGATTAAGCTCCTTGGAGGAGGACCGCATGTTGAACGGCATGAGATTGCTGTGCGTAGCCGCCGCTGCTTTCGCCACAGGCACACAAGCACAGACGGTGGGCTTCGCCACGCTGCCGCCGGGCTCGATCCTGCACGCGCAGGCATCCGTGATCGCGAAGGTGGTGCAGGACAACTCCAAGCTGCAGGTGCGCGTCGTCGGTTACGGCGGCGACACCGGGATCCTCGAAGCGGTCAACTCCAAGCAGTCGGACTTCTGGATCCTCGACGTGGGCGAGAGCGCGGACGCGCTGCACGGCCGCGGCACATGGAAGGGCAATCCGAAGCCGGCCCTGCGCACCGCGCTCACGATGTTCCCCTTCCAGATGGCGTTCTGGGTGAGGAAGGACTCGAGCATCCAGTCGATCGCCGATCTCAAGGGCAAGCGCGTGCCTGCCGAATGGGTGCAGCAGACCGGCGTGATCCCGCATACCACCGCGGTGCTCGCCGCCGGCGGCATCACCTACAACGACGTGGTGAAGGTGCCGGAGGTGAACGTGGTGCGCGCCGCGGACGACTTCAAGGCGGGCAAGCTCGATCTCCTGTTCTTCGCGGTCGGCGCGCCCAAGGTCGCCGAGGTGTCCGCGGCGGTCGGCGGCCTGCGCCTGCTACCGATGAATCCGCTGCCAGATTCCGAGAAGCGCATGAAGGCGGTGCGGCCGGAGTACTACTTCACCACCGTGAACCCTGCGCCCCACATCGCCGGCGTCGACAAGCCGTCGCCGGTGCAGACAATCGACGTGGTCGTTGGGGTCGGCGCGCATGTTTCCGACGAGGTCGTGTACAACTTCGTCAAGGCGGTGCACGGCAACAAGGCCGGCATGGTCGCCGGCCATCCGAACTTCAACGCGTTCCAGGAGAAGGCAGCCGGCAAGCCGCAGCCGAGCCTGCCGCACCATCCCGCCGCCATCAAATTCTTCAAGGAAGCGGGTATCTGGCGCGGATAGCGCAAGGCGCGCTGGCCGCGCTTCTCATTGCAGGATCGATCGCCTGGTCGCTGGACCTGTTCCGGCCGATCGGGTTGGTGCTGTTCTCCGAGCAGTTCGCCGCCGCCGCGTACGGCATCGGCCTTTCGCTGACTTTTCTCCGGTTCAGGTTTTCAGGGAAGAGCTCTGACGTCCCGTGGTACGACTGGCTGCTGGCGGCTGCATCGTTCGCCGCGTGCGGCTATACCGCGGTCAAGTTCCCGAAGCTGACCGCGCTCGCCAGCACCACCACGCCCGAGGTGCTGATCCTGTCGGTGCTGCTCACGGCGCTGGCGATCGAGGCGGTGCGTCGCACCATCGGCTGGTCGCTGGTGATCATCCTGCTCGCGCTCGCCGGCTACGTGCTGATCGGGCACCTGGTGCCCGGCCAGCTGCAGACGCGCGAGGTCGGGGTCGGCCAGATGCTCGTGTACCTGAACATGGACAACAACGGCCTGCTCGGCCTGGTCCTGCAGATCACGGTGATCGTGATCATTCCGTTCGTGCTGATGGGCCAGCTCCTGATGCGCTCGGGCGGCTCGAGCTTCTTCAACGACGCGGCGATCGCGCTCATGGGCCGCTACCGCGGCGGCGCCGCGAAGATGGCGGTGGTCGGCTCGAGCCTGTTCGGCATGGTCTCCGGCATCGCCGCGGCGAATACTGTGGCGGTGGGCGTGGTCACGATCCCGCTCATGAAGCGCTCGGGGATGTCGGCGAAGCTCGCCGGCGCGGTGGAAGCCTGCGCCTCCAACGGCGGCCAGCTCATGCCGCCGGTGATGGGCGCGGTGGCCTTCGTGATGGCCGACTTCCTGCAGATTCCGTACACGGAAGTGGCGATCGCCGCGATCCTGCCCTCGGTGATGTACTACGCGGCGCTTTTCATCCAGGCCGACCTCGAGGCCGCACGCTACGGCTTCGGCAAGGTCGAGGAAGACAAGATCCCGCGCATCGGGCGCGTGCTCGCGCAGGGCTGGCTGTTCCTCGCGCCGTTCGCCGTGCTGGTCTATACGATGTTCTGGCTGAATCTCGAGCCCGAGTACGCCGCGATGGCGGCGAGCGCGACCATCATCGTTCTCGGCTTCGCCTTCGGCTATGCCGGGAGCCGCATGCGCCTTGCCGACATCTGGCATGCGATCCGGGAGACCGGCACGAGCCTGTGCGAGATCCTGGTGATCTCGGCAGCGGCCGGGTTCATCATGGGACTCTTCCAGGTGAGCGGGCTTGCCTTCGCCTTCGCGGCCTACCTCGTGCAGCTCGGCTCGGAAAGTCTCGTGCTTCTACTAGTTCTGGCAGCGGTAGTGAGCATCATTCTGGGCATGGGGCTGCCGACGATCGGCGTCTACGTCATGCTCGCGATCCTGGTTGCGCCGGCGCTGGTCAAGGTCGGCGTGCCGCCGCTCGCGGCGCACCTCTTCATCCTGTACTTCGGCATGATGTCGCTCATCACCCCGCCGGTCGCGCCCGCCGCCTACGTCGCGGCCGCGATCGCGGGCGCGCCCTCGATGGCGACGGGCTGGACTGCGATGCGCTTCGGCTGGAGCTCGTACATCGTTCCGTTCCTTTTCGTCTATTCCCCCGCGATCCTGATGCAGGGCAGCATCGTCGACATCGTCACCGTGACTATCACGTCGCTCTTCGGCATCTGGCTGATCTGCGCCGCCATGACGGGCTATTTCGTGAAAACAATGAATTGGAAAACCCGATGCGCTTTCGCGCTCGCCGGGATCATGATGCTCTCGCCGCACCAGGTGTCGGAGCTCATGCTCTGGATTAACATCCTCGGAGCGGCAGCCGGGATCGCGCTGATCGCTTACGAGCTCAGGGCAAGGAGGGCTTATGTACGTGCGTAACGCCTGGTATGTCGCGGCCTGGGACCATGAGGTGACGCGGGAGATGCGCCGCCGCATCCTCCTCGACGAGCCGGTGCTCCTCTTCCGCAAGGATGACGGCACGCCGGTGGCGCTGGAGGACCGCTGCTGCCACCGCCAGGCGCCGCTCTCGATGGGCAAGCTCGTCGGCAACATCGTGCAATGCCCCTATCACGGGCTGCAGTTCGACACGACGGGCAAGTGCGTCAAGGTTCCGAGCCAAGACATGGTTCCCGCCTCGGCCCGGGTCCGCTCCTACCCGATCGTCGAGAAAAACCACTGGCTCTGGATCTGGATGGGCGATCCCGCCAAGGCGAACCCGGAGCTGATCGAAGATTTCCACTGGCTGGACGACCCCGGCTGGCGCTTCGGCGGCAGCTACCTTCACGTCGATGCCCACTACCTTCTGGTCGTCGAGAACCTTCTCGACACCACCCACCTCCCCTTCCTGCACCCCAACACGCTTGGCACCGATACCTTCGCGCGCTCGGAGTTCGACGTGAAGCGCGAAGGCGACCGCATCATAGTGTCGCGCTGGGTGATGAACGAGCTGCCGGCGCCGTTCCACAAGCAGATGGGCGGCTTTCCCGACGGCCTCAAGGTCGATCGCTGGCAGTTCACGCATTTCGGGCCGCCGTGCTTCGTGAAGCTCGACGTCGGCTCCTCGCCTGCCGGCGCCGGCGCGCGCCAGGGCGACCGCAGCAAGGGCGTGAACATGTGGAACCTGAACGCGATCACGCCCGAGACCGAAAAGAGCGCGCACTACTTCTTCGCGCAGGCCTACAACTTCAAGCTCAACGAGCAGTGGGTCTCCGACATGCTCCGCACCCAGGTCCACAGCATCTTTCTCGAGGACATGGCGATCATCAAGGCGCAGCAGCAGAACATGGACCTCGGCACGAGCCCGGTGACGAGCCTCGGACAGGACAAGGCCTGGGTCGCGATGCGCGGCATCGTGCAGCGCCTGATCAACGAGGAGCAACAGGCGACGCGTCCGGTCGCCGTCTCTGCCTAAGGCGCGAACGGCTCTTTTTCTTATCTCCTCAAACCGAGGGATTGATGAGCGCCAGTCCCGGCACTGCTGCGAAATGCGCATCGAAGCTCAGCAGCGGCATTCGATGCTGCCGCACCAGCGCCGCGATCCACAGATCGTTCGTCGGGATCGGTGTCCCTTGCCTGCGCAAGGTCACGAACACATCGCCGTAATGCTGCGCCGTCTTTTCGTCTGGCTTCAGGACCTGAACGCGCGTTGACGCCATGAATCGCGTCAGCTCTTCACGGTTCTTCTGCGCTCGGGTCCCGGCGGCGAAGCCCGCAAGCAATTCGCCCAGCACGATCAGCGGCAGGTAGATCTCGCCTGCAGCGCGCAGGAATTGCACGGTCTTCGGTTCACCGCCCAGCAATCCGGCGTAGGCATTCGTATCGATGATCAGCGCGCTCACTTGCGCGCCTTGCCTCCGGCGGCGGGCCTTGCGCGATACGCGGCTTTCGGCTCACCGGCCCACAGCCCGGTTTCGATTTCTGCGAACGGCGCGACGGCCGCGAGGAACGCGGCAGCTTCGGTTTTCGACCACGCGCCCGCCAGCGCGTCCAGGTCGTCGGACGCCGGCTCGCCCGCAGCGTATTCTCGCTGCAGCGTCTCGACGATCAGGCGGTTGACGCTGATATTGCGGCGGCGCGCCCTCGACTTGATGCGCGACAGGGTCGAAGCGTCAAGGCCGCGTAGGCTGATGTTGGGCATGGAGGAGCGTCCCGTGATAGCAGTTGACAGCATGATATCATTTGGGGTTCCACCTCGGTTCAATCCAGCTTGACCCGATCGACGTAGCACCACTTCCAGCTCTCGCCTGGCTCGATCGAGCGCATGACCGGGTGACCGGTGGCGTGAAAATGCGCGGTGGCGTGCCTGTTCTTCGAGCTGTCGCAGCAGCCGACGTTGCCGCACTTCAGGCACATGCGCAGGTTCACCCAGCGCTCGCCCATGCGCAGGCATTCTTCGCAGCCGTTGCTGCTCGGCGCCACTCCCGCGATCTGGTCACGGTGAGTGCAGGCTTTGGCTGCTGCCGGAAAAAGCAGCGACGCGGCGATCGAGCCGACCAGGATCGCGACGATCGCGGCGAGCGAAGCGAGCGGCGGGACGTGATACAGGTCGCCCACGGCAAGCTTGGCGGCGGCCATGAAAAGCATCACCGCGAGGCCGACCTTCAGGAAGCGCAGCTTGCGGATGACGCCGGCGAGCAGGAAGTAGAGCGAGCGCAGGCCGAGCATGGCGAACACGTTCGAGGTGTAGACCAGGAACGGGTCGCGCGTCACGGCGAACACCGCGGGGATCGAGTCGACGGCGAACAGCAGGTCGGTGGTCTCGATCACGGTCAGCGCGACCAGGAGCGGCGTCGCCATCAGGCGTCCATCCAGGCGCACGACGAAGCGCGAGCCGTGCAGCCTCGGCTCGATCGGGATGAAGCGCGCGAGCCAGCTCTCGCACAGCGCGCATTGCCGCTCGGCGAAGCGTTCCTGCCGCTCCTCGCCGCGCAGCATGCGATAGGCCGCATAGGCGAGGAGCGCGGCGAGCGGGTAGACCGCCCATTGGAAGCGCTCGAGGATCTCGACCCCGACGGCGATCAGCGCCGCGCGCATCGCCAGCGCGCCGACGATCCCCCAGAAAAGCGCGCGGTGCTGCAGGCTCGCCGGGATGCCGGTGAGCGAGAAGATCAGGATGAAGACGAAGAGGTTGTCGACCGAGAGCGATTTCTCGAGGACGTAAGCGGTCAGGTAGGTGATTCCCGCCTCCGTGCCGAGGCGCAGCGCAATCCACCCCCCGAAGCCAAGGCCGAGGCCGATCCAGACCGCGCTCCACGCCGCCGCGCTCTTCGGGTCGCTCTTTTTCGAAAACCTGAGATCGACCGCGAGCGCGATCGCCACCACCCCCCAGAAGGCGGCCCACTCCGTGGTCACAGCCCGGCGTCGGCCGCGAGCTTGCCGGCGAGCGCGGCCCAGTCCTGGTGCGCCCGGCCGGCGGCGATCGCCTCGAGAAGGTGCCGGCGGATCATTTCGCCGCTGGGCAGCGGCATGCCGACGTCGGTTGCGGTGGCGAGGGCGAGCTCGACGTCCTTGACCCCGAGCGGCATGGCGAACTGGGCCGGCGTCCACGCCTCCTCGACGATCATCTTTCCGTAGTTCCTGTAGGCCGGGGAACCCAGGGAGGTACTGCTCAGCACCTCCAGGAACCTTTGCGGCTCGATCCCGCACTTGCGCACCAGCGCGAACGCTTCGCCGAGGCTCTCGATCACCGTGGCGAGGAGGAAGTTGCGCGCGATTTTTACTGCGTTCGCCTTGGCGGGTTCCTCGCCCACGACGAAGGTCTGTTTTCCCAGGATCTTGAACAGCGGCTCGCAGCGCTCGAGCGCCGCCTTCGGCCCGGCGGCGATGATGTCGAGCTGGCCCTGCGCCGCGAGCGGCGGGCGGCCGAAGACCGGTGCCGCGACGTACAAGCTCTTCTGGTGGACCGCTGTCAGCTTGCGCGCGATGTCCATGGAGACGGTCGACATGTTGAGGTGGATCGCGTCCCGGGGCAGGCGCGAGGCGAGCCCGGACTCCAGCCAGACCGCGCGCACCGCGGCGTCGTCGGCGAGCATGGTGATCACGATCTCCGCATCGAGAACCGCGTCCGGGTGCTCGAGGACTTCCGCCGAGTGGCGGGTGCGGTTGTAGACTTTCAGGCTATGCCCCGCACCCCTCAGCCGCTCGACCATCGGACGACCCATCTGGCCAAGGCCAACAAAACCAACGTTCATCTCGGCCTCCTCATAGCAGTCTGTTTCTTTATTGGCAGTGCCAGCGCGCAATCCTATCCCGCAAAGCCGGTGCGCGTGGTCGTGCCGTGGCCGCCGGCGGGCGTCACCGACGTGCTGACGCGCGCGCTGGTTCAGGCCATGAGCGAATCGACCGGGCAGCAGTTCGTGGTGGAGAACCGTCCGGGCGCGGGCGGCACGCTCGGCCTCGCGCCGGTGGCGAAGAGCGCGCCCGACGGCTACACGCTGGTGGCGAGCGACGTGCCGAGCCATGCGATCAGCGCGACGCTGTATGCAAAGCTGCCCTACGACGTGCTCCACGACTTCGAGCCGATCGCGATGATCGCGGGCTCGCCGATGGTGCTGGCGACGAACCCCGCGCTCGGGGTCCGCAATCTCAAGGAGTTCATCCTCGTTGCGCGCGCGAAGTCCCCGCCGATGTCCTACGGCTCGTCGGGCAACGGCTCGATCACCCATCTCGCCATCGAGCGCCTGAAGCGCGACGCCGGCATGGACTTGGTGCACGTTCCCTACAAGGGCACCGTGCCCGCGATCACCTCGGTGCTGTCAGGCGACACGGCGCTCGCCTTCGGCACGATCCCGGGCGTGATGCCGCATGCCAAGGCGGGCAAGCTCGTGCCGCTGGGCTCCTCCTTCGGCAAGCGCTTCTCGCAGATCCAGGAAGTGCCGGCGATCGCGGAAACGATTCCCGGCTACGACATGGGCTTCTACACCGCCCTCTTCGCGCCGGCGAAAACGCCACCGGAAGTCATTCAAAAAGTTTTCCTTGAAGTGACGAAGGCCTTGGCCCAGCCCAAAGTAAAGGAGATCTTCGCCAACAGCGCGGCCGAGCCAGGCACGATGACGTCCGCAGAGTTGAGGCAGTACCTGGCAGCCGAGGTAAAAGCCTGGGGCGACGTAGTCCGTTCGGTGGGCCTCAAAGTCGACTAAGGGGCATGAAGCTTGCGAGCGGTGCCGGGAAGGAGACGTTACGTGACCCAGCCCAAGCGAAAGAAGCAACGGCACAAGCAGCCGCCGACCGGATCGACCACCAACGCCAGCGACGCCGTCGACGACATCGAGCTGCCGCCGAATCCCTCGGCCGAGGAGAAACTCGACGCCGGCGTGCAGGAAACCTTCCCGGCGAGCGACCCGGTCAGCATCGCGCAACCCTCCGAAACCGCCTACGAGCGGGAGAAGCGCCTCAAGCGCAGCCGCTAGCGTTTTCCTCCGAGGAGCCGGGCCGCCATGAGAAGCTGCAGGAGCAGCGAGAACGCGAGGGCGGTTGAATAGCCCTGCGGGTCCCAGCCGCCCGAGGCGGTGCGCGGCCAGAAATCGAGCACCCAGCCCGTCGCACTTTGCAGAACGAACGCGCCTGCCAGCGTGAGGGTGTTGACCGCAGTCGCTACGCGCGCGGTTTGCTCGGGCGGGAACATCTGGCCGACGGTGATGTAGCCGGCGGTGGCGCCGGCGACGCAGAAGGCGAACAGCATCCACAGCCCCCCGACGACGAGCGGCGCGGCGGGCTGCAGCACCAGCCCGATCTGCGCAGCCGCCTGTCCGGCGGTGCAGGCTAGCGTGACCAGCATCGGCGGATAGCCGCGCGCCTTCGCGCGACTCGTCGCCGCGCCGACGACAAGCGCGCCGACCATCATGGTCACCGTGTAGGCGAGGAGCGTGCTCGCGCTTTGCCGGCTGTCGTAGCCCGCCACGTCGCGCAGCCACGGCCCGGCCCAGAGACCGAGATAGGCGAAGTTGAGGACCGAGAGCATCGCCACCGCGGGCGCAAAGCGCCAGAAGACCCGCGAGCCGAGGATCGAGGCCATGATGCCGAGCTCGGTTTTCAGCCCGCCCGAGTAGCTGCCGCGCCGATCCGGCACCGAGGCGAAAATCCACAACGCCGTCGCCGCGGAGAGGCCGCAAAGCACCCACAGGACGCCGCGCCAGCCGAGCGCTGGCAGCGCGGCCGCGACCGGCACGGTGGACGCCACGCTGCCCAGCCCGCCAATGGCGACTGCGATGCCCGTGACCAAGGCGACCTTCGCCGGCACGAACCATTGCGCGTTGGCCTTGATGATGGCCATCAGTCCGGCGGAGATGCCGACGCCGACGATCACGCGCGCGATCACCAGGGTCGCGAAGCTGTCGGCGAGCGCGAAGAGCGCGAATCCCGCGGCCGTGACCAGGGCCAACGCGGCCTGCACGTTGCGCGCGCCCACCCGGTCGAGCGCCATGCCGCCCGGCAGCTGCACGGCCGCGTAGGCGGCGAGCATGCAGGCGGCGAGCAGCCCGAGCTCACTCGCCGAAAGCGCGAACTCCACCGCCAGCACCGGCCCGATGACCGCCATCACCGTGCGCGCCGCCTGGTTGATGAGCCCGAACACCGCAAGCGGCAGCGTGACGCGGGTGAACAGGCCT
This sequence comes from Burkholderiales bacterium, assembly GCA_036559525.1. Lineage (GTDB taxonomy): Bacteria > Pseudomonadota > Gammaproteobacteria > Burkholderiales > SG8-39 > SCGC-AG-212-J23. The sequence continues at coordinate 23,160 of DATBSZ010000159.1, forward strand.
CTAGAATGCGAATCAGCACCCATGGAGCGCATCGTCGTGCACCCTCCTCGCCCAGGCCTCGACATGGCTGCGGGCTGCGGCTGGGTGCAGAGCACGGCGATCCGCGCCGGCGACTTCGTTTTCGTCTCCGGCATCGTGGCGCTCGATCCGGAGAGCGGCGAGCGGCTGAACGGCACGCTGACCAGCGAAGCGCACCGCGTTTTCCTGAACCTCAAGCTGGTGCTCGAAGCGGCGGGTTCCTCGCTCGAGCGGCTGGTCCAGGTGCGGGCGATGATCTACGACCGCATCGAGTACGACGCGCTGAACCGCGTCTACCGCCAGTACGTGCCGCACGGGCCGCCGGCGCGCACCGTCTGGAGCGTACGCATCATCGACGCGTTCAAGGTCCAGCTCGACGCTGTCGCCGTGGTCTGATCGAGGAGCAAGCCCATGTCCGTCGCCCGCGAAATCATCTTGCCGAAGAACGAGCGGCTCAACGTCTCGCGCAACTTCAACCTGCCCCACAGCCCGGGCGTGCGCGCCGGCGACTTCATCTTCCTCTCCGGCATGCTCTCGACCGACCCGCAGACCGGCGAGCGCAGCCCGGGCACGATGGCGCACGAGACGCGACAAACGCTCACCAACATGCGCCACCTGCTCGAATCGGCCGGCTCTTCGCTCGAGCGCGTGGTGAAGATCAACGTGCTGCTCTACGACATGCTCGAGTTCGAGAACATGAACGCGGTCTACAGGCAGTTCTTCCCCGTCGATCCCCCGGCGCGCACCACCTGCGGCGTACAGCTCTCCGCGGGGATGAAGATCGAGATCGAGTGCATCGCGCTCGCCAACTAAACCGTCGCCCCCGCGAAGGCGGGGGCCCAAGTTTTTTTTGAGAAACATGGGTTCCCGCCTTCGCGGGAACGACAAGCCGCCGCTAGGCGGCTTCATGGCTGCGCTCGATCTTCCTCTTAATGTGCTCGCCCGCGCTGATCGTCGCGTAGCGCGGCTTCTCGCCCGGCGCGAGACAGGTCGGCACGCATTCGATGCGCTGGTCGTAGCTCGGGTGCACGAACATGCCGATCGAGAGGCGCCGGCTCTGCGCACTGCCGAGCGGCGGGTTCGCCACCCGGTGCAGCGTGGAAGCCCAACTGCCGTTGGTCCAGCGCGCCATCATGTCGCCAAGGTTGACGACGAACTCTCCTACGCGCGGCCGCACGCCGGACCAGGAGCCGTCGGGCAGGCGCACCTCGAGCCCGCCTTCCGCGTCGGTGGCGGCGAGGATCGTCATCGCGCCGTAGTCGGTATGCGCGCCGGTGCGCAGCTGGCCCGGCAAGGGTGGCTTCTCGAGCACCGGATAGTGATGGCAGGACATGATGCTGAAGTGCCGGTCGAGCGTGCCGTCGAAGAATCCCCCGGGAAGACGCAGAGCGGCAGCGAAGACGCGCATCAGGTCGCGCGCCAGGCGCTCGTATTCGCGGTAGAGCGCCACCAGCGTACCGGCGAGGCCGGCGGGCTCGTCGGGGATCAGGTTCGGCGCATAGCTCGTCGCCGCCTCCGGCATGCCGGCGTAATAGGCGCGATGGTCGTCGACCGGGCCGAGGAAGACGGTCTCGCGCAGGTCGGGTGGCGTCTTCTGCCCGAGGGTGTACGCGAGGCCTCGCGTGGCAAAGCCGTGGTAGCCGCGCTGCCGCGACGGTCCGCTCGGATGCCAGCGGTTCTTGGTCGCCTCCGGCAGGTCGAAGAAGGCGAAGAGCTCGCGCTGCGCGCGCTCGAGCAGCGTGAGCGGGAAGCCGTGACCGGAAATGATCAGGAAGCCGGTCTGCTCGCAGGTTCGCGCCACCGCCTCTGCAATGCCGGGTCTCGAGATGTCGATGGTCGGAACGGTGTTCGTCATTTTCGTGAAAGCTCAGCGTCCACGATTCTCTCGTAAGGCGGGTCGGAGCGGATGAGGCCGCCCGAGACCAGCGCAGCCTTGAGCCGCAGGAACGGCGCCGGCGGCAGATCGGGCGTCGCCGCCCACAGGCCGCTCGCGCGATAGGCGCCGATGATGCGCGCGAGCGCCTCGCGCGAGAGCTTCGGCAGGAAGCGGCTGACCGCGTCCGCCAGCGCGCCGGGCGTGGCGGCGAAGAGCGCGGCCTGCGCGCGCGCCATGCCGCGCACCAACCGCCGGCAGGCTTCGCGCCGCGCGCGGGTGACGCGCCGCGTCGCGTAGAAGGTCGTATAGACAATGTCGCCGCGCTCGCTGAAGCGGTGCCACACGTGACCCCGGCCTTCCCTGACCAGGCGATCGGCATACGGCTCGAATACCTGGACGACGTCCACCGTGCCGCGGCGGAACGCCTCGAGGTTGCGCGCCATCGGCCGCACGCGGCGCCCGGCGATCGCCGCCGGGTCGAGGCCCGCGCGCTGCAGGTCGTCCTGGAAAGTCATCCACGGTGTCGGCACGTCGCCGGCCGGCGCAACGCGCAGGCCGCAGAGGTCGCGCCAGCGGAACCCCGGCTTCTGCGTACGACCGACGAGCAGGAACGGATCGCGCGCCACGACCTGCCCGAAGCAGACGAGCGGGCAGCGCGGGTCGGCGTCGTGATGCATCATGACGCGCATCGGCCCGCCCCACGAAACGTCCACCGTTCCGTCGAGCAGCGCGGTCGCAGTTCGCGAGGTGCTCGGCGAGACGACGTGGCGGATGTCGAGCCCTTCGCTTTCCCAGTAGCCGCCGGCAAGCGCGAGATAAAAGGGCACGTAAGGCACCGCGCGCATGTTCTCGCACAGCGTGATACGCATTAAACGTCTTTCAGGTATTTCGTCTCCAGATCCCGCCAGCGGCGCGAGTTCACCGCTTCTTCCCGGTCGTTGAAGGTCG
>DATBSZ010000160.1:0-2542 GCA_036559525.1 Burkholderiales bacterium
AGACTATATCGCCATCAATGCCGACTACCGGTCCTGAGTCGGGTATTTAGACAAAACTGCATTAACCTCCGGATGCCAGTATGCGCGAGGGCTCGAAGCGCCCGATCGTTATCGTCGCGGCCTGCGCACTGCTCGATGAGAAGGGCGCCGTGCTGATCGCCAAACGCCCGCCAGGGCGGCCGCTCGCCGGCCTGTGGGAGTTTCCCGGAGGCAAGATCGAGCCGGGAGAAGAGCCGGAGGAAGCCTTGATCCGCGAGCTGCACGAGGAGCTTGGCATCGAGATCGAGAAGCGCGCCCTGACGCCGCTCACCTTCGCGAGCTACGCTTATCCCGATTTTCACCTGCTGATGCCGGTTTATCTCTGCCGCCGCTGGCGGGGAGAGGTGGCCGCACATGAAGGCCAAGAGCTTCTCTGGGTGAAGCCCGACACACTGCACCTCTACGACATGCCGCCGGCCGACGAGCCGCTCATGATCGCGTTTCGCGATCTGTTGTGAGTTTGGGGAGTACCATGGGCCATACACCTTCGGAACCGACCCGGCCGGCGATACGCCTTTCGGCTGCCGTCCAGCGCTTCGCCGCCGACGGCTCTGGTCACGGCCATCGAATACGGGATCTTGACCCTGATCGCCATCGCCATCATGGCGGTGGTCAGCCAGATCGGCGGCTCGGTCGGCGGCATGTTCGACATGCTGAAGGACGCCTTCAACTAAGACTTTGGCTTGGCGGGAAATGCCGCCTTGTCGCCCGCGGACTGCTCGGTCGTGCCGAGTGCATCGGCGAGACGCTGCGCCGCGCTTCCTGGCTTGAGCGGCTGCTGCTGGCTCGCATCGGGTCCCCAACCGCTGAGATAGACGATCTCGAAGGAGGCGCTCACCCGCCCGTCGGGGCTCGCGTGGCGCTCGCGATAGATCGCTTCGGCCCGCTCCAGCGTCCTGCGCGAGAGCGGCGCCCGGCTCCGCGCCAGCAGCACGTTGCCGCCGCCCAGCGCGCGCACCTCGCGCATTAATTCGCGTGGGCTGGCATAGAGCACCGTCAAGGTCTCGGCATCGGCGACCGGGAGCGCGAAGCCCGCGCGTTGCAGCAGCGCCCCGTACTCGCGCACATCGCCGAACGGCGCGACGCGTGGGCTTGCCCCGCCATCGATCTCGGCCTCGGCCTCGAGCAGAGCCTGACGCAGCTCGGACAAAGCGCGGGCGCCCAGCAGCGCCGCCATGAACAACCCGTCGGGATGTAGCGCGCGCCTGATCTGGATGAGCGCGCCGGGAACATCGTTGACCCGGTGCAGCGCCAAACCGGAGACGATCAGATTGAAGCTCTGCGCCTTGAACGGCAGCAGGTCCTCGTCGCAGACGAGCGATGGGCGCGGGCACAGCGTGGCAAATTCGAACACGCTCTCGGCATAGATTATCGCGCCGACCGATGGCAGCTCCGCCACGCTCCGGCCGAGCAGCCCATGATAGGCGCCAAGGTCGAGCGCGAGCGGGAAGGGGCGCAGCATCAGCGCGACCCGCTCGGCGATCTCGCGGGCGACATTGGCGAGCAAGAATTCGTGCGTTTCGATCTCCGGCGCAAAGCGCGCGCGCCGGGCACGGAGCAGCTTGCGGTCGAACAATAGGCGCTCGTCGCTCATCGGCGGGTCCGTACCGGCACTTTTCGGGTGGGGGTCATGCGTCCTATCATAGCGGTTATGCCGACCGGCGAAGCCAAACCGGGGCTTGAGGCACCAGCCCCTGCGCGCGCGAGGGGCCCCGGCATCGTGCGGCCCACGCTCGGCCGGCTCGCCGATCTGCTTTTGCCGCCGGTCTGCATTGCCTGCCGCGCGCGTATCGGCAGCCACGGGCTGTTGTGCGGGACCTGCTTCGCCAGCATCGCGCCTCCCATTATCGCGCCTCCCATTTGCGCGCGGCTCGGCGTTCCGTTGTACTATGACGCGGGCGAGGGCGCGCTTTCGGCGGGCCCGATCGCCACGTCGCGAGTCTACGACCGCGCGCGGGCAGCGGCGCGCTATTCGGAGACCGTGCGCGAGCTTATCCAAAGCTTCAAATATCGCGACCGGCAGGAGGGCCTGGCCTTGTTCGCCCGCTGGCTCCGGCAGGCCGGCGCCGAGTTGCTTGGCTGTTGCCGATCTCATCGTGCCGGTCCCGCTCTATCCCGCCCGGCTGTGGTGGCGGCGCTTCAACCAGTCGGCCATGCTGGCGCAAGCGTTGGGCTCACCGGCGTCGAGGTCGATTGCTTCGTGCTGAGGCGGGTGAAGCAAACGGTAAGCCAGGTCGGCCTCAGCGCCGACCAGCGGCGCCGCCGCCGGGCGTTCAAGGTCGACAGGGCGCGCGCCGGTCGAATTAGGGGTAAGAACGTCGTGGTGATCGACGACGTGATCACCACCGGAGCGACCGCCGAGGCCTGCGCCCGGGCGCTGAAGCGGGCGCGCGCTGCCCGCGTCGACGTGTTGGCGCTGGCGCGTGTCGTCGAGCCCACGGCGTTCCTGCTCTAGCCGTCATTTTTACCTGAGCACGCGAACAGTATCCGTCCCCTTAATGGG
>DATBSZ010000161.1:0-13164 GCA_036559525.1 Burkholderiales bacterium
CCGCGCGAGCGGGTGCTCGTGGTGCTCGGCTTTCCCGACATCGGCGCTGCCGGCGATGCGGTGCCGCAGATCCTCGCCGCGGGGCCGATCGCCTGCGAGGGACTCGACGAGGCGATCATCGGCGGGCTGCGCAGCCGCAACCTGCGTCTCGACGACATCGCGCTCCTGCCGCCTGGAAAAGCGTGGCTGATGGTCGAGTTCGGAGCGGATTCTCCGGCCGAGGCCGTTGCGCGGGCCAAGAGCATCGGCGGCATGCTCATCACGGATCGCGTCCTCATGAGCAAGCTTTGGACGATCCGCGAGACCGGCGCCTCGGCGACCGCGCTCAACCTGGGCGGCCAGGGCGTCGACCCGGTGGTCGGATGGGAAGACGCGGCGGTGGACCCGATGCGCCTCGGCGACTACCTGAGGGAATTCCAGGCGCTGGTCGAGCGCTTCGGCTACCGCACCTCGCTCTACGGCCACTTCGGCGACGGCTGCATCCACGCGCGCATCAACTTCGAGCTGCGCACGCCGGCGGGGCTCGCGCACTGGCGGCGCTTCCTCACCGAGGCGGCGCTGCTCGTGGTGAAGTACGGCGGCTCGCTCTCGGGCGAGCACGGCGACGGCCAGGCGAAGGGCGAGCTCCTGCCGCTGATGTTCGGGCCCGAGCTGATGCAGGCGTTCCGCGAGTTCAAGCGCGCATGGGACCCGCACAACCGGATGAACCCGGGCAAGCTGATCGACGCGCGTCCCTTCGACGCCGACTTGCGGCTCGGACCGGAATACAGGCCTGTTTCTCTGAAAACGAAATTCTCATTCAGGAGCGAGGTCGGCGACGGGTTCGTCCGCGCAACCGAGCACTGCATCGGCATGGGCAAGTGCCGCAGCCGCGAAGGCGGCGCGATGTGCCCGAGCTACCGCGGCACGCACGAGGAGCGCTACTCGACGCGCGGGCGTGCGCGCCTGCTCGCCGAGATGCTGCGCGGCGAGGTGATCACCGAGGGCTGGGCGAGCACCGAGGTGCAGGAAGCGCTCGACTGGTGCCTCGCCTGCAAGAGCTGCCGCAGCGAATGCCCGACGCATACCGACATGGCAGCCTACAAGGCGGAGTTCCTGTCGCACTACTACGAGACCCACCGCCGCCCGCGCCAGGCCTGGTCGATGGGCCGCATCGGGGAGTGGGCGCCGATGGCCTCGAGGTTTTCCGGGGTTGCAAATCTTCTTTCCTCACTTGCAGTTTCAAAGCGCGTGGCCGGTGTCGATCTCACGAGAAAGCTGCCGAAATTCGCGCCGCGCACCTTCCGCTCGCAGTTCAAGCCGAATGGCTCCGGCGATCCGGTCGTGCTGTTCGACGACACGTTCAACAACCACTTTCGCCCGGGGACCGCCGCCGCGGCGCAGAAGCTGCTCGCTCGCGCGGGCTGCGCGGTCGAGTTGCCGGCGCGGCACGTGTGCTGCGGCCGGCCGTATTACGACTACGGCATGGTGGACGAGGCAAAGCGCGCGCTCGAACGCGTGCTCGAGATCCTTCCTTCGGACCGTCCGATCGTGGTGCTCGAGCCGGGCTGCCTCTCGGTGTTCCGCGACGAGCTACGCCAGCTCCTGCCCGACGATCCGCGCGCTGCAAGGCTCGCATCCAACGTTTTCTCGCTGGGCGAGATGTTGCAGAAGAGAAACTTCAAAGGAACGAGCCACGGCCGGGTGTTCATGCATGCGCACTGCCACCAGAAGGCGCTGTGGGGCACGGCTGCGGACCTCGCCATCCTGAAAAGCAGCGGCTGCGAGGTACTGGCTCCCGACACCGGGTGCTGCGGCATGGCGGGCTCGTTCGGCTACCGGCCGCAGCACGCCGAGACGTCGCGCCGCATCGCCGGGCTCGCGCTGCTGCCCGCGCTCGACGCGTCGCGCGATGCGGTGGTGGTGGCGAACGGCTTCTCCTGCCGCGAGCAGATCGAGGCGCTGTCGGGCCGCGCGACGCTCCACCTTGCGGAGCTGCTCGCGCCGCGATGAGCCTGGAAGTCCTCCTCTACCTCGCCGCGGTGTGCGCGCTTTCCGGGTTCGTGCACGGCGCGATCGGCTTCGGCTTCCCGCTGGTGGCGACGCCGTTGGTCGCGCTGGTGATCGACATGAGGTCCGCCATCACGCTGCTCGCGCCGGTGACCGTCGTCCTGGTCGTGATCTCGGCGCTGCGCGGCGGCGGCCTGGGCGGGCTGCTGCGGGACTTCTGGTTCCTTCCGGTCGGAATCGCGGCCGGCGCGTGGCTCGGCACGCGCATCCTGCTCGCCGTGCCGCCCGAGCCGTTCACCCTGGTGCTCGCCTTGATGCTTATCTTCTATCTGAATGTCGACCGGCTCGGCCGCGGCCACAGCGAGACCGTGGTTCGCCTGCGCGCGGTGTTCGGCATCGCGTTCGCCTTCGTGGCCGGGGTCTTCGAGGCGGTGGCGAACGTCGCCGGCCCGGTGCTGCTCGTGTACTTCATGCTGCTCGGCGCCGCGCCCCAGCAGATCGTGCAGACGCTGAACCTGTGCTTCTCGGTGGGGAAGGGCTCGCAGGTGGCGACGCTCGCGGCCTCGGGCGCCTTGAGCGCCGCGACCTGGGCCGCGGTGGCGGGCCTTTCCGTGCCCGCGGTGGCGGCGCTCGCAGTCGGCATGCGATTGCGCGACCGCATCGATGCGCAAGCCTACCGCCGCTGGTTGCGCAAGGCGCTGTGGGTGATGGCGATCCTGCTGCTGGCGCAGTTTGCCCACAGTGCGCTCGCCTCCGAGCCGCTGTTCAAGGCGATCGAGGAGTATCGCGAAGGCGCCGCCGTCGAGCTGGTCGAGCGCGGAGGCGTCGACTTGAACGCGCGCAATGGGAGCGGCGATACCCTCGTGCACCGTGCGGTGGAGACCGGCATGCGCCAGCTCCTGCAGGCGCTGCTCGCCGCGGGCGCGGATTCGCGCGCGCGGGCGAAGGACGGGGAGACCGCGCTCCACCTGGCGGCGCTGCATCCCGAGCCGGTGTTCACCGACCTCCTGCTCGCCGCCGGCGCCGATCCGCGGGCGCGCAATACCGACGGCGAGTCGCCGCTGCACTGGGCCGCGCTCAGCGGCCATATCGTCGTGGTGCAGCGCCTCGTTGCGCACGGCGCGGACGCGCGGATCAGGAACGGCAAGGGTCTCACTGCGCGCGACTACGCGCTCAGCCAGGAGCACTCCGAGATCGCGAAGCTCTTAGAACGCGTCGATCAGTAGCTCGTAGGAGCGCCGGCGCGAGTCGTAGTCGCCGGTGATGGTGAGGACCATCAGCTCGTCGGCGCCGTAGCGTTCGACCATCTCCTGCAGCTCCCGCCTGGCCTTTTGCGGGCCGCCGATGACCGCGCGCGGCCGCTGAGACAGGACGTAGCGGCGCTCCTCGTCGCTATAGCGATGCTTCGCAGCCTCCTCGGGCGTCGGCACCGGCGAGTCGATGTTGAGCGCCATGTGCAGGCGGCGCAGGTCGATGGGCGCGGCCAGGCGCTCGGCCTCGTCGTCGCTTTCGGCAATGATCGCGAAGGTGCAGACCATAACTCGTGGCTGTTTCTTGCCGGTGCTTTTGAATTTATCCCGATACTCGCGCGCGACGACGTCGCCGCCGCGCGGGTTGATGAAGTGGGCGAAAGCGAACGGCAGCCCGAGCTCGGCGGCGAGCGCGCCGCTGTAGTCCGAGGAGCCGAGGAGCCACACCTCGGGCACGGTGTCGACTTCGGGCTGCAGCCGGATCGGCAAAGACTTCTCTTCCAGAAGCGCAGCCAGGTCCGCCACCTGCTGCGGGAAGTGCGCCGCATCGGGGAACCTGCCGCCGCCGACCGCGAGCGCGGTGCGCTGGTCGCCCCCCGGCGCGCGGCCGATGCCGAGGTCGATGCGTCCGGGATAGAGCGCCTCGAGCATGCGAAAGCTCTCCGCGGTACGAAACGCGCTGTAGTAGGGCAGGAGCACGCCGCCCGAGCCGATGCGCAGGCGCCGGGTCTCGGCGCCGAGGCGGGCGAGCAGCACCTCGGGGCAGGGATCGGCAAGCGCCGCGATGGCGTGATGCTCGGCGAGCCAATAGCGGTGGTAGCCGAGCTCGTCCGCGCGGCGGGCCAGCGCGATCGTCTCCGCGATCGCCCGTGATGCGCCGAGCGTGCCGATGACCGGCGACTGATCGAGAATCGAGAGCTTCATGTCGGTGTTTTTGTCGCCCTTACCCGACAGTCAAAAGAACCATGCGATCAAGGCGGCGGCCTCGCCCATGACATTTGTAGGTCGTGGAAGCCCGACAGACACCCGGGTGGAAATCTGTCACGAATGCGCGACAACCTGTTGTTTGGATTGGACGACGGATCTCTGGCACGGCGATTGCAATATAGGGGCGCGCGAGGAACGCCGAAATGACCCAGATCACCATCCGGTTCAAGCAGGAAGTGCAGTCTTTCGTAAATACGTTGTTCCAGTGCCTCGTGCTCGCGCTCGTGCTCGGCGGCATAGGCGGCACGATCTACAAGGTGATCGCGCCCGAAGGCTGGGTCGCGACGGCCTTCGGCCGCAGCTTCTCGGCCGGCGCGGCGTCGCTCGGCTCGCTCGCGCTGGTCGCCGGCCTTGCCTGGTTCTCTCGCAGCTGGGGCGCTGCGGACAACCGGTCGCTCTTTTCGCATTTCCTGGTGTACGGCTTCGCAGCCGCCGGGATCCTGTATCTCGTGCAGCTCTGGACAAAAGGAACAATCTAGCTCAAGCGGTCGGTCCCAAAAGATCGACTCCTCCCCGGGGCCCGTCCTCCCCCCTACAGGCGGGCCCCGTTTTTTTTGTCTAACCCCGGAGACCAGGGAATGGGACAGCTCACCGAGGATCGCGCGCAGCCCAAGCTTCCAACCACCACTTCCCGCCTGATCGCCGTCGCGGTCTCGCTCGTCGGCGAGGCGCAATCGGTCATGCTGGAGATGAAGTGCTCGCACGCCGACCTCCGCGAGTACTGCTTCGGGCTGCGGGAGCCGTCGGCGGAAGAGTTCGACCGCCTTGTCGAGCTCATCGTCGTCGAGCAGCGCAAGATGCTCGAGCAGAACCGGGAATTGCTGGCGCAGGCGCGCGCGAGGGAATAGAGCTAGTCCGGCGCGAGCTTCGCCGGCGAAATCAGCACCCCGAACTGCTCGCACCAGATCACCACGGATCCGAATTTCGCGATCTCGATCCCGGCGGGAACCTCGTAGTTCTGGCTGCCCTTGAAGGCCTTGAGGCGCCCGAGGTCGACGAACATCGTGCGCTCCACGTTGGTCGAGGGCACGACCTCCTTCTCCGGCACCAGGTAGACATGGAATTTCGGGCCCGGCCCGACCTCGAAGTCCGTCTCGAGGTGCAGCAGCCCCTCGTACACGGTGACGCGCCCCTTGCCGTAGTGGATCGGATCGGACGGATTGGCGTGGACGAACGTGCCGCGCGCGAGCACCTTGCGCTCCGGCTGCCCGGGCGCCGGCTTGTCGACCTTGTCGGTCGCGACGATGTCGGCGAGGAAGATGTAGGGGTAGACGAAGACGCCGAGCGCGACCCCGCCGGCTACGCCGAGAACCAGCGCGACGAAGAATGTAATGACGTAGGCGCGCACGGCTAGGGAGAGACCCGGAAGTCGGGCGCCGAAGAAAGGCGCGGCGATTCCGCCAGCGGCCGCTGCCGCGCATCGAGGGCCTCGAGCTCGACCGCGTAGTAATGACCTTTCTTCAGGCTCACGCCGTGCTCGGCGAGGTTCGCGCTCGTTCCCGAAACGACCGGACGCTTCGGCCAGTCGAACACGCGCTTGTGGGTCTCGAAATCGCGCGGGTCGCTTTGCTCCACGAGCTGCAGGCGGTATGCGGCTGCGTTTGGATAGGGCTCCCAGGTCACGATGACCGGCTGCGCCGCCGATACCTCGCCGGACGGTCCTGTTTTTCGCACCGGATCGACGAAGCTGAAATCGAGCCCTGCGCCGGGCTTGCCTTCGGCCACCGTGATTGTGTCGCGGAACGGCGGCGAGTACTGCGGCGCGTTGATCTTGCCTCTCAACAGCCTGTCGGTGCTGGCGGAATCGAGCATGTAGCCGTCGACCCGGTATTTGCCATAGGGAACCGCAACCTCGTAGGTCCCGTCGGCGCCGCTCGTCGCCCACTGGCTCATCGCCGCGCCGTTGAGCGCGAGCCGCAGGCGCAGGCCGACGAGCGGCTGGCCGCCCGAGGTCACCTTCCCGACGAGCTTCCCCGGACCCGCGTCGAGCGCCGTTTGCTGCGCTGCCCGGGAAAATTCACCCATGATGCTGCCGGTCGGCCCGTGGAAGCGCTCGCCCTCCGGCGCCATCGGCGGCAGCACGCTGACCGTTTTTCCCGTGGTGCCGGGAAAGCGCAGCGTCGCCCCCGGGGCCTGCGACCACTGGTAATAGAAATAGCCGTACACCACGGCGACGAAGATGACGACGCCGCAGACCGCCGAGCCCAGCATCAGGAGGAAGGTTTTCATTGCCCCCGGCGCGGCGCGCTCTGCAGCAGCTTGGCGAGCTCGTCCTTCCACCAGCGCGCCTGCCCGGTGGTGCCGTGGCCGGCGGTGTTCTCGCTCGCCGGGATGAGGAACACGCGGCCGTTCTTCACGCGCTTGATCTCGCGGTCCATCACACCGGTATGCGGCGGGTTGCGCTCGTCGTCGGCCGCGTTGATGACGAGCACCGTCGCTTCGATGCGCTCGAGGCCGCCGGACGGGTTGTAATCGCGAGACGAGTCCCACTGGTACAGCGCGTCGTTCGCGTCGCCGGGGAACGGCGCCTTGAGTCGCGCGTCGAGCAACGCGTCGGCCTTGGCGCGGGTGGGCGCCGCCTTGTAGAGCGCCTGGTCGCCGCCGCTGGTGGCGATGCCGAAGAACACCGAGGCGAACTGCGCGCTGCGCGGCTGCTTGGTGTACTCGCCGTTCATCCACTCGGGGTCGTTCCGGATCGAGTCGATGATCAGTCGCCGCGTCATCCAGTTGCGGCTCGCCATCTCGGTCGGCGTCGACGCCATCGGCGCCGCCGCATCCATGAAGCCGGGATACTTCTGCGCCCAGATCCAGGTCTCCATCCCGCCCATCGAGTTGCCCATCACCAGGCGCGCATGCTTCACGCCGAGGTGCTCGGTCACCAGGCGGTGCTGCAGGTCGACCATGTCGTCGTAGTTGTAGCGCGGGAATTTCATCTTCAGGCCGTCGGAGGGCTTGCTCGAGCGCCCGTGGCCGATCGCGTCGGGCAGGATGATGAAATAGCGCTTCGCATCCAGCGCCTGCCCGGGGCCGAACAGCTCGCCCGCGAACCCCGGCGCGAGAAAGCCCGCCCCCGACCCGGTCGTGCCGTGCATGATGATCACCGGCTCGCCGCTCTTGTCGCCGACGGTGCGGTAGTGCAGCTTCAATTCCGGCAGCGTTTCGCCGGTGTGGAACTTGAAGTCGCGCACGACCCACGTGCCTTCCTGCGGCGCGGGATAGTCGGCGGCAACACCGACGCTGCCACTCAGGATGAAAGCCAGAACCAGCAACGCTTGCGCGATTCGCTTCATGACGACCTCCTCTGGTGACTCACCGTCAGCTTGGCCCGATCCGCGGCCAGACCTCGTTCGCGACCAGCTCCATCGAGCGCCGGGCGAGAGCAGGATCGCTCCAGTCGTGACCAGTATAGAGCAGCGTGCCGAACGCGCCGACGTCGTGTCGGAATTCGAGAATCCGGTCCGCGACGCTCTGCGGGGTTCCCGCGATCACCAGGCGCTCGAGGCAGCGCTGGATCGAGAGCTCGGAGTCGGGCTGGCCGGGAAAGTCGCGCATCACGTCCAGCGCGCCGGCCCTGGCGAGCTTGGTCCTCATGACGTGGAAATAGAAGCCATGCGCGCCGTCCTCGCGATGCGCATAGCGGCGCGCCGTGGCCTCGTCATCGGCCACGAAGATGCTGCGCGCCACGCGCCACCCGGAGGGATCGGTGGAGAGGCCTGCCGAGCGCCGGCCTTCCAGGTAGGCCTGGATCTGGGCACGCACGACGTGCGCGCCTACGTAGGTCGCGGAGATCCCGGTCCAGCCGCGCGCTCCGGCAACATGCGGCCCTCGGCCATCCGGCCGGATGGAGGTGATTGCGATGGGCGGATGCGGCCTTTGCAGTGGGCGGACGGCGACGCCCACCCCGATCGTCGCATCGAGCGAACGCTCTGTCGTGGTGCGGTAGAACTCTCCTTCGATTCGGTACGGCGGCTCTCCGCTCCAGATGCGGCACATGTGGTCGAGCGCTTCCCGGGTCTTGCGGTTGCGGTCCGAGCCGAGGTCTCCGATGGCCTCTGCGTCGCCGCGAACGCCGGGCCCTATCCCAAGCACGAGCCGGCCGCCCAGCAGGTGGTCGACCATCGCGACCTGCGCCGCCGCCATCACCGGGTGGTAGTTGGCAAGGGGGAGCACGCCGGTGCCGAAGGTGATCGATGGGCACGCATCGGCCAGGCTCGCGATGAAAGCGAGGCTCGAGGTGATCGTCTCGGCTGAGTCGACGAGATGCTCGCCGATGAAGGCCTCGCGGTAGCCGAGTCGATCGGCGAGCACGACCGCCTCGCGGTCCTCGCGCAGAACGTCCGCGTAGGCGCGCGACGGCGGGTGAACCGGCTGGATGAAGAATCCTAGCTTCAGAGAGTCGTGCATGGCGGGTCTCCTGGTTTGTCGGCATCACCGACCGGGACCCCCAAACAAAAAGCCCCCGCCGGCTCGCCGACAGGGGCTTGGGTATGAGCTATTCCAAGCGCTAGCCGGCGCGGTCCTCCCGGACGACGACTACGACGCTTCGCTGCTGAATAGCTTCACTTCTCATGCAACGCACGCTATCACGCGTAGCACGGGCCATCAATGTCCTCGTCATGTCTTGGCCCTACCCCGCAGCAGCTCTGCGATCAAGGCAGCGCGTCGCTCGCGAGTCGCCTGGGCCTTGGCAGCCCGAATGTGCTCTCCTGCATCCCTCCGCCATCTCTCGGAGGCAGCCAACCACGCGGCTGCCAGGCCCTCACTCTTCGAGAGGAAGTCCTCCAGTTCCTTCGGCGTAGATGAATCTGCGAGCCGAAGCCCGAGGACGACACGGCCTCCGACATTCAAGCGTGCTGTCTTGCAAAAGGGAGCCGTGAACTCCACGAACCAGTCATCGGTTCGCTTGCCCCAAGCTTTGATCGTGCGGCGCCCGAAAGGATGCCCATTGGCGGTACCTTCGATCACGGTCGTTCCGGCAAGGCCCCAACCCTGCACGTGCCGACCCGGAATCACGACATAGACCGGCAGGCGCGGATCCTTGCGCTGGAGTTGCGTTGCGAGTCGCACTTCAGGTCGAGCACCCATGACGCCTAACGTGACCCGGCTCAGACCGCGATCGGGGCCTTGATCGCGGGATGCGGGTCGTAGGCTTCGAGCGTGAAGTCTTCGTAGCGGAACTCGAGCAGCTCCTTCACCGCCGGGTTCAGGCGCAGCCGGGGAAATGCCCGGGGTTGGCGGGAAGTCTGCTCGCGGGCTTGCTCGAGGTGATTCAGGTAGAGGTGCGCGTCGCCGAGCGTGAGGACGAACTCGCCCGGCTTGAGACCGGTGACCTGCGCCACCATCAGCGTGAGCGCGGCGTAGGAGGCGATGTTGAAAGGCACGCCGAGGAAGAGGTCGGCGCTCCTCTGGTACATCTGGCACGAGAGCCTGCCGGCCGCGACGTAGAACTGGAACAGCAGGTGGCACGGCGGCAGCGCCATGCGGTCGACGTCGCCGGGGTTCCAGGCCGAGACGATGTGGCGGCGCGAATCGGGCTTTGCCTTCAGGGAGCTGATGACGTTGCGGATCTGGTCGATCTCGCCTCCGCCCGGCGTGCGCCAATGACGCCACTGGTAGCCGTAGACCGGGCCGAGGTCGCCGTTCTCGTCCGCCCACTCGTTCCAGATCGTCACGCCGCGCTCCTGCAGCCAGCGCACGTTCGTGTCGCCGCGCAGGAACCACAACAACTCGGTGAGGATCGACTTGAGGTGCAGCTTCTTGGTCGTCAGGAGCGGGAAGCCCGGGTCGAGCGCAAAGCGCAGCTGGCGGCCGAACACCGAGAGGGTGCCGGTGCCGGTGCGGTCAGTCTTGCGCGCGCCGCGCTCGAGCACTTCGCCGACCAGGTCGAGGTACTGCTGCTCGCCGTTGTTCATCTACGGGCCGATCTCGGCCAGGACCTCGGCCGCGCTCTGGAAGCGGTCTTCCGGCTTCTTGGCGAGCAGGCGGTCGAGCAGCGGCTGGTGCATGGAGAGCAGGTCGGCGAGCTTCGGCGGCGGGGCGTTGACGTGCATCGCGATGACTTCGGCGGAGTTTGCGCCGTCGTAGATCTTCTTGCCAGTGATCATTTCGTAAAGCACCGCGCCGAGGCTGTAGAGGTCCGAGCGCGCATCGACCGGGCGGCCGAGGCACTGCTCGGGGCTCATGTAGCGCGGGGTGGCGAGGAACTGCCCGGCGACCGTGAGGGTGGAGTCGATCCTCATGTCGCGGGCGAGGCCGAAATCGACCAGCACCGGGCGGCCGTCGGCGCGGAACAGGATGTTGGCGGGCTTCAGGTCGCGGTGCACGATGCCGCGCGAGTGGATCGCGTCGAGCGCGTGCGCGATCTGCGTCGCGACGCGCAGCGCGGCGCGCGTGGTGAGTCCTTCGCGGATGCGCGCGGCCAGCGTGCCCGAGGGCAGGAATTCCATCGCGATGTAGGGATAGTCGCCGCTGAATCCCTGGTCGTAGATGCGCGCGACGTAGGCGCTGTCGAGGCTCGCCACCAGCTTGTACTCGCGCACGAAGCGCTCGAGGAACACCCGGTCGTTGCGCAGCGCGCGATTGAGCACCTTCAGCGCGACGCGCAGCAGGTCGTGCTCGCGCTCGGCGAGATACACCTGCGCCTGCCCGCCCTGGCCGATGATGTGCACGACGTTGTAGCCCGGGACGGGTTGCTCCTTCGCCATCGGGCTATTTTGCCATTTTCACCATGGCAGGCAGTACGGAGGGATAAATCGAGCTTAGAGAATCTTTGAGAGGAAGCGCGAGATATCCTCGATCTCGGGGGCACATACCGAGTGGGGCATCGGGTAGGCGTGCCATTCGACGTTGTAGCCCAGCCGGGCAAGCGCATCTCTCGAGGCCTCGGCGCGCCCGACCGGAATGATGTCGTCGAGCTGCCCGTGCGCCATGAAGATCGGCAGGTCCTGGTTGGCCTCGCTGCGCTCCTTCTCCAAGGTTGCCGCGAGCGGCAGGTAGGTGGAAAGCGCGAGGACCCCGGCGAGCCGCTCCGGATGGCGCAGCGCGGCCTGCAGCACGATCGCCCCGCCCTGCGAGAAACCCGCTAGGACGATCTTCTTGCCCTTCTCGGCCTCGATCAGCTTCTCGACCAGTTTTTGAGAAGCACGGATTCCGGCCTCGTCTTCCGGGCCGCCGCCGAACTGGAAGATGTCGTACCACGCGCGCATGCGCATGCCCTGGTTGATCGTGACCGGGCGCACCGGCGCGTGCGGGAAGACGAAGCGCACCGGCTTGGGCAACCTGAGCTCGGGAACGATCGGCTCGAAGTCGTGCCCGTCGGCGCCCAGGCCGTGCAGCCAGATCACCGCCGCGCCGGGCCTCGGCCCGGTCTCGATTTCCACTGCGTCCATGACGCGCAGTTTAGGGCATCGTCCAGAGGTAGACCGGCCGGTCGCGGCCGTCGCTGCGGATGCGCACGGTGCGGCTCGGCTGCCAGTCGCCCATGTCGTGCCAGTGCGAGACCACCCGCGCGCCGGGGCCGAGCTCACGCTCGAGCTTGGGGCGAAGCTTCAGGTTGAATCCCGGCGACAGGAACAGCATCACCGCGGTGACCCCGCGCAGCTCGACCGTGAACAGGTCCTGGTTGAGGAAAGTGATGCGCTCGGCGACGCCCGCCGCGGCGGCGTTGCGCCGCGCCTCGGCGATGCGCCGCGGGTCAATGTCGACGCACAACCCGCGCGCGCCGAAGCGGCGCGCGGCCTCGATCACGATTCGGCCGTCGCCGCAGCCGAGGTCCGCGACCAGGTCCCCGGCGCCGACGCTGGCGAGCTCGAGCATCGCCTGCGCCACGTCGAACGGCGTCGGCTCGAACCGCACCTCGGGCGTGCGCGCGGTGCCGGCGCACCCGGCGATCAGCAGCAGGGCAGCGGCCAGGCTGCGCAGGATTCTCAGGCTTACCATGTCGTTACGACCAGGGGTGGGATGAAGCGGATTCTAGTTGCCGATGTGCCGCAGATGGACGAGCGCTATTCGGCCGCGTTCGCGGGCTGCGAGGTCGTGTTCGCGCGCACCATGGCGGAAGCGCGTCAGGCGCTCGGCGCCGGCTCCTGCGCCGTGGTCGTGACCGGGGTGTACTTCGACGATTCGCGCATGTTCGACCTGGTGCGCGAGTTGCGCAGCCACGATGTCCACGCGAAGCTGCCGATCGTCTGCGTGCGCGGCCGCCAGGGATTAGCCGCGGTCACCACCCGCACGCTCGAGATGACCGTCAAAGCGCTCGCGGCGAACGACTTTCTCGATCTGGTGCAGTTCGGCGACGAGGAGGCAGGCAACGCCGCGCTGCGCGCCGCGGTACAACGTTTCCTGAAGGACTAATCAGGGACTAAGCAGCGCCTCGAGCATCATGCGGACCGCGGAGTTGCCGGTCGCGTCGTCGGCATACCAGGTCAGGTCGAGGAACAGGTTGCAGCCGAGCGCCTTCGCGGCGATCTCCAGGCCCTCGATGGTGATCGCGGGCGACTGGAAGTGCTGGCTGCGCATGCAGATCACCGCGCAGCCCGGCGGCCCGCCGACCGCCTGCACGTGGCGCAGCAGGTCGAACATGCGCGAATCGTCGAAGTGCACGCCGACCAGGACGAGCGCGAAGCGCTGGTGGTCGAGCGCGCGCTGCGCCTCGCCGAGGGTGCGCACGAACACGAGGTCGTAGCCCGCCAGGATGGCCGAGATGCGGCCATCGCCTTCCGGCGTGTCCGCAACCAGGATTCGCTTCGTCATGTAGGGAGGGCGGCGAGGGGGCGTTCATGCTATCGCCCGATCCGGCGTCCCTTTCTTTACGACAGATAGTCCGGTCTTACTTCTGGCGGGTTGCGGACTTAGGCCGAAAGGCCTTCACCACGCTCTCGTGGGTCTCGATGTACGGACCGCCGATCAGATCAATGCAGTAGGGCACGGCGGCGAACAC
>DATBSZ010000162.1:0-7740 GCA_036559525.1 Burkholderiales bacterium
AGCGCGAGATAAAAGGGCACGTAAGGCACCGCGCGCATGTTCTCGCACAGCGTGATACGCATTAAACGTCTTTCAGGTATTTCGTCTCCAGATCCCGCCAGCGGCGCGAGTTCACCGCTTCTTCCCGGTCGTTGAAGGTCGCGAGCTCGCCTTCGATCGCCGCCGTGTCGCCGTCGCGCTTGAGCACGGCAAGCACCCGCTTGGCCGCGGCGATGGCGGCGCGGTGGGTCTGGGACGGGTAGATCCCGATGCGGTAGCCCATCGCCTCCAGCTCGCGCGCCGGCAGGACCGGGGTCTTGCCGCCCTCGAAGATATTGACGAGCGCCGGCTTCTTGAGCTGGCGCGCCGCGGCGGCGAGCTCGTCGCGCGACTGCGGCGCCTCGACGAAGCCCACGTCGGCGCCGGCTTCCAGGTAGGCGTTCACCCGGTCGATCGAGGCCTGCAGTCCTTCGATGGCGCGCGCGTCGGAGCGCGCGATGATCACCATGTCGGCGTCGCGCCGCGTATCCACCGCGGCCTTGATCTTGCCGACCATCTCGGCGCGGCTGACGACCTGCTTGCCCTCGTAGTGGCCGCATTTCTTCGGCGACACCTGGTCCTCGAGGTGGAATGCCGCGACGCCGGTCTTCTCGTACTCGCGCACGCTGCGGATCACGTTGAGCGCATTGCCGTAGCCTGCGTCCATGTCGGCGATCACCGGGATGTCGACTGCGTCCACCGTGCGCGAGATCCACTGCGTGACCTCGGTCTGCGTGAGGAGCCCGATGTCGGGATAGCCGTTGGCGCGCGAATAGCCGCCGCCGGTGAGATAGACGGCGTCGAACCCCGCTCCCTGCGCGAGCCGCGCGCTGAGCGTGTCGTAGGCGCCGGGCACTACGACATAGCGCGTTCCGGAAAGCAGCTCGCGCAGCTTCTTCCTTGGATTCATGCTGGCCCCTCGTTCGAAAGGCGGTGCCGCAGCACGAAGTGCAGCAGGCCGCCGTGGCGGAAATAGTCGACGTCGCGCCGCGTATCGAGGCGCGAGAGCAGCTTCAGCTTGTGACGGCTGCCGTCGGCGCGCACGATTGTGCAGTCGAGCTCGCCGCGCGGCGCCAGCGCGCCGAAGATGCCGGCGATGTCGACGAGCTCGTCGCCCTTCAGGGCGAGCGTCCTGCGCGTCACGCCGGCCGGGAACTGCAATGGCAGCACGCCCATGCCGACCAGGTTCGAGCGGTGGATGCGCTCGAAGCTCTCGGCGATCACCGCGCGCACGCCCAGCAGGCGCGTGCCCTTCGCCGCCCAGTCGCGCGACGAGCCCGCGCCGTACTCAGCGCCGGCAATCACTACCAGCGGCACGCCATCCTTGCGGTAGCGCTCGGCGGCGGCGGGAATCGACAGGCGCTCGCCGTCCGGGTAGTGCACGGTGCTGCTGCCTTCGACCCCCGGCGTCATTTCGTTCTGCACGCGCACGTTGGCGAACGTGCCGCGGATCATCACGTCGTGGTTCAGGCGCCGCGCCGCGTAGTTGACGAAGTCGGCCGGCGCGACGCCGAGCGAAAGGAGGTAGTCCGCGGCCGGCGTGCCTTTCGAGATCACGCCGATCGGCGAGATGTGGTCGGTGGTGAACATGTCGCCGAACAGCCCGAGCACGCGCGCGCCGCGAATATCGGCGGACTCGACCGGCTTCGCACCCATGTCCTCGAAAAACGGCGGCCGCCGGATGAACGTGCTGCCCGGCGACCAGGCGTATGTGGTGCCGGTCTTGCCTTCCAGCGCCCGCCACTCGGGCGTGCCTTCGAGCATTGTCGCGTAGCGCTCGCGATGGAGCGACGGCGTGACGACCGCATCGATAATGCGGCGGATCTCCCCGCCATCGGGCCAGAGGTCGCGCAGGTATACCGGCCGGCCGTCGCGGCCGGTGCCGAGCGGCTCGTGCTCGAGGTTCACCAGCACGCTGCCCGCCAGCGCGTACGCCACTACGAGCGGCGGCGAGGCGAGGAAATTCGCCCGCACCGACGGATGGATGCGGCCCTCGAAGTTTCGATTGCCCGAGAGCACCGCTACCGCGGTCACGCCCTGCTCCACCGCCTCGGCCACCTCGGCCGGCAAGGGGCCGGAATTTCCCATGCAGGTCATGCAGCCGAACCCGGCGAGCTGGAAGCCGAGCGCGTCGAGCGACGCCTGCAGGCCGCTCTTCGCCAGGTAGTCGGCGACCACGCGCGAGCCGGGCGAGAGCGAGGTCTTGATTCCGGGGCGCACCTTCAGCCCGCGCGCCACCGCGTTGCGCGCCAGGAGGCCCGCGCCGATCATGACCGTCGGGTTCGAGGTATTGGTGCAGCTCGTAATCGCCGCGATGACGACGTCGCCGTCCTTTACGCCTTTTCCAGAATTATTTTTCCCTAGTTTCTGAAAGGCTGCGGGTGCCTCGCGCAGCGGCACCCGGTCCTGAGGCCGGCTCGGCCCGGCGACGCTCGGCTCCACCGCAGAAAGGTCGATCTCGACGATGGCGGTGAATTCGGCCGGCGGCGTGCCGGCATCGCGCCACAGGCCCTGCGCCTTGCAATAAGCCTCGACCAGCGCGACCTGCGCTTCGTCGCGCCCGGTAAGGCGCAGATAGCGCAGCGTCTCGGCGTCGACCGGAAAGAAGCCCATGGTCGCGCCGTTCTCCGGGCTCATGTTGGCGATCGTGGCGCGGTCGGGGAGCGAGAGCTCGGCGACGCCGGGACCGAAGTACTCGACGAACTTGTCGACCACCTTGTGCCGCCGCAGCGTCTGCGTCACCGTGAGCACGATGTCGGTCGAGGTCACGCCGGGCCGCGGTCTTCCGACCAGCCGGCAGCCGATGACTTCGGGAACCAGCATCGCGACCGACTCGCCCAGCGCGCCCGCGCCGCCTTCGAGCCCGCCGACGCCCCAGCCGAGCACGCCCAGGCCGTTGATCATCGCGGTATGGCTATCCATGCCCAGCACGGAGTCGGGGTAAGCAACACGGTCGGTCGTCCACACCACGCGCGCGAGGTACTCGAGATTGATCTGGTGCAGGATGCCGTTGCCCGGCGGAACGATGCGCAAATTGTCGAAGGCCTGCGCGCCCCAGCGCAGGAACGCGTAGCGCTCGGCGTTGCGCTTGAGCTCTAGCGCCTGGTTGCGGCTCACCGCGTCGGGCACGCCGTACGCGTCGACCATCACCGAGTGGTCGACGACCAGGTCCACCGGCACCGACGGATTGAGCCGCATCGGCTCGCCGCCGAGGCGGATCATCGCATCGCGCATCGCGGCGAGGTCGCCGAGCAGCGGCACGCCCGAGGAGTCGGGCATCAGCACGCGCGTGAAGCGGAACGCGATCTCGCGCTCGGCGCGCCGCGTGGCGAGCCACCCCGCCACCGCCGCGATGTCGCTTCCGTCCGAGCGGCCCTCCGCGTGCTGGCGCAGCACGTTCTCCAGCACGACCTTGAGCGAGCACGGCAGGCGCGATACGCCGGCCAGGCCGAGCGTTTCCGCGGCTTCCAGACTGTAATAGTCGGTTTCTGCGTTCAGCGCGCGTCGCGTCGCGCGCCCGTCGATGCTCATTGCATCAATTCGTCAGAGCGCACGATCTTCGACTTCGCCATGGCGGCGATGTAGTCGAGCGACCACTTCTGGTTGTCTTCGACCGTGTGACCGCCCCACGCGTGCGCGATGGTCAGGTCGCTCACCACCGTGGTCGGAAAGCCGAGCTGCCACGCGTCGATCGCCGTCGTCGCCACGGCGAGCGAAGTGGACCAGCCGATGAGCTGCAGCGAGGCGACTTCCAGCTCGCGCAGCGTAATCTCGAGGTCGGAGCCGAAGAACCCGCTGTAGCGGCGTTTGTGCACCACCGTGTCTTTGTCCGGCTGGAAGAGCTCGGGAATCGGCTGCTGGCCGGGCTGCCAGATCTCGTTGGCGAGCTCCCAGAACGTGAGGAACCACTTGTCGGTGCGCCGCCGCGCGCTGCAGACGAAGACCACCGGCATCCCTTTGCCGCGCGCCCAGGCCAGGTAGGCCGCGGTGCGCGGCAGGACGGCGCGGCGCATCTTCACCGCGCGCGCCTCGGGCGCGATCGAGTCTCTGGTCATGTCCAGGACCAGAACTGCTTCGCTCACGCGCTCGCGCTCTTCAATTGCGCGCGGCTGAGCGGGCGCAGCCTTTCCATGATTTCGGCCGTGGTGGCCACGTCGGCGTATTTCGCCGCCATGTCGAACAGGTTCACCGCGTGCGACGTGGCGCAGCGGTCGTACACGGCGTCGTGCGGCACGAAGGCGCGAAAGTTGTAGGCGAATGCGTCGACCACGCTGCCGCGCACGCAGCCGCTGGTGGTGCAGCCCGTGACGACGAGGGTATCGGCGCCAAGGTCGATCAGGTGGCTGGCGAGCGGCGTGGCGAAGAACGCGCTGGGATGTTTCTTCGGGATGAGCACGTCGCCTTCCCGCGGCGCGATCTCGGCCGGGAACTCGTAACCCTTCGCCGCGATGTCCATGATGGCCGGCACCTTCTCCGCGAGACGGCCGCCGTCGGTGGCCTTGTTCTTGGGCGCGACGTGCGGATAGAGCACCGGCCACTCGTTGCGGCGGAACTCGGCGAGCAGCAGGACGATGTTGCGCATCGCGTTCCAGCCGACGTCGCCGCAGGACGTCGGGAACTCCTTGATCGCCTCCAGGATCGGTTTCGGCGAGGTGCCGACGGTGCGGTACTGCACGTCGATGATGAGCAGCGCGGGCCGCCTGCCTACGCTCGAGGGCCGGCCGAATCCGGCGGCGTACGTCGCCTTCTGATCCTCCTCGCTGATGATTCCGTCCCAGGGTTTCATGCGGCGCTCCTTCCTCGTTTCAGTCTAGGCAGACCTATAATTATGAGTCAAATCGATCGCGTTAATTCCTTTCATCCATGGTGTAGATAGTGAGCGGAACGCCGGATTTGAACCTGCTGCCGGTGTTCGAGGCGCTGCTGCGCCATGGCAACGTCACGCGCGCGGCGGCGCACATGGGCCTCACGCAATCCGCCATGAGCAGCGCGCTCGGCCGGCTGCGCCGCCAGCTCGGCGATCCCCTGTTCGTGAACACGCGCGGCGGCATGCTGCCCACGCCGCGCGCGCTCGAGCTCGCGCCTTCGCTCACCGATGCGCTTGCCATGGTGCGCGGCGCGCTCGGCGTGCGCGAGGCGTTCGACCCGCGCCGCACCACGCGCAGCCTGCGGGTGTACATGACCGATGTCGGCGAGACCGTACTGCTGCCCACGCTCATGCGCCACCTGCACCAGCACGGCCCGGCGATGCGGCTCGAGACGGCGCAGCTCCCCGCGGCGGAGCTCGCGGTGCGCATGGAAACCGGCGACATCGACCTCGCCGTCGGCTACGTGCCGCAGTTGCGCGACAAGATCCGGCGCGCGCGCCTGTTCGAGGAGCACTACGTCTGCATGACGCGCCCCGACCACCCGCTTGGACGGCGCAGCGCGCTGACGCTCAAGGAATTCCTCTCGGCGCGCCACGTGCTCATCTCCTCGATGGGCTCGGGCCACCAGCAGCTCGAGCGTGCGCTCGCCGAGCACGGCGTGGAAGAGAACGTGGCGCTGCGCGTGCCGCATTTCATGGTGGTCCCGCTCATCGTCGCCGGGACCGACCTGATCGTCAGCCTGCCGAGCCAGGTCGCGAAAGCGTGGACGCACCTCGTCAAGATGAAGGTGCATCCGTTTCCGATCCGCATTCCGCGCTTCGACGTGTCGCTCTACTGGCATCCGCGCGTGGAGAACGACGCGGCCAACCGGTGGCTGCGCGGCGCGCTGCTCGAGCTTTTCGGCGACGAATGAGCGCGGCGAAGACGCCGGTCTTCCTGCTCACCGGATTCCTCGGCAGCGGCAAGACCACGCTCCTCAACCGGGCGCTGAAAGAACCTTCGCTCGCCAACACCGCCGTGGTGGTAAACGAGCTCGGCGAGATCGGGCTCGACCAGGTGGTGATCGCGCAGGCGACCGACAACGTGGTGCTGCTGGACGCCGGCTGCCTGTGCTGCGCGAACACCGGCGCGCTGCACGAGACGCTGGCCGACCTGGACGGCCGCCGTGCGCGCGGCGAGATCCCACCCTTCGAGCGCGTGATCATCGAGACCAGCGGCGCCGCCGACCCGGCGCCGCTCCTCAACGTGCTGCTCGGCCACCCGCTGGTCACCGGGGCCTACGCCTTCGAGGCCACGGTCTGCACGGTCGACGCGCAGCACTTCCTCGCCTCTCGCACCGAATATCCCGAGCTCGACAAGCAGGCCGCGATCGCCGAGCGCCTCTACGTCACCAAACGCGACCTAGCCGATCCTCAGGCTGTTTTGGATTTTCTGAGAGAACTGAACCCCGAGGCAGAAATCCTGGCGTCACCGGCTGAGCTGTTCTCGTCCTATGACGGCGCCAGGAAATTCAAGGTTTCGCTCCAGGGACCGATCCGCTCGCGGGCGCATTTCTCGGGCATCCGCGCGCACGCTTTTCGCCCTCCTCCCCCGGTGACCTGGGCCGGGTGGTCGGCGTGGTCGCGGCTCGCCCGCGAGGAATTCGGCGCGCGGCTCATCCGCGTCAAAGGCCTCCTTCAGATCGAAGAAACCATCGCGTTCGTGCAGGGCGTGCAGGGCGTTTTCCACCCGCCGCAGCGCTTCAAGGATTGGCCCGACGATGACCGAGAGAATCGCCTGGTCTGCATCTCGCGCGACATCCCGGAAGAAGACCTCGCGCTCACGCTGCCGGCGCTCAACACGCCGGCCGGCACGCAGGCCATTTATTCAATGCAGGACCTCAGGGAAAGGTACGCGAAGCAATGAGCGACTTCGTATTGCGCGGCGGCACGCTGGTATTTCCGGACAAGGCACCCGAGAAGAAGGACGTGCTCGTGAAGGGCGGCAAGATCGAGAAGCTGCTCGCGCCGGGCGCCTCAGTTTCCAATTCTTCGCCGGGCGTCGCCGAGCAGTCGGCAGCGGGCCTGCATGTGTTCCCGGGACTCATCGACTGCCACGTGCACTTCGGCATGGGCGAGAAGATCACCGAGTACTCGACCGAGACCGCCAACGCCGCGCAGGGCGGCTTCACCACGGTGCTCGGCTACTTCCTCAACAACGAGGCCTACGGCGACGTATTTCGTCGCGAGCTCGACCACGCCGTCGCGCGCGCGCACGTGGACTTCGGCTTCCATTTCAGCACTGCCAACGAGCTCCACATCAAGGAGCTCGGCGAGTACGTCCGCGACTACGGCGTCACCTCGTTCAAGTACTTCATGAACTTCAAGGGCGAGGAAGGGCGCTACCTCGGGCTGGACGGCACCGACGACGGCTTCTTCTACGACCTGCTCAAGGAATCGGCGCGCGTCGGGCGGCCGATCGTGGTCTGCCACACCGAGAACATCGAGATCGTCAACCGCGAGCGCCGGAAGATCCAGGCCGCGGGCGGCAGCACGCTCAAGGACTGGTCGGCCTCGAAGCCGGCGATCACCGAGTCCGAGCCGGCGCTGCGCGCCATGTACCTGGCCCAGGAGCTCGGCGCGCGCGTGTACTTTCCGCACATCTCCTCGCGCAAGGCGCTCGACGTGATCCGCCTCTGGCGCCAGCGCTTCAAGGACGTGATCGTCGAGACCTGCCCGCACTACCTCACGCACACCGAGGATTCCGACCTCGGCGGCATGGGCAAGGCCAATCCCCCGTTCCGCACGAAGGACGACCTCGAGGCGCTGTGGGAGGCGATCTTCGACGGCACCGTCGACCTCGTCGCCTCCGACCA
>DATBSZ010000163.1:0-10449 GCA_036559525.1 Burkholderiales bacterium
CTCGATCGGTCCAGGCGCGACCACGTTGACGGTGATGCCTTGCGGCGCGAGCTCGAGTGCCCAGGTGCGCGCCATGCCGAGCATCCCGGCCTTGGTCGCGGCGTAGGACGTGCGCGTCGGCAGCCCGAGCACCGCGCGCGACGAGACCAGGACCACGCGCCCGAATCTCGCGGCCTTCATGGCCGGCAGGACGCTCTGCAGCAGTACGACCGCCGAGAAGAGGTGCAGGTTGACCAGCGCCTCGAGGTCCTCGAGCTTCACGTCGGGAAGCAGGGCAGGGCGGATGGTTCCGGCGTTATGGATGAGCGTCGTGATCTGATGAGCCTTGGCGATTTCTTGGCCGGCTCGTTTCGTCGCCACGGGGTCGGTCAGATCGACGGTGACGTGCTTTAGCTTCCTCTGCGATTCGCCGGACTGGATGTCCAGCGAAATCACCTCATGATCTTTCTCCAGCAAAGCCTGCACGATCGCGCGCCCGATGCCGGCGCTGCCGCCGGTGACGATCGCGGCGCTCACAGGAAGAGCTGGATCGAGGGCAGGGCGGAGTCCGCGTTCAGGATGTCGACGCGCTTGAGGCGTATGCGCAACCCGCCCGACGCGCCCACCAGCGTGTGCCAGGCGATGGCGGCGTAGCGCTGCGACTCGTCACCGCGCGTCTCGGTGTACATGAAGGGCGTGCGCGTCAGGTACTCGCCACGCGCCGGGTCTGACTTCTCCACCTCGGGCGCCTGCAGGACGTGCAGGCACCGGCTCTGCGGCTTCTGCGAATACGCGGTGGGCTGCTTCAGCCGCTCGATGCGCAGCTTGAGAAGCAGCTTGTCCTCGTAGGCGAGCGAGTTGTGGGCGAGGGGATCGGTCTGGCCGGGCACCAGCGGAACCCAGTAGTACGCGTCATCGGCGAACAGCTCATACCACTCGTCGAATCGCTTTTCGTCGATGAGCCGTGCTTCCCGGATGACGAATCGCGCGAGCTCGGCCTCGTTCATGAGGCCATGAATTCCCGCCAGGCGCGGAACTGGTTGCGCATGGAGATTTCGCTGGTGCCGTTGCACGTGAGTTCTTTTGCTGCCAGCTCCGTGGAATCGAAGTTCCGGTGCAGGCTCACCCACTCCTGGCCCTGCGCGGCAAGGCCTTCCTGCGCCGAGCGGTAGCAGTGCAGGTCGTCGTGGCCGACGACCGACATCGGCGAGTTGATCAGGCGGTTGTACATCACGGTGCGCTCGAGCAGCTTCGCCGGCGCGCCCTTGAGGCGGAAGGTCCAGGACTCGATCACGGTCCTGTCGGCGGCGAGCGGCCGCGCTACGCGGATCGACTGGATCGCGCCTTTGATGGTGAGACTAGGGTAGTACACGGTGTTGTGGCGCACGGTGCCCAGGATTTCTTTTGCCCGGTCGCCATAGGCGCGCTTCATCGCCTCTTCATATTCGGGTATCGAAGAATACGAAGAGTGGATCGAGAAGTTGACGCCCGAGAAGCCGTGGCCGTGCGGGTAGACGCGCACGCCCATGTCGTCGAAAAACTTGTAGTCGTTGGCGAACGGCGCGTACTGCTCGATCGCCATCGGCTTGGGGATATCGGCAGGCTTGCCCTCCCACAGCTTTTTCGCGGTGCCGGCCGAGGAGGCGTGCACGATCATCGGATGCATCGTATCGTTCAGGTTCTCCACGAACATCTTCCAGTTGCAGTTGTGGAGAAACCGCAGGGCGCCGCCCGCGATTTCCAATTCGCCCTCGGGCGAGCGGTCGGCGAGGTTGTCGATGGAGGAGAGCGAGTCGCCGAAATATTCGCGGAAGCCCGGGCCGTCGGCGAGGCGGGCGAAGACGAAGCCGCGGTAGGTCTCGTGCGTGATCGGCGTCAGGCCGCGCACGGCTCCGGTTTCGTGCAGCCTGGTTTTTTCGTAGCCTTCCTTGAGCGGGATGTGGAGGAGGGAACCGTCCGTGCGGTAAGTCCAGGCGTGATAGGGGCAGCGGAAGGTCTTGCCGGTATTTCCGGCGAAGTCGTAAACGACCTTGGTGCCCTTGTGCGCGCAGCGGTTCATCAGCAGCCGCACTTTTCCGTCGGTATGGCGTACCAGGATGACCGGCTTGGCGGCGATGTCGGCGGTGATGAAGTCGCCCGGGTTCGGCACCTGGCTCGCGTGGCCGACGTAGATCCAGGTGCGCGACCAGAGCCGCTCCATCTCGAGCTGGAACACCTCCGGGTCGATGTAGACGTCGCGGTGCACCCGGTCGGGCTCGACCAGGGCCTGCAAAGCGCGGGAATCTTCCCGGTAGCGGGCCATGGCGGCATTGTAGAATCACTCAAATGATTGTTTTCGATCTGCTTTGCGGCGAGGGACACCGGTTCGAGGGCTGGTTCGGCTCGGCCGGCGACTTCGCCACGCAGCGCGACCGGGATCTCCTTTCCTGCCCGACGTGCGGCTCGCCGCGGGTTTCGAAGGTGCCTTCCGCAACCCGGGCGAACCTCGGGGCCTCGGAGCCCAAGCCGCCCCGTCGGCCAGACGCCACGCCCGCCAAGACGCCGGAAATGGAAGGAAAAGACCCGTTCGCGATCGCGCAAATGCTCTATTCGAAGATGCTGGACGAGCTGCTGACGAAGAGCGAAGACGTGGGCCGGGAATTCCCCGCCGAGGCGCGCAAGATCTTCTATAAGGAATCCCCGGCGCGGGCGATCCGCGGCCAGGCGACCAGCGAGGAGCACGATGACCTGGTCGACGAGGGCATTCCGGTCGCCCGGCTGCCGCTCCCGCCGACGGACAAGCTGAACTAGCGGCCAACCGTCGTTCCCGCGAAGGCGGGAACCCATGTTTTTCAAAAAGAAAACTGGGCCCCCGCCTTCGCGGGGGCGACCTCTTCAGACCTTCCCTAGCGCTCTGCGGCGTCGTCCTCGGGGAAGTGCTTCTTGGCTTCCGTGATGTCCGTGATGGTGCCGATGCGGCCTTTGAAGGTGGGTCCTTCCATCAAGGCCGTCGAGAAGGCGGCAACCCAGATCGTCCTGGCGGCGAGCCGGATCCGGTACTGGAAGTAGAAAACGGGAATGGCGGAGGCGGCGTGGCGCCGCGCCGCGGCTACGCGCTCGCGATCGTCGGGATGGACGCGGTCAAGCCACCCCAGCCCGAGGGCCTCGCGCTCGGACATTTCGAATAGCTCGCAGAGAGCGGAATTCACGTAGACGCAGCGGCCCTGCGCGTCCGACTGGTAAATGGCGACCCTGCCAACGGCGGCGGCTGGTTTGGCGATCACCAGGCCCTTATTGGGGGCAGCTCCCTGAAACGCAATAGGCGGGGCTAGTTCGCCTTCAGCCAGCTGACCGCTTCCATCTCCTGCAGGAACGCGCGGACGTGGATCGTGGCCCGGGCCGCCGCCATTTCCGCCTTGTTGCAGCTCTGATAGAGCGCCCAGGTCGCGCACACCAACGCCAGCTTGAAGCCTTCGATGAAGCCCGCGCTCGCGAAGGTGCTAAACCGGTCCGGGCCCGACACTTCCCGTTCCGGCTTCACCACGACCAGCGCACGCTCCAAGCCGAGGGTCGCGCAGCGGGCCTGCACCTCGCGGTAAAAGCGTGCGAATTCTTCGAGTCCTGCCGCCTCGCCGATGACCGCCCGGAGATAGTTGCCGTGCTCGGTGATCTCGTAGTGCATGTCCCGACGCTCAGCAAAGCTTGTTCCCGCTCAGGGTCGGCTGCCTTGTGTGTCGCAGCCAATGTGTATTATGTTAAATAATGTCTCACAGCCCATTCAGGGTCCAACCGGGCCATCCCCCACGATGACCAACTGGCCTATTGCGTTCCTATCCTGCCCTCGTGCTTGGCGAGCGACAGGATCCGAACTTCATCGTGCTTTCGAAGGCGGTGGCGCACGCCCATAGCAGGCTGTTCCCGGACGAGCCGTACAAGGATCCCGGCACGCTGGCGGCGATCGCCCTCGCCCTCACCGACCTGATCCCCATGTACTGGCGCGACGCGCGCACCGGAGAGCGCCATCAGTTGACGGAGCTCGAGCTCGCCGCGGCGCAGTTCACCCGGGCGGTGATGGAGCTTCTGACCGTTCCGAAAGCACGCTTCGAGGCTGCCCTGGACACGCTCCAGGTCGCGTGCCTCGACCAGGCGCGCGTCAGCCTGACGATGCGCCAGAGCCCGCGGCCGGCGGTGTCGCCAGGCGCTTAGGCATCGCCGCCAGCATCGCGGCGGAAAACAATCTCGGGTTGAGCGGGTGGCGGCAGAGGAGCCGGTCTTCTCCCATCTGCCGCGCAAAGGCGAGCCAGTCCCGGGCCTTCCCGCGCGGCACCTCGGCGCTGGTCGTCTGGTACTTCGCGGGCAGGCCGAACGCCAGCAGCGCGTGATCCAGGGCGGTTTTCTGCAGCGCTTCGGCGAGCGGCTCCAGTCCTTCGCGCACGTCCACGGGCGCCAGCGCGGGCGCACCCCGCGCGGCATGCTCCACGGCGCGCAGCGGCGCGCCACCGGCGTAGGCAAGCCAGCGCTGCGGCTCTTTTACGCCTTGCCGTGAAAGCCACTCGACTGCGGCGTCGCGCGGCGGCAAGGGGACCGGGATCGCCACGCAGCGGCTGCGGATCGTGGGAAGAAGCTGCGCCGGGCGGTGCGATACCAGGATGAACACCGCCCCGGCCGGCGGCTCCTCGAGCCCCTTGAGGAGCGCGTTGGCGGCGTTCTCGTTCATGTCCTCGGCGGGATGAACCATGGCGACGCGCAGCCGGCCGCGGTGCGAGCCGATGTAGAGGAAATTCGCCAGCTCGCGCACCTGGTCCACCTTGATCTCGATGCTGGGCTGCTTGCTGCGGCGAGCCGGGGCTTCTTCCGCCAGCTCCGGCGGCGGCTCCTTCGCAAGGGCCTCGGGCTCCAGCCGGCGGAAATCGGGATGGTTGCCGCCCAGGAACCAGCGGCATCCGTCGCAGGAACCGCACGGCCGCCCGGCGGGGCTCTCACACAGCAGGAACTGGGAAGCTCTCTCAGCCAGCGCAAGCTTGCCGACGCCGCGCGGCCCATGGATGAGGAGCGCATGCGGCAGGCGCTCCAGGCGCAGCGCGAGCGCGTCGAGGATCGGCTGGTTCCAGGAATGCATCACAGGTCCGAGAGGTTACGCTCGAGCGCCTTGCGGATCTCCGGCACCGCGACCGACGCGTCGATCACCCGGACGCGGGCCGGCTCGGCGCGGGCGCGCTCGAGGTAGGCGCTGCGCACGCGCTCGAAGAACGCCCGGTCCTCGCGCTCGAAGCGATCCAGGGTTTTTCCAGAGCCGGAAAGACGAGTTCGTGACACGTCATAACTACAGTCAAAAATCAGGGTGCGGTCGGGAACAAGCCCCGGATGCGCGGCGGTGCCGAGCCGCTCGATCAGCTCGGCCGGCACGCCGTTCCCCGCGCCCTGGTAGGCGAGTGTGGCGTCCGAAAAGCGGTCGCAGACCACCCAGGTGCCTGCTTCGAGCGCCGGGCGAATCACGCGCGCGACGTGGTCAGCGCGCGCGGCGAAGATGAGCAGCGTCTCCACCACCGGCGTCATGGCCTGGTGCAGGATGGCCTCGCGCAGCCGCTCGGCGAGCTCGGTGCCGCCGGGCTCGCGCGTCACGATCACGTGCGGGGCGCGTGCGGCGACGAAGTCGGCGACGAATTTCTGGTGGGTGGACTTGCCCGCGCCGTCGACGCCCTCGAGGGTCAGGAATTTCCCCCTCATCGGCCGCCGCGAAGCTGGTACTTCGCCACCGCGCGGTTGTGCTCTTCCAGCGTGCGCGAGAAGTGGCTCGAGCCATCGTTGCGCGACACGTAATACATGGCGTTGGTTTTTCCCGGACGCATCGCCGAGCGCAGCGAGGCGAGCCCGGGCATGGCGATCGGCGTCGGCGGCAGGCCGGCGCGAGTATAGGTGTTGTAGGGGCCGTCCTCGACCAGGTGGCTGCGCTTGAGATTGCCGTCGAACGAGGCCCCGAGGCCGTAGATGATGGTCGGGTCCACCTGCAGCCGCATGCCGATGCGCAGGCGGTTCAGCAGCACGCCCCCGATCATGTCGCGCTCGCCCGCCTGCCCGGTCTCCTTCTCGATGATCGAGGCCATGATAAGCCCGTCGTAGGGCGTGCGGTAGGGCACGGCGGCGAGGTCCCTGCCCTCCCATTCCTCCTTCAGATGGCGTGCCATGGCGCGGTAGCTCCGCCGCAGCACCGCGAGGTCGCTCGCGCCCTTGCCGAAGAGATAGGTGTCGGGAAAGAAGAGGCCCTCGGGATGCTTTTCGGGAGCCTGCAGGCGGGCGAGGATCTGCTCGTCGTCGAGGCCTTTGGTGTCGTGCCGCAGGTACTGGCTTGCGTCGAGCGCCGCGCGGAACTGCGCGAAGGTCCAGCCCTCGATCAGGCGGATCTCGGCCTGGGTGACGTCGCCGCGGGTGAGCTTCTGCAGGAGCTGCATCGGCGTCAGCGGCTGCAGGATCTCGTAGCTGCCCGCTTTGATGTCGCGCACCTTGCCGGTCGCGCGCGCCAGCAGCTCGAACTCGTAGCGCCGCAGCGCGACGCCGGATTTTTCGAGCTGCTCCACCGCGGCGCGGAAGCCGGCGCCGCGCGGGATCTCGATCTCCACCGGGTACTTGCGGATCGACACCGGCGAGCCCAGGTACCACGCGCCGTAGCCGGCGGCCGCGGCGACGGCGATAACCACGAAGAGGAGAAGGGTCTTCAGCAAGATAAAATGATTCTACGATGGAGTGCGCGCGCTTAAATCGCTACGGGTTGCTCGCGGTGACGGGTGCCGAGGCGCGTGATTTCCTGCACGCGCAGCTCACCAACGACATCGCGAACCTGCCTGCCGATCGCGCGGCCCTCGCCGGCTGGTGCACGGCCAAGGGCCGGCTGCTGGCCAGCTTTCTCGTCATTCCTTCGAAAGAAGGATTTCTCCTGCAGGTCGCGCGGGATCTCGCCCCGGCGGTTGCGAAGCGCCTGTCGATGTTCATCTTCCGCTCGAAAGTCAGGATCGCCGACGAAAGCGACGCCTGGGCGCAGTACGGTCACTGGAATTCCGATTCCGATGTTGCGGGCGTGGAATGGGACGGCGATGCCGTCACCGTGCGGGTGGGCGAACGCCGGTTCCTGAAGATCGGGAAAGGGCTCTCTCAGCCCTGCGGGGATTCTGAAGAAACCTGGACCCTGCAGGAAATCCGCGCCGGCCGGCCGCTGATCAGCGCCGCCACCCAGGACAAGTTCGTGCCGCAGATGGTGAATTTCGAGCACCTCGGCGCGATCAACTTCCAGAAGGGCTGCTATCCGGGCCAGGAGATCGTGGCGCGCGCCCAGTATCGCGGCGAGGTCAAGCGCCGCATGACCCGGGTCGAGCTGCCGAAGGGTGTCGAGCTCAAGCCCGGCGAGGAATTCCAGGGCGGCGTGATCGTGGACAGCGCGGCGGGCGAAGCGCTCGCCGTGATGCCGGTTTGAACTACTACGTTTACTACAAGGTCGCGCCCGAGCGGCTGAAGGAAGTCCGGCTGCAGGTCGAGAAGCTCTTCGCTGCGATTGAAGAGCACAGCGGTGTCCGCGGGCGCTGGATGCGCCGGCGCGACGACCCCACGACCTACATGGAGGTGTACGAGGGCGTCGCGGACGAGCGCGGCTTCGACGCGCTGCTCGAGCGCGAGGGCGCCCGGCTCGGCCTGCAGCGCAAGGTCGAGCGCTTCATTTCTGCGGAAACACCTGCTTGAAGGCGCGCACCGCCACGCTTTCGTAGACCCCGCCGCGGTGGAACGGGTCGCCGGCGATGAAAGCCTCCGCCTCCTTGCGCGTCGCGCAGTCCACCACGATCAGCGCGCCGGTGCTCGGGCCGTCGGGCGTGCCTTTCAGCGGTCCGCCGAACACGATTTTTCCCGAGTGTTGTTTCAGGAATTCCATGTGGGCCGCACGGTGTTGATCGCGCAGCGCCGCGGAGTCCGGGCGGTCGAAACAAATCAGGGCGTACATGGTATGTTGGAAGCTATGGCCGACAAAGACGATATCAGAGAAGGCAAGGACTTCGGGATCGGCATCCCGCAGGCGAACCGTGCGTTCCACGTGAAGGGCGGCGGCGCGCTCGACTGGGGCATGCAGAACCGCCTCGCGCGCATCTTCAACCCGGCCTCGGGCCGCACGGTGATGCTCGCGTTCGACCACGGCTACTTCCAGGGGCCCACGACTGGCCTCGAGCGCATCGATCTCAACATCGTGCCTCTCATCCCCTACGCCGATGTCCTGATGTGCACGCGCGGCGCGCTGCGCTCCGTGATCCCGGCGTCGTCCACCAACGCCCTGGTGCTGCGCTGCTCGGGCGGCCAGAGCATCCTCACCGAGCTGTCGCGGGAACTGATCGCCGTGGACATCGAGGACGCCATCCGCCTCAACGCCGCGGCCATCACCACGCAGATCTACATCGGGGCGGAATACGAGCACCAGTCGATCAAGAACCTGGTGCAGCTCATCGATACCGGCAACCGCTACGGCATCCCGACCATGGCGGTGACCGGCGTCGGCGCGGAGATGAAGCGCGACGAGCGCTACTTTGGCCTCGCCACGCGCATCGCCGCGGAGCTCGGCGCGCACTACGTGAAGAGCTACTTCATCGAGGAAGGCTTCGAGCGCGTGGTCGCCGGCTGCCCGGTGCCGATCGTGATCGCCGGCGGCAAGAAGCTGCCCGAGCTCGATGCCCTCACCATGGCGTACAAGGCGATCGACCAGGGCGCGGCCGGCGTCGACATGGGGCGCAACATCTTCCAGTCCGACGACCCGGTAGCCATGATCCAGGCCGTAGGCGCGGTGGTTCACAAGAAAGAGAAGCCGGAGAAGGCGTTCCAGCTTTACCAGCAATTCAAAGCCCGGAATGTGCCTGATCGTTCTCGCCTGGCGCGTTCATCCTGATTTTCCGCTGGTCGTCGCGGCCAACCGCGACGAGTTCCACGCCCGTCCCGCCGCCCGGGCCGCGTTCTGGGACGATCACCCGCAGATCCTCGCCGGCCGCGATCTCGAGGCGCGCGGCACCTGGATGGGCGTGTCGCGCGCCGGCAAGTTCGCCGCGGTGACCAACTACCGCGGCGGCACGGAACCCCGCGCGATCGAGTCCCGTGGGGCGTTGGTTTCGCGCTTTCTCGCCAACGGCGCCAGCCCAGGGGAGTACATGAGCAACTTGAAAGCCGACCTGTACAGCGGATTCAACCTGCTGGCGGCCGACGGCGAGGAGTTGTGGTGGACCTCCAACCGAGGCGGCAAGCCGCGCCGCCTGGACCCGGGCATCTACGGGCTCGGCAACGCCCTGCTCGACGCGCCCGAGGTCGACGGCATCAAGAAAGCCTTCGCCGCCGACCTCGAAACCGGTGCGGCGGTCGAGTCGCTGTTCAGCCTGCTCCACCAGGCGCGCATCCTGAACCCGCAATACGGCACGCGCTGCTCGACCGTATTGCTGAAAGGAAAGCGCATTCGCTACGCCGAGCGTGCCTTCGCCGCCGACGGCACCGAAGACGACACCGCGCACTTCGAGTTCTAGGCAAAAGCCAAAAACGTGGTCTGTCCCTGTTTTTCGCCGTTAGAGGCGGCGTTTCATCGCCTGGTGCCGAATGCCGGCTTCGAGGTATTCCTCGCCTTCGGCTTCAAAGCCGTGCGCGCGGTAGAACGGGACGGCCTGGACCTGCGCCGACAGCGCGACTTCCGGGTAGCCGCGCTCCTTCGCGCGTTCCATCAGGCTCTGCAGCATGAGCGCACCGATGCCGCGGCGGCGCCAGTCCTTCAGCACCGCCATGCGCCCGATATGGCCGTCGGGCAGCAGGCGGCCCGTGGCGACCGGCTTTTCCTCGTCGAACACGAGCGCGTGGACGGAAAGCACGTCCTGCCCGTCGAGCTCGATGTCGATCGGCACGCCCTGCTCCTCCACGAACACGGTGAAGCGGATCGGCGCCGCGTGCGCGCGGGCTTTCTTCCAGGGCATGAGCTCGATTCGCAGCATGATGCGAAAAGTATAATCGCCGCATGAAAAGCCGCTGGAGCGACGCCGAGGCCGGGCGGTTTACCGGCCCGCTGGGACCGCGCGTCTATACCTCGCGGCTTCTCGGGCAAGACAAGTCGCTGGTGCTCCACGGCGGCGGCAATACCTCGGTGAAGCTCCGCGAGAAAGACCTCTTCGGCGAGGAGCGCGAGGTCCTGTACGTCAAGGGAAGTGGGCAGGACCTGGAGACCATCGAAGCCGACGGCTTCGCGCCGCTGCCGCTCGCCTACATGCAGAAGCTTCCCCGCCTGCCTTCGCTATCCGACGCGCAGATGCTGAACGAGCTGAACACGCACGTGCTGCGCGCAGGCGCGCCCTCGCCCTCGGTCGAGACCCTGCTGCACGCCCTCCTCCCGCACCGCTACGTCGACCACACCCACGCCGACGCGGTGCTTGCCATCTCCAACGCCCCGGACGGCGAGAAGCGCATCCGCGAGATCTACGGCGAGCGCGTCGCGGT
>DATBSZ010000164.1:0-5851 GCA_036559525.1 Burkholderiales bacterium
CGACAGGCCGAACTCGGTGTCGTTGGCCAGCCGGATCACCTCGTCCTCGGTCTTGAAGCGGATGAGCGGCGCGACCGGCCCGAAGGTTTCCTCGTGCGAGACCAGCATGTCGGGCGTGACGTTGGTGAGCACGGTGGGCTGGAAGAAGAGGCCGCCGAGCGCGTGCCGCTTCCCGCCCAGCATGACCTTGGCGCCCTTGCCCAGGGCGTCGGCGACGTGCGCTTCCACTTTCTTCACGCCGTTCTCGTCGATCAGCGGGCCGATCACCACGCCGGGCTCGGTGCCGGCGCCGACCTTGAAGCCTTTCACCTTCTCCGCGAGCTTGGCGGAAAAGGCGTCGTAGACGCTGTCCTGCACGTAAAGGCGGTTCGCGCACACGCAGGTCTGGCCAGCGTTGCGGTACTTGGAGGCGAGCGCGCCCTCGACTGCGGCGTCGAGGTCGGCGTCGTCGAACACGATGAACGGCGCGTTGCCGCCGAGCTCGAGCGAGAGTTTCTTCACCGTGTCGGCGCACTGCCGCATCAGCACGCGCCCGGTCTCGGTCGAGCCGGTAAACGAGAGCTTGCGCACCTTGGGGTTGCCGCACAGCTCGGCGCCGATCGCTTTCGAGTCGCCGGTGAGGATGTTGAGCACGCCTTTGGGGATGCCGGCGCGCTCGCCGAGCTCGGCCATCGCGAGCGCGGAATAGGGCGTCTGGCTGGCGGGCTTGATGACCACCGTGCAGCCGGCGGCGAGCGCGGGGCCGGCCTTGCGTGTGATCATCGCGTTCGGGAAATTCCACGGAGTAATGAGCGCGCAGACCCCGATTGGCTGCTTGATCACCAGCACGCGCTTGTCGGGTTGGTGCTGCGGAATGACGTCGCCATAGGCGCGCTTGCCTTCCTCGGCGAACCATTCGATGAACGAGGCACCGTAGGCGATCTCGCCGCGCGCCTCGGTCAACGGCTTGCCCTGCTCGGCGGTGAGGATCTGCGCGAGGTCCTCCTGGTTCGCCATCATCAGGTCGAACCACTTGCGCAGGATGACGGCGCGCTCCTTCGCGGTCTTCGCGCGCCAGGCCGGCCACGCGCGCTCGGCGGCCTCGATCGCGCGGCGCGCTTCCTCGGCGCCCATCCTGGGCACCGTGCCAAGCACCGAGCCGTTCGCGGGGTTCACCACATTGATCTTGTGTGAAGTGCCGACCCAGCTACCATCGACATAACACTCGGTGCGGAAGAGCTTCGGGTCTTTCAGGGGGAATGCCGGCAAGCCGGCCTGGGCGGGCGCATTCATGGGGGTTTGCTCCAAAAAAAGAATCTTACGCCTTAGAATCGCTTGTCTGACAACCCGAGGAGGAGTCATGAAAACGCTATTGGCCGCCGCACTGTTTTTCGCGGCGGCAACCGCGCACGCCCAGTATCCGCAGCGCCCGGTGCAGCTGATCGTGCCCTGGGGCGCGGGCGGGGGCACCGATGCGACCGCCCGGATCATCGGCACGCTGCTCGAGAGGGAGCTGAAGCAGCCCTTCAACGTGGTGAACCGCACCGGCGGCTCGGGCGTGGTCGGCCACGACGCGATCGCCAAGGCGCCGGCCGACGGCTACACCATCGGGATGATCACGGTGGAGATCACGATGATGCACCACGTCGGCCTCACGCCGCTCAAGCACACCGACTACACGCCGATAGGACTGGTGAACGCCGATCCCGCCGGCGTGAACGTACGGGTCGATTCGCCGTACAAGTCGGTCAAGGACCTCCTCGCCGCGATCAAGGCGAACCCGGGCAAGCTCAAGGCCTCGGGCACCGGCCAGGGCGGCATCTGGCACCTCGCGATCGCCGGACTGCTCAAGGACCAGGGAATCGATCCCGCGGCGCTGCCATGGGTACCGTCACAGGGCGCGGCGCCCGGGCTGCAGGACCTCGTCGCCGGCGGCGTGGAAGTCGTGCCGTGCTCGATCCCGGAGGCGCGCGCGATGATCGACGGCGGCAAGGTGCGCGCGCTGGCGATCATGGATGCGAATCCGCCGTCGCTCTACCCGAACGTGCCCACGCTGAAGAAGGAACTCGGCACGGGGTGGCAGATCGCGGCGTGGCGCGTGATTGCGGCGCCCAAGGGAATTCCGGCGCCGGTGCAGAACACGCTCGTCACAGCGCTGAAGAAGGTCTACGACTCCAAGGAGTACAAGGACTTCATGGCGAAGCAAGGCTACGGCGTGGTGTGGGCTGATCCCGCCGGTACCACGAAGTTCATGGCCGATTCCGACAAGAACCTCGGAGCTGCGCTCAAAGCCGTAGGGCTGGCCAAGTAAGGATCGACGCATCAAGGTCAACGATGCGCTGACCGGCGCGGCGCTCGTCGCGCTCGCCGCAGTCATCCTCTGGCACATCCAGGGGTTTCCGGCCATGCCGGGCCAGAGGTTCGGCCCGGCTTGGTTTCCCGGCTCGATCGCCGCCGGGCTCGGAATCTGCGGGTTGTGCCTGATCTTCGCCGGCGTGCGCCAGCGTTCGCCGTGGGTAGCGCTTCCGGGTTGGGTGGCGCGTCGCCGGCCGCTCGCCGGCGTGGCGAGCGTGGTCGCCGGCCTCGTGTTCTACATCCTCGCCGCCGACAAGCTCGGCTTCCACCTCACCGGCATTCTGCTGCTCGCGTTCTGGATCCGCGTCCTCGGCGCTTCGTGGCGCGTGGCCGCAATCGTTGCCGTGGGGGCCACGGTGGCGATTCACCTCTCGTTCTACAAGATGCTGCGCATCCCGCTGCCGTGGGGATTGCTGGAGCAATATGCTTTTTGAAGCGGCTGCGCTGGTGTTCGATCCGTACGTGCTGTGGGTGATCCTGGCATCGGCGGCGTTCGGTCTGTTCGTCGGCGCGGTTCCCGGGCTTACCGCCACCATGGCGACGGCGCTGCTCGTGCCGGTCACGTTCTTCATGGAGCCGGTGCCCGCGATCGCCTCGATCGTGACCGCGACGGCGATGGCGATCTTCGCCGGCGACATCCCGAGCTGCCTGCTGCGCATGCCGGGAACGCCCGCGTCCGCCGCCTATACCGACGAGGCCTACGCGATGACGAAAAAGGGCCAGGGTGAGCTCGCATTGGGGGCCGGCCTGGTCTTTTCCGTCGTGGGGGGTCTGTTTGGCACTGCAGTCCTGATCATGGCCGCGCCGGCGCTGGCCGAGGTCGCGCTGAAATTCTCCTCGTTCGAGTATTTCTGGCTGGTGACGCTCGGCCTGCTGTGCGCGGTCTTCATCGCGTTTGCCAATCCTCTCAAAGGGATCGTCTCGCTGCTGCTCGGGCTGCTCGTGGCGTCGGTCGGCCTCGACAACCCGGCGGGGTTTCCGCGCTTCACCTTCGGCAACGCCGAGCTCGCCGGCGGCCTCACGCTGATCCCGATCATGATCGGCATGTTCGCGGTGTCCGAGATCATCCGCAGCGTCTCGCGCATCGACGAGCCCTGGGAAATGGCGCAGGCGAAGATCGGCAACGTGTTCCGCGGCATGTGGGACCTCACCAAGCGCTACCGCATGCCCGTGCTGCGCGGCAGCGTCCTGGGCACCGCGGTCGGAGTGCTTCCGGGCGCAGGCGCCGACATCGCGGCATGGATGAGCTATGCGGTTTCGAAGAAGTTCTCCAAGGAGCCCGAGAAGTTCGGAACCGGCCACGTCGAGGGCATCATCGAGGCGGGCGCCTCGAACAACAGCGCGCTCGCCGGCGCGTGGGTGCCGGCGCTGGTATTCGGCATTCCCGGCGACTCGATCACCGCGATCGTGATCGGCGTGCTCTACATCAAGGGCCTCAATCCGGGGCCGTCGATCTTCATGCAGAACGCCGTGTCGATCTACGCCATCTTCATGGTGTTCATCCTGGCGAACCTGCTGATGCTGCCGCTCGGCATCGCCGCGATCAAGAGCGCGAAGCAGCTGCTGCGGACGCCGCGCCACGTGCTGATGCCGGTGATCCTGCTGTTCTGCATCGTCGGCTCGTTCGCGATCAACAATTCCATGTTCGGCGTGGTGCTGGTGCTTGCCTTTGGAATCATTGGATACTTCATGGAAGAAAACGGCTTTCCGGTTGCGCCGGCGATCCTCGGCATGGTGCTCGGCGCGATGCTGGAGGAGCATTTCATCCGCGCCATGATCCGCGCAGACGGAAACTTCATCGTGTTTTTCGAGCGCCCGATCGCCCTCGGGCTCGCGGTCGCCGCGTTCCTCGTCGTGTTCTGGCCGCTCGCCGCGTGGCTATGGAGAAGAAAACCATGATTCGATTCGCCCTCATCGCCGTCGCTCTCGCGGCGATGCCCGCGTTCGCGCAGGAAAAAATCGGCAAGCCGGTGCGCCTGATCGTCGGCTTCGCTGCCGGCGGCTCGGTGGATCTGGTGGCGCGCCTGATGGCCGAGCGGCTGTCGCCGCGCCTCGGGCAGCCGGTGATCGTGGAGAACCGGCCCGGCGGCTTCGTGCGCGTCGCGATCGACGCGGTGCGCGGCGCCTCGCCCGACGGCACCACGCTGCTCCTCACCTCCAGCACTCCGCTCGTGGTGACGCCGCACGCCTATGCGAAGGTGCCGTACGACGCGCAACGCGATCTCGCCTCGGTCGCGCGTCTGGTGAACGGCCAGCAGGGCTTCGCCCTCGGCCCGATGTCGGGCGCGCGCTCCTGGCCCGACTACGTCGCGTGGGTGAAGGCGAACCCGGACAAGGCGTTCTTCGCGAGCTCCGGCGTCGGCAGCATGGGCCACCTGGTCGGCGTGGTGCTCGCCAACACGAGCGGGCTGCGCATCGAGCACGTGGCGTACAAGGGCTCGGGCCACTACAACGCCGAGCTGATGGGCGGGCAGGTCTCGGCCGGCATCAGCGGCATCGCCGACGCGGCGGATTTTCACCGCAGCGGCAAGCTGCGCATCGTCGCCACCTCCGGCGCCGAGCGCTCGCGCGCGCTTCCGGACGTGCCGACGTTCCGCGAGCTCGGCGTGCCGATGGACCTGACGCTCTGGTACGGCGTGTTCGCGCCGGCCGGCACGCCGCCGGGGATCGTCGAGCTGCTCGGGCGCGAGCTGGTGGCGATCGTGGCCGCGCCCGAGCTGACCGAGCGCTTCGTCAACCTGGGGCTGGATCCGGCGCCGGCCGGGCCGAAGGCGACCGCGGAGCAGCTCGCCGCCGACTTCGCGCGCTGGCGACCCATCGTGCAGCAGGCCGGCTTCAAGCTGGACTGATGGTCTCTTTCTCGGGTCCCTTCCGGGCGCCCAAGGGCTCGGCCATCCGGGAGCTCTGGCCGTACTTGTCGCTGCCCGACATGATCTCGTTTGCCGGCGGCTATCCGTCGCCGGCGCTGTTCGACGCCGAGGGGCTGCACGCGGCGATGGAGCACGCGATGCGCGCGCCGCCCGCCGAGTGGCTGCAGTACGCGAACACGCAGGGCGAGCTGCCCTTGCGCGAGGCGCTGTCGGGATGGATGGCGCGGCGCGGCATCGCGGCGAGCGCCGACCGCATCCTGGTAACCACCGGCTCGCAGCAGGGCTTCGACCTGATTCTTCGCGTGATGCTCGACCCAGGCGATACCGTGGTCGTGGAGCGGCCGACCTATACCACCGCACTGCAGGCGCTGCGGCACGCCGGCGCGCGCGTCGTCACCGTCGGCACCGACGCCGACGGCATGGACGTGGACGAGCTGGCGACGGTCTTGACTCCCGGCATCAAGGCAATCTA
Source organism: Burkholderiales bacterium (assembly GCA_036559525.1). GTDB lineage: Bacteria > Pseudomonadota > Gammaproteobacteria > Burkholderiales > SG8-39 > SCGC-AG-212-J23. The sequence continues at coordinate 5,677 of DATBSZ010000164.1, forward strand.
CACGCTCCCGACCTTCGGCAATCCTACTGGTGCGACGCTCCCGCTCGCGCGACGCAAGCGGCTGCTCGAGCTCGCGGTACGCCATGACGTCCTCATCATCGAGGACGACGCCTACGGCGACGTGCGCTTCGACGGCGAGGAGGTGCCGGCGCTCGCCGCGCTCGCGCGCGACGCG
>DATBSZ010000165.1:0-17213 GCA_036559525.1 Burkholderiales bacterium
CGCAGCAGGCTGCCGATGTGATCGGCCCGGAACGGGGGCGTCATGCGCTACTTCCCTTGGAAGCGGGGCTTTCTCTTCTCGTTGAACGCGCGCACGCCTTCCCTGCGGTCGTCGGTGCCGACGAGCTGGTTGTACGCCTCGATCTCGAAGCGATAGCCGGTGGCGAGATCCATCTGCAGGCCGTAGTGGATCGATTTCTTCGCCTGGCGCACGGCGAGCGGCCCGTTCTCGGCGATGGTGCGCGCGGTGGCGAGCGCGTCGTCGACCACCTTGTCGCAGACCCGGTTCACGACGCCCCAGTCGTAGCCCTGCTGCGCCTCGAACGCCTGGGCGGTGAGGATCAGCTCCTTCGCGCGGCGCTCTCCGGCGGCGCGCGGCAGGTTCTGCGTGCCGCATCCGCCCGGCATCAGGCCCAGGCGGGTCTCCGACAAAGCGAGCCGCGCGCTGCGCGCCGCGTAGATGAAGTCGCAGCACAGCGCGATCTCCAAGCCGCCGCCGAAAGCGTGGCCGTTCACCGCGGCAATCACCGGCAGCGGCAGGTCCATCAGCGCCATGAACGCGCGCTCGAAGATCTCGTGCTGCGCGCGCCATGCCGTATCGGTCATGCCGTCGCGTTCCTTGAGGTCGCCGCCGGAGCAGAACGCCCTCTCGCCAGCGCCGGTGAGCACTACACAGCGCACGTTCCCGGGCTCGGCGGCGAGCTTCGTCCACAGATCGAGCTTGTCCTTGCCCATCTGGGTATTGAGCGCGTTCAGGACCTGCGGCCGGTTGAGCGTCACGAGGAGGAGGTGCTCGCCGCGCTCTTCGACGAGAAGGGTCTGGTAGCTCATCGCTCGCATCTTAATCGCGCGGCGGGGCCAGCATCCCCAGGTAGCGGAAGAGGTTCACGTAGCGGCCGAGCAGGTCCTTCTGGTAGGCCGCGAGATCGCGGCCGCGCCAGTCGTAGAGGCCCTGGCCTTCGCGCGCGCCGCGCTTGCCCTCTTCCATCAGCTTCTTCACCAGCGCGGGCGGCTCGTAGCGCGGCGCATCCAGCGCCTTCGCCATCGAGCTCGACGCGTAGTACAGGATGTCGAGGCCGCCAAAGTCGATGAATTCGCACAGGCCCATCGCGCTGTAGCGTGGGCCGAAGCCGGCGCGCACCGCCTTGTCGATGTCCTCGGGCGTGGCGACGCCCTCCTCCACCAGGCGCGCGGCCTCGTTCATCGCCGCCGCCTGCAGCCGCGGCACGATGAAGCCGGGCGAAGGCGCGCAGCGCACCACGACCTTGCCCGCGGACTCGAGCAAGGTCTTGATTTTCTCGAACGTGTTTTCGTCGGTGGTCTTGGCCGGGCTCACTTCCACCAGCGGAATCAGGTAGGCCGGATTGAGAAAATGCGCGTTCAGGAAGCGTCCCGGATGGGTCACCATCTGCGCCAGCGTGTCGGCCAGCATCGAGGAAGTGGTGGACGCGATGATGGCGTCCGGGCGCAGGTGCTTGCAGGCACGACCGAACGCGTCGCGCTTCGCCTCGAGCGTTTCGGTGACGCCCTCGAACACGACGTCCGCGGCCTTCAGCGCCCCGGGGCCATCGGCAAAGGGAACGACGTGGATTCGTCCGAGGATGGTCTTTTTCTGCCGCTCGTCCAGCAGGCCGAGCTCGGACAGCAGCCGCAGGTTACCCTCGATCTCCTTCATCACCGGCTCGCGCAGGTCGCGGCTGCCCGGCTTGAAGTCGATGATGTCGACCGGGTAGCCGGCGTAGGCGAAGACATGGCCGATGCCGCGGCCCATGCGCCCCGCGCCGAGAGCCGCGATCCTCAAAGAGCCGCTTTCAAGTCGGCTTTCGCCAGCCCGAGGTTCTCGAGCGTGCGGCCTTCCTGGCGGAGGTCACGGCCGACGACCGCCGAGCCGAGCGCGAGCAGCCCTCGCGCGACCGGACACGGCACGCCGGCGTACTCGCAGACCGAGACCAGGAACGCCAGGCCGTACTCCACGTCCTCGCGCATGTAGCGGTGCTCGGTGAGCACGATGCGCTCGCGCCAGTCCTGCGAGTCGGTGAGCTTCTTGTGCACCTTGCGGCCGTACATCCACTCGTCGCCGTCGGCGCGGTAATGGTCGGCCAGCGGGAAGTGCGGTGCCTTGTAGCCCAGGGCCACGCGCGCCGCGATGCGCTCGGCATCGAGCGCGTCGGTCACGCGGCGAATCGAAGGCTGCGTGCCTTCCTTGTGGATATCCCATTTCTCGAAGTGCTCGAGCGGTCCGGCGTTCATCAGGATGAGCGGCGGATGGATGACCGGGCCGGCGTTCATCAGCGCGCCGGAGAGAGCATCCTCCACGGGTTCGATGCTTTTGAAGGCCTTGCGGATCACGGAAAAAGCGAATTCGCTGCGCTTGCGGGGGAAAACCCCTGTGGGCAACCGTGTCGCCCGCGCGGTAATTGCGGTGGTGGCCGGGCCGTGCTTGCGCGTGAGCCAAGGCAGCGTGCCAGTCTCGGCGAAGGCGAAGTCCGCGCGATTGCCCGCGTCGCGGACGATCTTCGCCATGACGTAGGAGCCGAAGGTTCCGGGCGCGAGGAACACGACCTGGCCGTCGGCGAGGTGCGGCGCGATGCGCTTCGCGTTGTCGGCCTGCGTGAAGGCGGGATCGGGCATGAACACCAGCTCGGCGCCGCGCAACGCTTCTCCGATTTCTACTGAAGTCGAAACGGAAACATTGCGTTCGCCCTCCGCGTCCTTCAGAGTGAGGACGCTCTTGAGGGCTCCGGTATTGCGGCGCCACATCCGGACTTCATGGCCCTGCTCGGTCAGGTCGGCCGCCGCGGCGTATGCGCCGTTGCCGCCGCCGATAACGGAGATTTTCATGGGCGAAGGCTTCTATTCCTTTATCCCGACCCAGCCCTTGTGGGAGATGTCGAACACGACGCCGTTCGGATCGCGGAACTTGCGCTCGAAGTCGACGCCGCCGCCGCCCTTCAGCTCGCGGTGGAAGCGCCCGCCGTTCTGCTGCACGCGCTTCGAGTAGCCCTCGAGGTCGTCGACGATGAAGCCCATGTGGTGGATGCCGTGGAAGTCCTTGCCGCGCTCGTCGCCCGCCGCGTCGTCGGAATGGAACTTGAGAAGCGTCAGGTTGATGACGCCGTCGCTGAGCGAGAGCCCGTCGCCGTAGGGCGTCTCGACGTAGTTCACCTCCTCGAGGCCAAAGGTCTTCTTGTAGAACTCCGCCGCGGTCTTCAGCTCCGGGACCGAGATGGCGATGTGGCGCAGCTTCGCTGTCATAGAGACTCCAGTAGCGCGTAGAGGTTGGCCTTGCGCTCGTAGCCGGCGCCGGGCGCGTCCGGAATTGTGACGCGCCCGCCGGCGACGCGCACCCCATCCCAATAGCCGCCGTACGGCAGCGAGGTGTCGGGCGCCGCCTCGGCCATGCCGAGGCCGAGGCCGGCGACGCAATGCGCCGCGAACAGGTGCCCAGCGTGCGGCAGGAACTGCTTTCGCTTCCATCCCGCCGCCTCGTAGGCAGCGAGGATCTTCGAATACTCCGTCACGCCGTAGGCGAGGAGCGGGTCGACCTGCACGAAGTCGCGCTCGGGGCGCAGGCCGCCGTATCGCAGGAGGTTCCTCGCGTCGTCGAAAGAGAAAAGGTTCTCGCCTGTGGCGAGCGGCGTGGCGCTCGAGCGCGCGCACGCCTTGAGGTGCTCGAAGTCGAGCGGCGGCGCCGGCTCCTCGATCCATGCCAGCTTGAAAGGCTCGAGCGCGTCCAGCCATGGGTTCATCTTTTTCTCTTCAAGAGCTCCATTGACGTCGACAGCCCAGATCGCGTTTCGCGGCAGCGACGCCGCGGCGCGCTCCAGGCGCTTGAGGTCGGATTCGACCTCGCCCGCGACCTTGATCTTGACGCAGGTATAGCCGGCATCGATGGCGTTCTTCACCTCGAAGGTGAGGACGTCGTCGGTGCGGAAGTGGCCGCAGGAGGCGTACACGGCGATCTGCGATTGAGCTTGCCTTCCAAAATATTGCGCGATCGACTGCCAAAGCGGCAGGTCCTGGGCCTTCGCCCGGAGGTCCCAGGCCGCCGCCTCGATCAGGCCGATCGCGCCGGGGCGCTCGCCGTGCCCGCCGGGCTTCTCGTCGATCATGGCGGCGCGCGCGCAGGCCGCCGGGTCGATGAGCCCCGCGGCATCGAGCAGCGCCTCGGGCTTCGCGCGCAACAGGCGCGGAAGGAAGCGCTCGCGCAGCAGCGCCCCCTTGCCGTAGCGGCCGATCGAATCGAAGGCGTAGCCGACGAGCCCTCGGTCCGAGACGAGCGCGAGCGCGGAGGCGGTCATCGCGCCGAAGCCGATCGAGGCATTGCGCATGTCGGCGCCGATGCCGACGGTGCGCTCGCGGGCGTCAGCGATGCGCACTAGAACGGAACGGCGATTGCGCGCTGCGGCGCTTCGCTGTCGATGAGGTCGACGCGCTTGAGCACGATGCGCAGGCCCCGCGCTTCGCGCCGCAGGCGGTGCAGCACGCGAGCCGCGAACCAGCGCGCGTCGCCGGCGCGCCACTCGGCGACGACCAGCGCCGAGCGCACCTCGAGATCGCCGGAAACCTCCACTGCGCTCACGTGGTGCACGGTGCGCGAGGCTGGCGACTGCACGTGCATGTCGGGCCGATCGAGCCGCGCCACGCGCATCGCGAGCAGCGGCTTAGGCTCGTAGAAGAGCGACAACGCCTCCTGCGGCGACGCCTGCCGGGGGTTGGTCGGCACCCAGTAGATGCCGTCCTCGGCGAAGAGCGCGAGCCAGTCCGAGAAGCGCCGCTCGTCGAGCAGGCGCGCCTCTGCCAGGACGAACGCCTCGAGCTCGTCCTTCATCGCGTCATGTATTGCAGCCAGGTCGCAAACTGGTGGCGGATGGCGAGCTCGCTGGTGCCGCTGCCGAGCGTCGAGGCGTCGGGCTGGCGGCGGTCGGCGAGGGCACCGCGGCGCACGTCGATCCAGTCGCTCGCCGCGCTTTGCAGGCCGCGCTGGCAGCGCTCGAAAATCTCGAGGTCGTCGGAAGCCACGAGCGACGCGGGCGAAGCCGCGAGGTTGACGAACTGCAGCGTGAGATCGTGCATCGCCGCGTCCGCGCCCTCGAGCCGAAAGCACTGCACTTCGACCATCGTGCGGTCGGCGGCGAGCGGCTGGACGACGCGCAGCGCGGCAAAGCGCGAGTTCACCGAGACCGTCGGCCAGACCAGGTTGTTGAAGCGATCGACCGCCAGCACCGCCGCGGCCTTCTCCGCGCCATGGCGCTCGACGAGCTGCGCGCGGTAGCGCTCGTATACGGGATCGGCGCGCTCCGGGGCGATGACGCCGCTGCGGTAGAAGCCTCCCATGTAGACATGCCCGCCGGGATACGCGTGCAGAGGGACCTTGTCCCACTCGGGCGCGCGCATGCCGTTGGCGAGGAACATCTGCGCGCCCTGCTCCGTAAGCGGGTCTGCAGGCTGCGAGCGAGCCGCTCCAAGCGCTTGGCGCGCCCCTTCTATGGAGCTGCGGTGCACGAAGTTCGGATGCACCAGGTCGACCGCGTTCTCCATGAACATCTTCCAGTTGCCGCGGTACTCCAGCCGCAGCTCGCCGCCGAAGCGCGACACCGTGCCCGCCGGCGCGCGGTCGAGCATGTTGTCGAACGCGCTCGCCAGGCCGCCGAGGAACTCGGCGAGCCCCGGACCCTGCGCGGCATGCGAGCCGAAGACGAAGCCGCGATAACTTTCGACGCGCGCCACCCGCGCGAGGCCGAGCTCGACCTTTTCCGCATAGCCCTCGGGGAGCGGCATGCCGACCAGGCGGCCGTCGAGCGCGTAGGTCCAGGAGTGATAGGGGCAGCGGAACTGGCGCGCGTTGCCCGCCGGCTGGGCGACGATGCGCGCGCCGCGGTGGGCACAGCGGTTGTGCAGCAGCGCGAGGCTGCGGTCCTCGCCGCGCACGAGCAGCACCTCGTCCGGCCCGAGGCGCCGCAGGACGTAGTCGCCGGGCTGCGGCACCTCGCTCTCATGCCCGACGTAGAGCCAAGCGCGCCGGAAAATGCGTTCCTGCTCGAGCGCGAACACCTCCGGATCGACGTAGGCGGCGCGGTGCACGCTGTTCGCGCGCCAGAAATCGGCGACGTTCATCCGCTAGAACGGCACCGCGAAGCGCAGGTGCCCGCTGTCCTGGTCGGCGTTCAGCAGGTCGACGCGCTTGGCGCCGATCAGGAAGCTCTCGCCCTGCGGCCGCAGGCGCCATGACGCCCGGCCGGCGAACCAGCGCTGCTCCTCGCGGCGATGCTCGATGAAGAGCAGGTACGCCCGGGCGGCCAACTCTTCGCCCTCGCCCTCTTCCACAACAACATTACTAAGATGGTGATTGACCCGGGCCATCGGCGAGTCGAGCGGCGACAGCTCGCGCTCGAGGCGGTCGACCCGCATGCGCAGCAGCGTCAGCGTCTCGTAGAAGAGCGAAACATGGTCCTTCGGGCTCTTCTGTCCCCAGGTGTAGGGCACCCAGTACTCCGCGTCCTCGGCGTACAGCGCGAGCCACTCCTGCAGCCGCCGCTCGTCGAGCAGGCGGGCTTCGTGGAACAAGAATTGCTGCACGCGGTGCCAGCGCTCGAGGCTCATCCCATGTATTGCGCCCATGCGCGGTGCTGGTTGCGCATCGGCAGCTCGTTGGTGCCGACCGCGGCTTCTTCCGCATCCAATCCGCGCGACAGGTCGACCCATTCGTGCTGCCCGCCGGCGAGCGAGCGCTGGATGCGCTCGAAGATCTCGTGGTCGTCGCTGGTGACGATCGAGGACGGCGAATTGTTGGTGTTCACCATGCGCACCGACGCCTCGAACATCTCGTCGGGCGCACCCTTCAGGCGGAAGATGTAGCCGTGCTGCTCGGTGCAGTCGACATTCACGGGCTGCAGCACGCGGATCTGCGCCACGCGCGAATTCACGAACAGGTTCGGGTAGACGATCGTGTTGTGGCGGTTGAACGAGAGAATCTCGGCGGCGCGCTTTTCGCCGTGGCGCTCGACCATGATTTTCCGGTAGCGCGCCTGGAGCGGGTTCTCATCGATCGCGCGGGTGAGGAAGCCCGCCATCCAGCAATGACCGCGCGGCATGGCGGCGATCTGCATGCCGTCCCACTCGCGCAGCGTGAGGCCGTTCGACTTGACGATGTCCCACTCGATCGAGGGCGGCCCGCCACCGTGGTCGACGCGATCGGCGGCGTCGATCGCGCTGCGGTGCAGGATGCGCGGGTGCAGCAGGTCGATCGAGTTCTCGAGCTGCAGCTTCCAGTTGCCGCGGTAGCGCTGCACGGTTTTCCCGCCCGCGAGCTCGACCTCGCCGTCGGGCGCGCGCTCGACCAGGTTGTCGAAGGCGGCGCGCACTTCCGGCCCGAGGTAGGTCTCCAAGTCGTCGCCCTCGGCGGCATGGCTGCCGAATATGAAGCCGCGGTAGGACGCGACGCGCGCCACCGGCTCCAGGCGCAATCCGGCCATGCGGCTGCGGAACTCCGCGCCATAGCCCTGCTCGAGCGGCACCGAAGCGAGCGAGCCGTCGGTGCGATAGGTCCACGCGTGGTAGGGGCACACGAAACTGCGCGCATTGCCCGCGGCTGCCAGGCAGACCTCGGCGCCGCGATGCGTGCAGCGGTTATGGAAGGCATGGATCGTGCCGTCGGTGTGGCGCGCCACGATGACGCGCTCGCCCGCGAGGCGCGCGGTGAAGAAGTCTCCCGGCCGCTTGAGCTGGCTCTCGTGGCCGAGCCACAGCCAGACGCGCCGGAAAATACGCTCGCGCTCCTCCTCGAATACCGCCGGGTCGGTGTAGAAGCGCCGGTGCACCCGCCCACGCCCGACGAGCTCCCTGTATTCCTCGCGCATGCGCCCATGCTTATCCTACAATCCGCCGGGATGCACAAGGTTTCGATCCGGCCGCATATCGTCGAGCGCGTGGTCGCGCGCCGCGGCGACCTGCACTGGTTCACTCGGCTCGACGCCGCAAAGACCGCGCTGCTGGTGATCGACATGCAGAACACCTTCTGCATGCCCGGCGCGCCGGGCGAGGTGCCGGCGGCGCGCGCCATCGTACCGAACATCAACCGATTCGCCGCGGCACTGCGCGCGCACGGCGTGCCGGTGGTCTGGATCCTGCACGCCAACACGGTGCAGAACGGCCACAGCGACTGGGAGGTGTTCTTCGGACACGTGGTGCGCAACGCGGACGTGCGCCGTCGAATGGCCGAGAGCCTCGCGCCCGCGCGCCAGGCGGTGTGGAAGGACCTCGAGGTCGCGCCGGGCGACGTGACCCTGGTGAAGAACCGCTACAGCGCGCTCGCGCACGGCGCCTCGACGCTCGAGCGCGTGCTGCGCAACCTCGGCGTCGACACCGTGCTGGTAGCCGGCACCAAGACCAACGTGTGCTGCGATTCCACCGCGCGCGACGCCATGATGCTCGACTTCAAGTCGATCATGGTGTCGGACTGCTGCGCCGCGCTTTCCGACGAAGAGCACCTGGCGTCGCTCGAGATCTTCATCCAGCAGTTCGGCGACGTGATGACCGCCGACGAGGCGCTGGAACGCCTTGCCAAAACCTAGAGGGGGACCCGAATGAAGGCATTCAAGGCAACACTCTTTGCACTGCTCGCCGCGGCCGGCACCGCAAGCGCCCAGGAAACGACGCTCAACGCGGTGGTGTTCGTGCCGCGCAACACCACCTTCGGCGAGATTTTCGTGCGCTTCGTCGACCAGGTGAACAAGGAAGGCAAGGGCCTGGTGCAGGTCAAGCTGATCGGCGGGCCCGACGCGATCCCGACCTTCGAGCAGGGCAGCGCGCTGCGCACCGGCGTGGTCGACATGGTGTCGCTGCCGCCGACTTTCTATACGAACGTTTGCCCGGAGTGCGACGCGCAGATCCTGCCGCCGCTGCAGACCCCGCAGCTCAAGAAGACGCCGTTCTGGAATGTGCTGCAGAAATACACCAACCAGAAGGTCAACGCGCAGCTCCTGACCGCCTACGGCGACGGCATCGGCTTCCACATCTGGACGAGCAAGCCACCGGCCGGCGGCACGTTGAAGGGCATGCGCCTGCGCACCACGCCGAACTACACCCCGCTCTTCACCGCACTGGGCGTGTCGCTGGTGCAGACGGCGCCCGGCGAAGTCCTCACCGCGCTCGAGCGCGGCGTGGTTGACGGCTACGGCTGGCCGGCGATCGGGATCTTCGACCTCGGCTGGGGTGCGCACACCAAGTACCGCATCGACCCGGGGTCCTACAACGTGATCGTGAACGTGCTGGTGAACCTCAACAAGTGGAACGCGCTGCGCCCCGACCAGCGCGCCTTCCTCAACCGCATGGGCGACTGGCTGGAGGCCGAGAACGTGCGCTGGGTCGCCGAGCGCAAGGCCGCCGACGACAAGAAGATCAAGGAGGCCGGCATCCAGCTGGTCGACCTCGGGCCGGCGCACCGCCAGCTCGCGTACGACGCGTACTGGGACACGCTCGCCAAGCGCGCGCCCGAGCCGATCAAGGAACTGCGCGCCGCCTCCGACGCCCTGCGTTGAGGCGGGTACTCGAGGATCTGGTCATCCCCGCGGGACGGGGACACGCTTTCCTCGTCCCGCGCGGCGCCGTGCTGCGCATCCACCTCGTCGAGGACCGGCAGGTGGGCGACTGCTGCTTCTTCAACGCCAACGATCGCCGCGAGGTATTCCACGTCGGCCAGAGCTGGGCGCTGAATGTCATGCTCGGCACCGGCAACGCGAAGAGCTTCCGGCACTTCTATTCCAAGCCGCCGCGCGAGAACGTGATGCTCACCGTGCTCGAGGACACGGTGCGCAACCACTGGGGCAACATGGGCGGGCGCTGCTCGAAGCGGCTCTACGAATTGCGCGACGGCGACCGCGACCACCGCTCCTGCCAGGAGAACCTCGCCGAGGCGCTCGCGCCCTACGGCGTCTGCGGCGACGACATCGTCGACATCTTCAACGTCTTCATGAACGTCGAGATGCGCCCCGACGGATCCTTCACGATCCTGCCGCCGAGCGCGAAGAAGGGCGACTACATCGACCTGCGCGCGGAAATGGACGTGCTCGCCGCGGTCTCGGCCTGTCCGGCGGATCGCAATGCCACCAACGACGGCCGCGCCAAACCCCTCGGCATTACCATTTCAACCTGAGAACAGCTCCACGACCTGCTGGCGCAGCCAGCGATTGCCCGGATCGGCTTCGAAGCGCTCGTGCCAGTGCACCGCGACCTCCGCCGACGGGATCGGCACCGGCGGTGGCAGCGCTTTGAGCTTTCCGCGGCGCTCGAAGACGCGCGCCACGCGCGCCGGCAGCGTCAGAATCAGGTCGCTTCGCTCGAGCACCATCGGCACGACCGTGAAGTGAGGCACGCGCAGCGCGATGCGGCGCGCCACGCCGGCGCGCTCGAGCGCCTCCTCGATCACGCGGTGGCCGCCGCGATAGATGACCAGCGCGTGCGAGGCGTCGAGGAATCGCTTTTTCGTGAGCGTGGTGATCGGGTGGTCGGCGCGCATCAGGCATAGGTAGGGATCGCGGAACAGCGCCTGGCGCCGCACCGGCGCGGCAAGGCCCGGCAGGAAACCGATCGCGAGGTCGAGCGCTCCGGCGGCCAGCGCGTCGGCGATGTCCTCGACTTCCAGCGCCACCGCTTCCAGGCGTGCGCCGGGAGCGTCGCGCTGGACCCGCTCCACCAGCGGCGGCAGGAACTCGATCTGACCGAGATCCGACATGTAGAAGCGAAAAGCGCGCGTCGAGGTTGCGGGGTCGAAGCCGGGGCCGTGCGCGAGCGCCGATTCGAGCAGGGCCAGAGCCTGGCGCACCGGCTCGGCGAGCTCGCGGGCGAACGGCGTGGCGTCGACGCCGCGCGGCGTGCGCACGAAAAGCGCGTCGCCGAAGACCTTGCGCAGGCGCGCCAGCGCGTTGGACACGGCGGGCTGCGTCAGCCCCAGCCTCGCCGCGGCCGGCGTCACGCCCTTTTCATGCAGCACCGCATCGAACACCCGCAGCAGGTTGAGGTCGATGTCGTGGACATTCATATCAGTGATCAATAACATGAATGACATTGATTTGACAAATGGAAAGCCGGACGCCTAATCTGTCCGGTTCCTAGAGGAGGAATTCATGCGTAAGAGCGTTTTGCTGGCCCTGCTGCTCGCGCCGGCGGTCGTGGCGGCGCAGGAGACCGCGTTGCGCGTGGTGAGCGCGTTCGCCGAGAACACCCAGTACGTGAAGAACCTGATGCCGATGATCCAGAACCTGAACACCGAGGGCAAGGGTTCGCTGCAGCTCCACTTCATCGGCGGGCCGAAGGCCATGCCGCCGTTCGAGGTCGGCAACGCCGTGCGCACCGGCGTGGTCGACGTGGCGATGACCACCGGCGCGTTCTACACCAACATCATGCCGGAGGCCGACGCGCTCAAGCTCACGCAGATGCCGCACAGCGAGCTGCGCAAGAACGGGGGCCACGACCTGATCAACCGGATCTGGAACGAGAAGGCCAACATGCAGTACCTCGGCCGGGTGATCGACTACACGCCGTTCCACCTGTATCTCACCAAGAAGATCGACAAGCCCGACCTCACCGGGCTCAAGCTGCGCATAACGCCGGTGTACCGCGACTTCTTCCAGGCGCTCGGCGCGACCGTGATGCAGACCGCGCCCGGCGAGGTGTATACCGCGCTCGAGCGGGGCGTGGTCGACGGCTACGGCTGGCCGATCAACGGCATTTTCGACTTCAACTGGCACGAGAAGACCAAGTTCCGCGTCGACCCGGGCTTCTACAGCGCGGAAGTGTCGCTGGTCATGAACCTCGACAAGTGGAAAGCCTTGAGCGCCGCGCAGCGCGAGCTGCTCACCAAGCACGTGATCGCGCTCGAGGCCGGCAACGACTCCTGGAAGAAGGTGAACGAGGACGACATCCGCAAGCAGAAGGAAGCCGGGATTCAAGTCATCACCTTCGACGCGGCGACTGCCAAGCAGTACTACGACCGGGCCTACGAGGTCGCCTGGACCAACGCGATCAAGGCGAGCCCGCAGTACGGGCCGCAGATGCGGAAGCTGTTCAGCAAGTGATCTGGTATCGAAAATTGCTGCATGGGCTGGCTGGCGCGGCCGCGCTGCTGCTCGGCGCCATGGCGCTGCTCGTCACGCTCGACGTGCTGATGCGCAACGTCGGCGTGGGCACGCTCGCCTGGGTGAACGAGGTGTCCGAGTACAGCCTGCCGCTCGCCACGCTGCTGATCGCGCCGTGGCTGCTCCACCGCAACGAGCACGTGCGGCTGGATGTGCTGCTGGTTTCGCTGCCCCGGGCGGCGTCGCGCCTGCTCGAGAAGGCCTGTGACGTCGTCGGCATCGCGATTTGCGCAGTGTTCGTCTGGTACAGCCTGCGGCTGATCCTCGACTCCTCGCGCATTGGCTCGATGGTGGTGAAGACGCTCTCGATCCCCGAGTGGTGGCAGTACGCGCTTGTGCCGGTGTGCTTCTCTCTTCTCGCCGTGGAGTTCGCGCGGCGACTGCGGGCATGACATGGTGGCTGTCCGCAATCGTGCTCTTTGGTGTGCTGACGGCGCTCTTTCTCGTCGGGCTGCCGGCCGCGTTCGCGTTCTTCGGCATCAACATCGTCGGCGCCTGGTTCTACCTGGGCAAGGACGCCGGCCTGGTGCAGCTCATCCGCAATGGCATCGTCTCGATCACCAGCTTCTCGCTCACGCCGATCCCGTTCTTCATATTGATGGGGGAAGTGCTGTTCCACACCGGCGTAGCGATGAAGGCGATCGACGCGATCGACCGGGTGATCTGGCGCGTGCCGGGACGTCTGTCGGTGGTGGCAGTGGTCGCCGGCACCGTGTTCTCGGCGATTTCAGGGTCGACGATCGCGACGACCGCGCTCCTCGGCAGCCTGCTGCTGCCGCAGATGCTCCGGCGCGGCTATCACCCGAATATGGCCATGGGGCCGATCATGGCGATCGGCGGCGTGGACATGCTGATCCCGCCCTCGGCGCTGACCGTGCTGCTCGGCAGCCTCGCGGGAATCTCGATCTCGCAGCTGCTGATCGCCGGCATCGTGCCGGGCGTCCTGCTGTCGCTGATGTTCATCGGCTGGATCGTGCTGCGCGCCGTGGCCGACCCGTCGCTCGCGCCATCCTTCGAGCACGAAGAGCTGCCGCTCTGGGAGCGGCTGAGACCCCTGCTGCTCTACGTGATGCCGCTGGTGCTGATCTTCGTCGTCGTGGTGGCGGCGATGACCGCAGGCTGGGCGACCCCGACCGAAGCCGCCGCCATCGGCGCGGTGGCGACCGTGGCCGTGGCCTGGATCTATCGCGCGCTCACCTGGCGCAACCTGATGCAGGCGCTGCTCGGCACCGCCGGCATCTCAGGAATCATCCTGTTCATCATCATCGGCGCCACGACCTTCGCCCAGATCCTGACCTTTTCCGGCGCGACCAACGGCATGGTCGAAGCGATCCGCGATGCGGGCTTCGCCTCCTGGACGGTGCTGATCGCCATGCTGCTGGTGCTGCTGCTCCTCGGCTGCTTCGTCGACCAGGTCAGCATGATGCTCATCTGCCTGCCGTTCTTCATGCCGCTGGTGGCGCTCTACGGCTTCGACCCGGTGTGGTTCGGGGTGCTGTTCCTGATCTGCATGCAGCTTGGCCTGCTGACGCCGCCCTTCGGCATGCTGCTCTTCACCATGAAGAGCGTGGCGCCGGCGGGGATTGAGATGCGCCAGGTCTGGCACGCCGTCACCCCCTACGTCGTCATGGGCGTCTTCGCGCTCGTCGCGGTGATGATGTTTCCGCCGCTCGCGACCTGGCTGCCCAAGCTGATGTTCAAATAGCCATGGAAAGATCGTTCAAGGAAGAAGTCGAGAAGCTCAGGCTGGGCGAAGGCGAGACCTTCCACGGCGAGGGCATCCTCGCCGTGACCAAGGCGCTGCTGCAGTCGGGAGTGTCCTACGTCGGCGGCTACCAGGGCGCCCCGGTGTCGCACGTCATGGACGTGCTGAACGACGCGCGCGACATCCTCGACGAGCTCGGCGTGCACGTCGAGGCGAACGCCAACGAGGCCGGCGCCGCGGCGATGCTAGGCGCCTCGATCAACTACCCGATGCGCGGCGCGGTCGCCTTCAAGTCGACCGTCGGCACCAACGTCGCCTCGGATGCGCTTTCCAACCTCGCGTCCGCCGGCGTAAAGGGCGGCGCGCTCATCGTGCTCGGCGAGGACTACGGCGAAGGCGCCTCGATCATCCAGGAGCGCAGCCACGCCTTCGCCATGAAGTCGCAGATCTGGCTGCTCGACCCGCGCCCCAACCTGCCGAAGATCGTCGAGATGGTCGAGCAGGGCTTCGAGCTGTCGGAAGCGTCGAGCACGCCGGTGATGCTCGAGCTGCGCATCCGCGCCTGCCACGTGCAGGGCAGCTTCAAGACCCGCAAGAACCAGGCGCCGCAATTCTCGAAGAAGGCATTCCTCCAGAACCCGGACTTCGACTACGGCAAGATCTGCCTGCCGCCCGCGACCTACGCGCAGGAGAAGCAGAAGGTCGACGTGCGCTGGCCGGCGGCAGTCCGGTTCATCCGCGAACGCAAGTTGAATGAATTTTTTGATGGAGAACAAAGCGATCTCGGCATCCTTTGCCAGGGTGGCATGTATAACGCAGTGATCCGCGCGCTGCAGATGCTCGGTCTCGCCGACGCCTTCGACGCCTCGCGCGTGCCGATCTACTGCATGAACGTGACCTACCCCCTGATCCCGGAAGAGATCACGGAGTTCTGCAAAGACAAGAAATCGGTCCTCATCGTCGAAGAAGACCAGCCCGCCTACATCGAGGACGCAGTGCTCGCGGTGCTGCGCAGGGCCGGGGCCAATAGCGTCAAGGTCAGCGGCAAGGACATGCTGCCGCTCGCCGGTGAATACACCGGCGAAGTGGTGCTGACCGGCGTCTCAGGATTCCTCGATCGCTCGGAGCGCGTTCAGCCGATTCTGTCGCTGAAGAAGAAAGCTTCCGAGCTCCTCGCCGGCCTGCCGGCGCGCCCGCCCGGGTTCTGCGTCGGCTGCCCGGAACGGCCGGTGTTCTCGGCGATGAAGGTGCTCGAGAAGGAAAGCGGCAAATTCCACTTGTCGGCGGACATTGGCTGCCATCTCTTCTCGACGCTGCCGCCGTTCAACATCGGCAACACGGTGCTCGGCTATGGGCTCGGGCTCGCCTCGAATTCCGCGGTGCACCCGATGTTCGGCAAGCGCACCGTGACCATGATGGGCGACGGCGGCTTCTGGCATAACGGCCTGACCTCGGGGATCGCCAACACGGTGTTCAACAAGAACGACGGCATCCTGGTGATCATGAAGAACGGCTACAGCTCCGCCACCGGGACGCAGGAATTGCCCTCCTCGCCGCAGCACAGCGAGCACAAGGCGCCCGACATGAGCATGGAGCGCGCGCTGGAAGGCATCGGCGTCGGCTGGGTGAAGACCGTCGACAACTATCGCGTCGGCGAGGTGGCGAAGACGCTCAAGGAAGCCATGACCACCGACTACCCTGGCCTCAAGGTGATCATCGCCGAGGGTGAGTGCCAGCTCGAGCGCCAGCGCAAGCTTCGGCCTTTGACTTCAAAAAGACTTTCTGAAGGAAAGCGGACCGTACGCGTCAAATACGGGGTCGACGAGGATACCTGCACCGGCGACCACTCGTGCATCCGCCTCTCGGGCTGCCCGACGCTCACCATCAAGGACAACCCCGATCCGCTGCGCCGCGATCCGGTCGCCACCGTGATCGACGGCTGCGTCGGCTGCGGCTTGTGCGGCGAGAACGCGCACGCCGCCGTGCTCTGCCCCTCGTTCTATCGAGCAGAAGTTATTCAAAACCCCAATTGGTGGGACAAGCTTTGGAACGCCAGTTCACTAAGGAAATAGAGTCCCTGCGGCTCGGGGACGGCGAGACCTTCCACGGCGAAGGCATCCTCGCCGTCACCAAGGCGCTGCTCCAGTCCGGGGTTTCGTACGTCGGCGGCTACCAGGGCGCCCCGGTATCGCACCTGCTCGACGTAATGGTGCAGGCGAAGGACTATCTCGACGAGCTCGGCGTGCACGTCGAGGCCTGCACCAGCGAGGCCTCGGCGGCCGCGATGCTCGGCGCCTCGATCAACTACCCGGCGCGCGGCGCGGTGACGTGGAAGTCGATCGTCGGCACCAACGTGGCCGCGGACGCGCTTTCCTATCTCGCGAGCGCGGGAGTGATGGGCGGCACACTGATCGTGCTCGGCGAGGACTACGGCGAAGGCGGCGTGGTAGCGCAGGAGCGCAGCCACGCCTTCGCGCTCAAGTCGCTGATGTGGCTCCTCGACCCGCGGCCAAATCTCACCACCATCGTCGACATGGTCGAGCGCGGATTCGAGCTCTCCGAGGTGTCGAACACGCCCGTGATGATGGAGTTGCGGATACGCGCCTGCCACGTTCGCGGTTCTTTCAAGACCCGCAGGAACCTTGCGCCCGACATCTCCACGACGCAAAAGCTCGACGGTCCTCCGAAAGAGTTCATCTACGACCGCCTGGCCCATCCGCCCGCGACCTTCCGCCAGGAGAAGCTCAAGTCCGACGTCAGGCTGCCGGCTGCACGCAAATTCATCCTGGAAAAGCGGCTGAACGAAATCTTCCCCGGCGGCGAAAACGTCGGCGTGATCGTGCAGGGCGGTCTGTTCAACGGCCTGATGCTGGCATTGCGCACGCTCGGGCTGGCCGACCAGTTTGGCGCCAGCCGCATTCCGATCCTCGCGCTGAACGTGGTGTATCCGCTGGTGCCGGAGGAAATCAACGGCTTTTGCGAGGACAAGAAGGCCGTGCTGGTCCTGGAAGAAGGACAGCCCGAATTCATCGAGCAGGAGGTCGCGACTTTGCTACGGCGCGCCCGTGTCGGCGCGGAATTGCACGGCAAGGACTGCGTGCACATGGCGGGCGAGTACAACGTCGAGGCGTTGGTGCGGGGGCTCGCCCGTTTCCTCGGCATGCACGCTGCGCATCTGGACACTTCCGCAGGCTCGGCCTGGCTGGACTCGGTCCAGGGTACGAAGAAGAAAGCCACAGCCCTGCTCGGCGCGCTGCCGGCCCGCCCGCCGACGTTCTGCGTCGGCTGCCCGGAGCGCCCGGTGTTCTCGGCGATGAAGCTGGTGGCGCAGGACATCGGCCGGCCGCACGTGTCGATGGACGTGGGCTGCCACGC
>DATBSZ010000166.1:0-19612 GCA_036559525.1 Burkholderiales bacterium
CCAGCTTCTGGAAGAGGTAGGCCTCTTCGTTCGATCCCTTGGCCGAGCCGAAGCCCGCGAGCGCGTAGCGGTCCTGGTCGCGGATCTTCTTCAGCCCGCCGGCCGCCAGCTCGAGCGCCTCCTCCCAGCTCGCCTCGCGGAACACCTCCGACCAGTTGCCGGGGTCGACGACGAAGTCCGCCGACTTCTCCACGCCGGGCCTGCGGATCAGCGGCCGGGTCAGGCGATGCGGATGGTGCGCGTAGTCGAAGCCGTAGCGCCCCTTCACGCACAGGCGGTTGTGGTTCGACGGGCCGTCCTTGCCGTTGACGAACTTGATGACGTTCTGCTTCGTGTTGACGTGATAGGTCAGCAGGCAGCCGACGCCGCAGAACGGGCAGACCGAGTCGACGCGCTTGTCGATCACCTGCAGGCCCACGTCGCGCGCCGGCATCAGCGCGCCGGTCGGGCAGGCCTGCACGCACTCGCCGCAGGCGACGCACGTCGACTGCCCCATCGGATCGTCGAAGTCGAACACGATCTTCGAGTGCTCGCCGCGGTGCGCGTACCCGATCACGTCGTTGACCTGCTCCTCGCGGCAGGCGCGCAGGCAGCGCGTGCACTGGATGCAGGCGTCGAGGTTGACCGCGATCGCGGGGTGCGACAGGTCCGCCTGCACCTGCTTGCGCGACTCGAAGCGGGGCTTGCCCATCTTCATCTTCTGCGCCCACTGGTCGAGCTCGTTGTTACGCGTGTAGTCCCGCTCGGGCATGTCCGACAAAAGCAGCTCGAGCACCATCTTCTGCGACAGCACCGCGCGCTCGTTGTCGGTGGTGACCTCCATCCCCTCCTTCGGGAAGCGGCAGCAGGAGGGCGCGAGCGCGCGCTCGCCCTTGATCTCGACTACGCAGGCGCGGCAGTTGCCGTCGGGGCGCAGGCCCGGCTTGTAGCAGAGGTGCGGGATCTCGACGCCGTTCTTGCTTGCGCACTCGATGAGGGTCTCGTCCGGGCGGCCGATCACCGTCTTGCCGTTCAGCTTGAACGAGATCGGCATCATCGCGAGCTGCTGGGTCGTGACGCGTTCCATCAACCTACCTCGTGCGGAAAATATTTCATGACCGTCAATGCGGGATTGGGCGCCGCCTGCCCGAGGCCGCAGATCGAAGCGTCCATCATCGCCTGAGACAGTTCCTTCAGCAACGGCTGGTCCCACTTGCGCGCTTCCATGAGCGTGACCGCTTTCGCCGTGCCCACCCTGCAGGGGGTGCACTGGCCGCAGGACTCGTCGTGGAAGAACTTCATCAGGTTCACGGCTGCCTTTGCGGCCTTGTCTTTGTGACTGAAGATCACGATCGCGGCCGACCCGATGAAGCAGCCGTGCGGCTGCAGCGTGTCGAAGTCGAGCGGGATATCGCCTTTCGACGCCGGCAGGATGCCGCCCGAAGCGCCGCCGGGCAGATAGCCGTAGAACTCGTGCCCATCGAGCATGCCGCCGCAATACTCCTCAATTAGCTGCAAAACAGTGATTCCTGCAGGAGCAAGGTGGACTCCCGGCTTCTTCACCCGCCCCGATACAGAGAAAGACCGCGGGCCCTTGCGTCCGTTCCGCCCCTGCGAGGCGAACCACTGCGGCCCCTTCTCGACGATCTCGCGCACCCAGTGCACCGTCTCCATGTTGTGCTCGAGCGTCGGCCGGCCGAAGAGGCCCACCTGCGCGACGTAGGGCGGGCGCAGGCGCGGCATGCCGCGCTTGCCCTCGATCGACTCGATCATCGCCGACTCTTCGCCGCAGATGTACGCGCCCGCGCCTCTTCTCAGATGTATTGGGGGTAACGGGAAGGGCGCGCCAGTTTGCAGTTTCTTGAGCTCCCTTTCGAGAATTGCGCGGCAGCCGGCGTACTCGTCGCGCAGGTACACGTAAATCTCGCCGACGCCGGCGCACCACGCGGCGACCAGCATGCCCTCGAGGAAGCGGTGCGGATCGCGCTCCAGGTACCAGCGGTCCTTGAACGTTCCCGGCTCGCCTTCGTCGATGTTGAGCGCCATGAGGCGCGGCTCGGGCTCGGCCGACACCAGGCGCCACTTGCGCCCCGCCGGGAACCCGGCGCCGCCGAGGCCGCGCAGGCCCGAGTCCTCCATGATCTTGGTGAGCTCCTCGCGCGTGCGCTTGCCGGCGAGGCAGTCGGCGATCAGCTTGTAGCCGCCCTGCTTCTTGTACGCCGCGAAGTCGACGTACCGGGTTTCCGGGCACGCGGTGTTTCGCGAAGAAACGGCGTTTCGCACCGTTTCAGGCGTGGCATTTCCGATCGGGTTCTGGCCCACCACGACGCAGGGCGCGACTTCGCAGCGGCCCACGCATGGGGCGTGGAGGACCCGCACTTCCTTTCCGAGCAAAGACGGCAATTTCGAAAGGAGATTCTCAGAACCTGCGAGCTCGCACGCGATCGAGTCGCAAACCCGCACCGTGAGCGCGGCCGGCGGCGCCTCGCCTTCCTTGACCACTTCGAAGTGGTGATAGAAGGTCGCCACCTCGTACACCTCGGTGAGCGAGAGCTTCATCTCCTGCGCCAGCGCGGCCAGGTGCGCGGCCGAAAGATGCCCGTAGCGGTCGTTCACCTTGTGCAGGTGCTCGATCAGCAGGTCGCGCTGCCGGGATTCGCTCCCCAGCAGCGCGCGCACCTGCTCGAGCGCCTGCGGATCGACCGACCGGCCCTTCGGCGTGGACCGGACTTTTCCTTTTCCTCTCATCGCTCTGCTTATTATCGGGCACGCGGCTGAGGCCCATTCTTGACTGCGGTCAAGCACACGGGATGCGAGAATCGCCCGCAACATGCAGGCAGCGTGGGACGCGCTCGAGCGCAACGAGTACCGCGTCGCAGAGAAGGCGGCGCGCGAGGCGCTCGCACGCTCGCCGGCCGACGCCGAGGCGCTCTATCTCCTCGGCAGCACGCTGCTGTTCGAAGGCCGCTCCCGGGAAGCGCTCGGCCCGCTGAGCGCCGCGTTCGACAAGCTAGAGCGCCGCGGCGTCGCCTACCGGCTGGGGTATTGCCATCTCGCGCTTGGGGATTTCGCGCGCGCGGAGCAGGCGCTGCAGCGCGAGACGCAAGCCTACCCGGACTACGCGAACGCCCACAACGCGCTCGGCGTGGCGCTCGTGAACCAGGGGAGGAACGAAGAGGCGCTCGCCGCGTTCGTCGCTGCGACGCGCCTCGATCCCGGCCACGCGGAGGCCAGCAACAACGCGGGCAGCGTGCTGCGCACGCTGGACCGGCCCGAGGACGCCTTGCCCTTCCTGCAGCGCGCGGTTGGCGCACAGCCGGGGCTGGCGGACGCTCACCAGAACCTCGGCCTGGTGCTGCACGCGCTGCGACGCTATGAGGAAGCCGTCGCCAGCTTCCGGCAAGTCATCGCTCTGGCCCCGCGCACGCCCTACGCGCTGGGCTCGCTGGTGTGGGCCGAGCTGTTCGCCTGCGACTGGCGCGAGATCGGGCCGCACATCGCGGCGTTGCGCGAGCAGGTGCGCACGGGCGAGGTGGCGGCGGCCCCGTTCACCCTGCTCGCCACCTCGGACTCGGCTGCGGAGCAGCGCCGCTGCGCGGAGCTGCACGTGCGCGAAACGCTCGGCGGCACCCGCGAACCGCTCTGGCGCGGCGCGCGCTACGAGCATGCGCGGATCCGGCTGGCGTACCTCTCCGCGGACTTTCACGAGCACGCCACCGCCTACCTCGCCGCGCGGCTCTTCGAGCTGCACGACCGCAGCCGCTTCGAGCTGATCGCCATCTCCTACGGCCCGGACGACCGCAGCGCCACGCGCGCGCGGCTGCAGCGCGCTTTCGACAAGTTCGTCGACGTCCGAGCCATGAGCGACGCGCAGGCCGCGCGGCTGATCCATGAGATGGAGGTCGACATCGCGATCGATCTCAAGGGCCTCACCGCCGATTCCCGGATAACGATCCTCGCTCACCGGCCGGCCCCGGTGCAGGCGACCTATCTCGGCTACCCCGGCACCGTGGGCGCGGACTACATCGACTACGTCCTGGCGGATCGCGTCGTCATCCCGCCCAGCGACGAGCGCTTTTACACTGAAAAGGTCGTTTGCCTGCCCGATTGCTACCAGATCAACGACGCGACCGCGGCGATCGCCGAGCGCACGCCGTCGCGCGCCGGGGCGGGCCTGCCCGAACGCGGCTTCGTATTCTGCTGCTTCAACAATACCTACAAGCTCGGGCCCGGGATGTTCGAGATCTGGATGCGGCTGCTCGCCCAGGAGCCCCACAGCGTGCTCTGGCTGCTCGAGCACGAAGCGCTCGCCAGGCGCAACCTCCAGCGAAGCGCCGAAGCGCGAGGCATCGACGCCGCGCGGCTGGTGTTCGCGCCCAGGGTTGCGCACGCCGAGCACCTTGCGCGGCACCGGCTCGCGGACCTCGTCCTCGACACGCTGCCCTACAACGCGCATACCACGGCGAGCGACGCGCTCTGGGCCGGCGTGCCCGTCGTCACCTGCCTGGGCGCGACGTTCGCCGGCCGCGTCGGGGCGAGCCTGCTGAACGCGGTTGGCCTTCCGGAGCTGATTACCCGGGATTTGTCGGCGTACGAGGCGCTGGCACTGAAGCTCGCGAAAGACCGCAATTTCCTGTCCGCCATCCGGGAGAAGCTCGGCCGCAACCGGCTGACGCACCCGCTCTTCGACAGCGCGCGCACCTGCCGGCACATCGAGGCTGCCTATGAGCGCATGCGGGATAGACTAGGCAGATGAAGTATCGCGTTCTCGGCCGCACCGGCGTCCAGGTTTCCCAACTCTGCTGCGGCACCATGGCGTTCGGCGGCGACGCCGACGAGAAGGAAGCCGCGCGCATCTACCGCGCGGCGCGCGAGGCCGGGATCAACTTCTTCGACACCGCCGACCAGTACAACAAGGGACGCTCGGAGGAGGTCCTCGGCGAGCTCATTCGCGGTGAGCGCGACAGCCTGGTCCTCGCGACCAAGTGCTTCAATCCGACCGGAGACGACGTCAACGCGCGCGGCGCCTCGCGCCGCCACGTGAGCCGCGCGGTCGAGGCGAGCCTGAAGCGCCTGGGCACCGACCGGGTCGAGATCCTGTTCCTGCACCATTACGACGCGCTCACGCCGCTCGAGGAGCACATGCGCGGGCTCGAGGATGTGGTGCGCGCCGGCAAGGCGCTCTACACCGCGGTAAGCAACTACGCGGCGTGGCAGACGCAGGCCGCGCTCGGCATCCAGGAACGTGCCGGCTGGGCGCGGCTGCAGGCGATCCAGCCGATGTACAGCCTGCTGAAGCGCCAGGCCGAGGTCGAGCTCCTGCCCATGGCCGCGGCGAACGGCCTCTCGGTCTTCCCCTACAGCCCGGCGGCCGGCGGCCTGCTCTCCGGCAGGTACAGCGAGCCCGGCGCGCAGGGACGGCACACGACCAACAAGATGTACGCCGTGAGGTACGGCGAGGCCTGGGCGCAGGACGCGGCCGCGAAGTTTGCCGCTCTTTGCAGACAAAGAAACCTTCATCCCATGAGCGCGGCAGTGGCCTGGGTCGCCGCGCATCCCGCGGTCACCGCGCCGATCATCGGCGCGCGCAGCGCCGAGCAGCTGCGCGCCTCGCTCGACTCGGTGAAAGTCGACATGACGCCCGAGCTGCGGGCGGAGATCACCGCGCTGTCCCGCACCCCGCCGCCGGCCACCGACCGGCTCGAGGAGCTCAAGTGATCGGCTGGTTCGATTGCACCGCGGTGGACGAGTTCGCCGACGCCGTGGTGGCGGACCTTCTCAAGCGCGTGCCGCCCCCCTCGATCGAATCGGTGGGAAAGGTCACCGCCAAGCGCCTGAAGAGCACGAACGACATGATCTTCGCGCGCGCCGAGTCGTTCGCGCGCGCGCAGCCGCTCAACGTCTACAAGAAGGCGCATCTCGGCAACCGCGTGAAATGGGCGCTGCGCGAAGCCGGCTATGCCGAGGAATTCGTCGACGCGCTCACTTACGAGCTGGTCACGGTGATCACGCTCGCCGCGGGCGCACGCAAGAAACCGTGAGCCGCCTGGCGCGGCTCGCCTTCGACCTGCGCCGCGAGCGCCAGGCGATCCCCGATGCTTTCCCGAACTACGCGCGCGACCCGGTGGCGCTCGCCACGGACCGGCGCCTCAAGGGCTGGGCGCGCATCGCGGGCTTTTTCGGTGTCGGCCTCGATCTGCTCGCCGCCTTGTGCGGCACCGACAAGTACGGCGTGCACCACTACACGCCGGTGTACGAGGCGCTCGCGCGCCCGCTGCGCCGCCAGCCGGTGCGGCTCCTCGAGCTCGGCGTCGGCGGCTACGGCCACGGCCTGGGCGGCGAATCGCTCCTGATGTGGGCCGCGTACTTCCGCCGCGGGCGCATCTACGGGCTCGACATCGAAGACAAGACCGCGCTGTCGCGCGGCCGCATCAAGGTGGTCCAGTGCTCGCAGACCGACCGCGCGCGGCTCGAGGCGCTCGGCGCCGAGATCGGGCCCTTCGACTTCGTGATCGACGACGGCAGCCACGTCAACGCGCACCAGATCGAGTCGTTCCGCATCCTGTGGCCGTTCGTAAAGGACGGCGGCTGGTACGTCGTCGAGGACGTGCAGACATCGTACTGGCCGCACTACGGCGGCGGCACGCCCGGGTCGCCGCGCCACGCTTCCTCCTGCATCAGCTTCTTCAAGTCGCTCGCCGACAGCGTGAACGAGTGCGAGTTTCTCGAGCGCCCGGACGCCGAGATCGTGCCCTCGATCGGGCATATCGCGTTCCACCACAACCTGATCGTGCTCAGGAAAGACGAGTCGCGCCGCACCTCGAACGTCCCCCTCGGCAACGAGAAAGTGCGCGCCGCGCTGATGAAGCCCCGGTCGAATCCGTAAACAGGACCGGAAAAACAGGGACAGACCCCATTTTCCCGCTGCACTACCTCCAGTGCGAGAACAGCGGGCCGTCCACGCCATACACCGGATCCGCCGCCGGCATCGGTACGCGGGCAATAGCCGCCTGGACGTTCTTCAGCGTTGTCGTGGTGCAGGTGTCCGGGTTGCTGCCCTCGGGATAGGCGCCGACAACACCGAGCGCGCCGCGCGCAGCGAGTTTCTTGTGGCCGGTGCCGGCGGGCAGCACGATGACGTCGCCCGGCTTCGCCGTCACCGTCACGCCGCCTTCGCCGCCGAACTGCACCGTGACCTCGCCCTCGTAGATGCCGAGCACCTCATGGCTCGTGCTGTGAAAGTGATGGAACGGGTGCACGCCGTTGCGCCACGCCGCTGGCCAGCGGTTGCGCGTGAAGAGCTCTTCAAACGCCTCTGGTTTGGCATTTTTCAGGGCTTGTGGATAGATCAGGAGCGGCCAGCGGGGATGGTTCGGAATCGAACCGTCGGCCGCCAGCAGATGCGTCAGCACCTTCATGGTTGTAGTCTAATCAACCGTCATGTGCCGCGCGCTGCTTTACCTCGGCGAGCCCGTTTTGCTGGATAACTTCCTCTACCAGCCGGACTCCGCGCTGGTGCGGCAGTCCTACATGCCGAAGATGCTCAACCTGCTGAACCTGGCAGGGTTCGGCCTGCGCGCCTGGGATCCCTCGAGCCACGACCCCGACCGCGCCTACTCCTACTACTCGCAGAGCCTCCCGGTTTTCGACCGCAACCTCAAGAACCTGGCCGAAAAAATCCGCACCGGCTGCCTCCTCGCCCACGTCAGGGGCGTGGCCTACCACACACGCGTCGAGATCTCGCAGCAGAACTGCCACCCGTTCCACTTCAGCAACGTGCCCCTGGTCCTGGCGCACAACGGCGACCTCGCGCGCTTCGCCGAGATGAAGCCTTTGCTCTCTCCTTTCATCAAGCCCGTTTTTCTTTCCCAGATCCACGGCACCACCGACAGCGAGTGGGTCTACGCCCTCATCGTTTCCCAGCTCCCCGACCCCCACCGCCATCCGAGCGCCGACGAGCTCGCCAAGGCCGTCGAGCGTGCACTCGAGATCATTCGTGATGCGCGCAGGAAGCTCGGCATCTCGATCTCGTCATCCCTCAACCTTTTCATCGCCGACGGCACCCAGCTCGCCGCGGTGCGCTACTGCTTCGACTTCGGGCGCTATCCCACGGCCGACGCCGAGCGCGTGCACGAGGCCAACACGAGCTTCCTGTCGCTCTGGTACACCGCCGGGCACGGCTACGGCCTGCACGACGGCGAATGGAAGATGACGGGCGGCTCGGACAACGCCACCTCCGTCTTGGTGGCGTCCGAGCCTCTTACTCGAGACACGGCGGCGTGGGTGGAGGTGCCCGAGTACTCGATGCTGCACGCCACGATCAGGAAGAATCGGCCCGCCGTCACGATCCGAGATCTGCAATGATCTGCCCGCCGTACGCTTTCTCGAGCCGCTCGCTTTCCTTTTCGGCGCCCCGCAGCCGCGCCTGGCTGATGAGCCGCGTGAGATGCCGGTTGGTCTGGCCGAGCGAGGCGAGAAGGCTCTTCTGAATCACGCGGTGCAGCCTGGTCGAAGTGGGGCTGCTGCCGAAGTAGAGCTTCTCGAAATCCTCGCCGGGAATCTCCAGCAGCACCGCCTGCTCGCGCACCACGGCATCGGAGCCGTGCACGCCCTTCTCGAGCGCGCTCATGTAGCCGAGGAGCTGGCCGGGGCCGAGGACGGCGATGCGGCGTTCGCGCCGCGCGTGCTGCGCGCGGATTTCGACCGCGCCCCGCACCACGATGAAGCAGGCGGTCGAGGGCTGGCCGTGATTGAAGACGGCGTGGCCGCGCGATAGCTCGAGCACGTGGGCGATCTCGAGGATCTCGGCGGTTTCGCCAGGGCCGAAGCCCTCGAAGAACGGCAGGTGCGAAAGGAAAGGCTTGAGGTCGAAGGAGGCCTCCTTCACGCGCTTCACCTTGGCCAGCGGATCGGCATCGTGGCCGGTCCCTGATTTCGGCGTGTCTCCGGGGGCGGCGACTTCGAGGACCTTGGCGTTGAGCGCGCGCAGCTTGTCCGACAGGGCGAGGGTCACGGCGTGCTGGATGCGCAGCGCCGCGGGGACGCGCTGGGCGACGAGCGAGCGGAAATCGTCGCGCTCGATGAACCAGCCTTCGAGCTTTTCGCTGGCGGTGACGGTGGCCGTGCAGGTGCCGCGCTCGAACAGCGCCATTTCGCCGAACACGCTGCCGGCTCCGAGCGTCGCCACGGTGAGCTTTTCGCCGCCGGGCAGGAGGACGGTGGCCTCGGCGGCGCCTTCCTTCAGGAGGTACGCGCCGCGCGAGGGATCGCCGTAGCGCACGAGGCGATCCCCCTTGGCGTGCGTGATCGGACGGGCCACGGCGAGCAGAAGGTCGCGCGCTTCGCTGTCGAGGCGGTCAAGGAAAGTCCGCACGAGGGATGAGTTTACGCGCCGAGGACGCGGTGGACGAACTGGACGCAGCTCGAGCCTTCGCCGACGGCCGAGGCAACACGCTTGACGCTGCCGGAGCGCACGTCGCCTACGGCGAACACACCGGGCTTGCTGGTTTCCAGAAGTGAGGGCGCGCGGGGCAGCGACCAACCGGCCGCCGCCAGGTCCTGCGCAGTGAGCTCGATGCCGGTGCGCACGAAGCCCTTGTCGTCGAGCGCGAGGCAGCCGTCGAGCCAGGCGGTGTTGGGCGAAGCGCCGGTCATGAGGAAGACGTGCCCGATCTCGCGCGTCTCGGCCGCGGCACCCTTGCGCTGCCAGATGACGCGCTCCAGGCGCTCGCCGCCTTCCATCTCCTCGATCTCGGTGTGCGTGTGTAGCGTGATCGCCGGGTTCTCCTCGATGCGCCGGATGAGGTAGCGCGACATGCTCTCCGCGAGCCCCGGGCCGCGCACCAGCATGTGGACGTGGCGGCAGGTATTGGCGAGGAATACAGCCGCCTGTCCCGCAGAGTTGCCGCCGCCGACAATCGCGATTTCCTTGCCGTCGCACAGCTTGGCCTCGAGGTGTGTAGCGGCGTAGTACACGCCCAGGCCGACGAAGCGCTGCAACTCGGTGCACTCGGGCGCGCGGTACTTCGCGCCGGTCGCGACCACGACCGACTTCGCCAGCGCCCTGTGCCCGTCGGAAAGCTGGATCGCGTAGGGCCGGCGCGAGCAGTCGAGGCGCAAGGCGTGCGACGCCACGTTCACGGCGGCGCCGAATTTCTGCGCCTGCACGAAGGCGCGCCCGGCGAGCGCGCCGCCGGAGATACCGGTCGGGAAGCCGAGGTAGTTCTCGATCCTCGAGCTCGAGCCGGCCTGCCCGCCGTACGCGAGCGCCTCGATCACCATGACGTCGAGGCCCTCGGAAGCGGCATAGACCGCGGCCGCGAGCCCGGCGGGTCCTGCGCCCACCACCACAACATCGTGCACCTGGGCCTCATCCATTTCCGGGTTCATCCCGAGAAACCCGGCAAGCGTGCGGATGTCCGGATTGCGCAGCACCCCGCGCGGCGCGAGCACCACCGGCACCTCGTCGACGCCCACGCCGTGGCGGCAAAGCAGCTCTTCGACGCCCGGATCCTCGTCGACGTCCAGACTCATGTAGGGGTGGTTGTTGCGCGTGAGGAACTCGCGCAGGCGCAGGGTGTTCGCCGAGTGGCGCGAGCCGACCAGCGCCACCTCGCTCTCCCCGGAGTCGACGAGACCCATGCGCCGCAGGATGAAGGCGCGCATGATGATTTCGCTCAGCTCGGCGTCGGTCTGCACCAGCGTGCGCAGCTCCGCTTCGCCCACCGCGAGCACCTCGCCCGCCTCCACCACGCGGATGCGCGAGAAACCGGCCAGGCCGCGCAGCGTGGAGAGCTCGCCGGCGAAATCCCCGGGTACGAGCTGCGTGAGCGACTGCTCGCCACGCGCGCCAGGAATGAAGATTTCAAGCTTGCCGGACAGCACCACCAGCATCTTGCGGTGGCTGTCGCCCGGCTCGGCCAGAGTCTCGCCGGCGCGGATTCTCAGGCGCACGCCGCGCGGCTCCAGGCGCGCGATCTGCCGCGCGTCGAGCCGCGGAAACATCTGCTCGCGGCGTTTCTCGTAGACCTGGTTCGCCATCCGCCCTGCTTTTCAGCCGCGCTCGAGGGTCTTCTTCGTGACGGCGCAGCCCTGGTCGATCATGGCGGCGATCGGCTTGGCCATTTCGTCGGGCAGCAGGTCGGCGGTCCACACCGCGCGGGTACGCGCGCCCGGCTCCAGACGGCAGGCGGTCACAAAGCCGGGCACCAGCCGCGTGTGCAGCGCACCGATGTCGCGCACCGCCTCCCATACGTCGGTGGGTCGAGCGTCGATCAGGAACTCCCGACGGATCGAGGCCATGTCGAGCGAGTGTACACTCGGCCGGTTCCGTGAATCAGTCGATCCCCCAGCCCGCCGCCGAGCAGATCGACCCGAACCGCGTGCTCGCGGTCGTCGCCGCGGTGGCGCGCGAAGCGCGGCCGAATGTCGAAGTTGCGGTGGCGCTCGACAGCTCGCTCGAGCGCGAGCTCGGGCTCGACAGCCTCGCGCGCGTCGAGCTGGTCCTGCGCCTGGAGCGCGAGTTCACGACCAGCCTGCCGGAGCAGGCGCTCGCGTCGAGCGAAACGCCGCGCGACCTGCTGCGCTTCCTGCTCGCGAGCCACGGCCACGCGCCGCAAACCGCGGACCGGACAGTGGCGAGCCTCTCGCAGGCCGAGGGCGTGCGCCCGCCCGACCACGCGCAAACGCTGACCGAGGC
Organism: Burkholderiales bacterium; assembly: GCA_036559525.1. GTDB lineage: Bacteria > Pseudomonadota > Gammaproteobacteria > Burkholderiales > SG8-39 > SCGC-AG-212-J23. Next base: position 11,678 of record DATBSZ010000166.1, read on the forward strand.
GCTCGAGTACTACGTCGAGCGCCAGCCCGACCGGCTCACCGTGTTCCTGTACGAGGAGCAGAAGGAAACGCAGATCACCTACCGGACGCTCTGGGAGGGATCGCTCGCTTATGCGGCCGGCCTCGCCGCGTCGGGGCTGATGCCCGGGCAGACGGTGGCGATCATGCTGCCGACCTCGAAGGAGTACCTCTTCTGCTTCTACGGCACGCTGCTCGCGGGCGGCATCCCGGTGCCGCTCTATCCGCCGGCGCGGCTCACCACCATCGAGGACCACCTGACGCGCCACGTCGGCATCCTCAAAAGCTGCCGCGCGGCGCTGATGGTCACGATCCCGGAGGCGAAGGCGATCGCGTGGCTGCTGCGCGCGCAAGTGGAAACGCTGCGCGCGGTGATGGTGCCGGCGGATTTCCCGGCAAGCGCAAAGGATTTTGTTCCCGTAAAAACAACCTCTGGCCAGACCGGCTTCCTGCAGTACACCTCGGGCAGCACCGGCCAGCCGAAAGGCGTCGTACTCACCCACGCCAACCTGCTCGCCAACGTGCGCGCGATGGGCAAGGCGGCGCGCGCCACTTCGGCGGACGTATTCGTGAGCTGGCTGCCGCTCTACCACGACATGGGCCTCATCGGCGGCTGCTTCGCGACGATGGTCCTCAGCTTCCCGGTCGTGCTGATGTCGCCGCTCGCATTCCTCGCGCGGCCCAGCAGCTGGCTGCGCGCGATCCACCGCCACGGCGGCACGATCTCGGGCGGGCCGAACTTCTGCTACGAGCTTTGCATGCGCCGCATTCCCGAGCACGAGCTCGAAGGGGTCGACCTTTCCACGTGGCGCTTCGCCTTCAACGGCGCCGAGCCGGTCAGCACCGAGACCATGACCGGCTTCACGGAGAAGTTCTCCCGCTGGGGATTCCGCAAGAACGCGATGACCCCGGTGTACGGCCTCGCCGAAGCGTCGGTTGGCCTCGCCTTCACGCCGCCGGGCAATCCGTGGCAGGTCGATCTCCTCGACCGCGAGCATTTCTCCAGCACCGGCGAAGCGGTGCTCGCGCGCGAGGACGATCCGGCGCCGCTCAAGGTCGTCGCGTGCGGCCGCCCGATTCCGGACCATGACCTGCGCGTGGTCGACGGCGCGGGGTTCGAGCTTCCGGACCGCTCCGAGGGGTCGCTCCAGTTTCGCGGCCCTTCCGCGACCACCGGCTACTACCGCAACCCGGAAGCGACCAAGGCGCTGTTCGACGGCGAGTGGGTGAACACCGGCGACCGCGCGTATCTCTCCGACGGCACGCTGTACCTCACCGGGCGCGAGAAGGACATCATCATCCGCGGCGGGCGCAACATCAGCCCGTACGAGCTCGAGGAGGCGGTCGGCGACATTCCGGGCGTGCGGCGCGGTTGCGTGGCGGTGTTCGGCTCGCTGGATCCGGCGAGCGGCACCGAGCGCATCGTGGTGCTGGCCGAGACGCGACAACCGGGCGGCGCGGGCGAGGCGGACATCAAGCGGCGCATCAACGATCTCTCGATGAACCTGATCGGCGCGCCGGTCGACGACATCGTGCTCGCGCCGCCGCACACCGTGCCCAAGACCTCGAGCGGCAAGATCCGCCGCGTGGCGGCGCGCGACTATTACGAGCGCGGACCGGAGTCGGTCAAGCCGCAGGCGGTGTGGCTGCAGTTCATCCGGCTTGCCGCCGCCGGCGTGGCGCCGCAGATCCGCCGCGGCTGGCGAGTGGCGCGCGGCATCCTGTTCGCTCTGCGCGCCTATGCGGTTTTCTTGATCACGACCCCATGGATATTCGGAGCGGCGGCGACCAGGAACGTCGGCCTGACGTGGAAAGTGGGCGGCGTCATGACGCGGCTCTTCCTGCGCCTCGCCGGCCTGCGGGTGCTGGTGCGCGGCCTGGAAAACATTCCACCCGGGCCCGTGGTGCTGACGGCGAATCACACCAGCTACTTCGACGCGCTGGTGCTGGTATCGATCCTCGGCCCGCGCAATTTCTCCTTCATCGCGAAGCGCGAGTTCCTCGCCAACCCTCTGATGCGGCTTCTGCTCACCGGCTTCGGCTGCGTGTTCGTGGAACGCTTCGACGTCCAGGCCGCCGCCGGGCACGCCGACGAGCTCGCCGAGGCGGCGAAGCGCGGCCAGTCGCTGGCGATCTTTCCGGAAGGCACGCTGCTGCGCCGCCCCGGCCTGCTGCCGTTCCGGACCGGCGCGTTCCAGGTCGCGGCGCAGGCCGGCATCCCGGTGGTGCCGGTGGCGATGCGCGGCGTGCGCTCGGTGCTGCGCGACGGCACCTGGTACGCGCGCCGGCACCCGATGGCGGTCACCTTCGGCGCGCCGATCGCGCCCGAGGGCAACGACTGGAATGCGGCGGTGCGGCTGCGCGACCTCGTGCGCGCCGAAGTGCTGAAGCACTGCGGCGAGCCCGACCTGGCTGCTGAGAATCTTTAGGTAACTGCTCTTACAAAATCTTCGAGTGCGTCGAGCGGCGCGGCATCGCGGAACAGCCGCTCGCGGCTCGACTCGATGCGCCGGCGCAGCGCCTGCCTGCGCCCGGCGTCGGCGGCAAGCGCGGCAGCGAGCTCGACGTAGGCTTCCGCCGACGGCGCCACCAGCTCGTCGAGACCCAGGCGGCGCAGCGGGCCGCTCGCGAGGCGGCCGCGCAGGAAGCGGCCCTCGCACGCGACGATCGGCAGGCCGCATTCGAGCGCATGCACGGCGGTGTTGAATCCCGAGAAGCCGATCGTGTCGAGATAAAGGTCCGCGCGCCGCAGCAGCGCGCGGAACGCGCCGGTGGGCTGCCAGGGGATGAAGGTCACCTGGCGCTCGAAGTCCACTTCCGCGCGGCGGAACGAGTCGCGCAGGCGCTCGCGCAGCTTCTCCGCGAGCGGCTCGGGACGGCTGCGGAAGAACACCAGGCGCGAGCCCGGCACGCGCCGCGCGATCTCGGCGAGCACCCGGTCGTGCTGCGGCGCGTACTTGAAGGCGGTACCGGGGCACACGAGCAGCAGCTCGTCCTTTCGCAGCTCGAGCCCGCTGAACCTGCCGGCTTCTTCTTTCCCGGGAGACAACGAGCAACCGAGGTTCGGCAGGGCAATCAGTTTTTCGGTGTAGTTGGCCTGCGCATCCGGCGGTTCCAGCCCCTCCGCGGACAGGTAGTAGTCGATCGTCGGCAATCCGGTGGTCTCGGGATGTCCCCAGCTCGCCGCCTGCACCGGCGCGAGGCGCATCGAGGCGAGCTTCGCGGTGGTCGCATCCATCCCGATCTCCGGGTAAATCACGAGGTCGAGCCCGGCGGCGTGGATCAACCCCGCCCATTGGTCGAACGGCCGCAAGCCGGCGTGGAACTGCGCGGCGCGCTTGCGCGCGAACGCCGTCTCGGCGTCGCCGCCGCTGCCGAGGTGAAAGACGTGGAGCTCGGCTCGCTCGGCGAGGCGCTCGACCCAGCCGCGGACCAGCGCCATCCAGACCGAGTGCTCGTAGATGTGCGCCGAGACGATGCCGATTCTCGGCTTGCTCCCGCTCCCGGGCGGGGGCTTGCTGCGGGGGCGCTTCGCCGGCAGCGCGAGGCCGGCGCGCGACTGCCATCGCCCCATCTGCCCGGCGCACAGCTCGCCGTACTCGGCGAGCAGCTCGCGGTTCGGCGACTCCTGGTAGGCGAGGTAGAACGGCTGGTGCACGCCAACGGCGAGGAACGCGTCGGGCCGCTTGCTCGCGGCGAACCACTTGCGCAGCGACTTGAGCTCGGCGGCGAATGCGCGCCTGCGCTCCGCCGGATCGACGCCCGCGCCGTACACCGCGGGCAGGTGCGACACGGCGCGCGCCCAGCGCGCTTCGGCGTAATCGGGCCGCGCCTCGATCGCCGCCTTGAACTCGGCGAGCGCGGCCTGCCAGTTGCCGAGCCCCATGTGCGCGTTCCCCGCCTGGAGGCGGGCTTCGGCGAGCCGCGGGCTGAGCTTGATCGCGCGCAACAGGCTGGCAAGCGCCTCCTCGTAGGCTCGCTCTTCGACCAGCATGAGCCCGATGCCGTAGTGCGCCTCGGCGAATGCGGGCTCGATGCGCGCCGCCTCGCGGTACGCACCGAGCGCGGCCGGGCGCTCGCCGCGGTCGCGAAGGGCGCTGCCGAGGTTGTGGTGGGCCGCGGCGTTCAGCGGCTCGAGCTCGACCGCGCGGCGCAGCAGGACGATGGCCTCATCGAGCCGCCCGCGCTGGGCGAGGTCGCTGCCGAGCTGGAAGCAGTCTTGCGCGCCAGCGGGCAGCGGGGCCTTGCCGCGGCCGAGCAGCCACTTCAGCACGGCGGGGCTAGCGTGCCGTCGACGCAGGTGACGGCGTGGCCGCCGATTTCGATCTTCTCGCCGATTCGTACCGAGACATGGCCGTCGCGGCCGAGCTGCATTCCTTGGCGCGCGACGTAAGTACTTCCAAATCTCTCGAGAAGATGTTGTTCTTTGAGAAAAACAGCGACGCTAAGGTTGCCGCTGCCGCAGACCGGGTCTTCCGGAATGCTGTGCGCGGGCGCGAAGGAGCGGACGTGGATGGCGCTGGCGGACTCCCCCGAAGCCGCAAATACGGTCGCGCCCGAAACGCCAAGCGACAGGCTCCATTCCGCGAGCGCGGTCATGTCGGGCTTCAGGTCGGCGAGCGCGCGCGCATCGCGCATTTCGCCGACGACCCACACCGGGCCGACGTCGACCTTGATCACGTCACCGCCCGGTACGAGCGGGATTGAAGGAATCTGCCTTTCCATCTTCTGGATCTTCGCCGGCGGCCCCTTCAGAAAGATGCGCCCGTCGTCCTCGACCGAGAGCTCGATCAAGCCGGCGCCGCATTCCTGCACCAGCTTCTTCTTTTTCCCGACGAAACCGCTTTCCAGTGCGGCGTGCGCCGAGCCGATGGTCGGGTGCCCGGCGAACGGCAGCTCGTGCTTCGGCGTGAAGATGCGCAGCCGGTAGTCGGCCTTCGAGGACTTGAGCAGAAAGGTCGTTTCGGAAAGGTTCGTCCAGCAGGCGATGGCCTGCATCGCGGCGGCGTCGAGGTCTTCGCCACCGATCACGACTGCGACCGGGTTGCCGAGAAAGGGACGATCGGTAAAGACATCGACTTGCTTGAAACGTAGCTGGGCCATGGGAAGTTTTTAGCGCCCTGCGGGCCGGGCTGTCCAGCTACAGCGACGGAAAAACGTGGTCTGTCCCTGTTTTTGTCGCTACTTCAGGATGCGCAGCAGGTTGTGGTGCGCGTCGGTGAAGACCGGCAGGCCGGGCCGGTCGGCGATCTCTTCGGCCGCCTCGGCGATGCGCGGCCAGCCGAGGAGCTTCGGGTTGCGCGTCACGATGACCTGGTCGGTCGAGGAATACCAGTACTCCGCGCCGTCCTCCCCCTCGGGCACGTCCGAGACGTTCAGCGCCTCGAGGCCGAACTCGGCCGCGAGGCGCTTCACCACCGGCAGCAGGTCGATGAAGCGGTTGGTGGCCTGGAACACGATCACGCCGTCCGGCTTGATGTGCTTGAGGTAGATCGCCATCGCCTCGCGCGTCACGAGGTGCATCGGGATCGAGTCGCCGGAGAACGCGTCGATGCCGAGCACGTCGTAGCCGCGCGGCGGCTCGCGCTCGAGCGACAGGCGCCCGTCGCCGAGGATGATCTCCGCTTTCGCCGAGGTGTCGTGCAGGAACGTGAATTCGCGCCGCGCGATGTCGACCACGCGCGGGCTGATCTCGTAGAACACCAGGCGGTCGCCGGGCTTCATCCACGCGGCGATCACCCCGGCGCCCAGGCCGATGACGCCGACGGCGAGCGGCTTCTTCGGCTGCATCTCGCGGAGCGACGCGAACACGCGCCCGTAGCCCGAGCCCGGGCTGAAGTAATCGGCGGGCGTGTTGCGGAACGAATCGCCGAGGAGCTGTCCGCCGTGCATGATCGCGCCGTGGTACATCGCGCGGTACGGCACCGGGTTCTCGTGGTCGGCGGTGCGTACCACGCCGTAGAAATCGCGCTCCATCACGCGCACGCCCTCGGTGTATTCCTGGGCGCCGCGAAACACGAACAGCGCGCTCACGACGGTGACCGCCGCGCCCACCCATCGTATTTTCTTTACGAGAATAGTGACGGCACCCAGGGCGACCAGCGCGATGCCGAGCTCGAAATAGCCCGCCAGCACGAGCGGCGCGACGATCGCCACCAGCACCGCGCCGAGCGCGCCGCCGAGCGAGATCATCAGGTAGAAGCGCGTCAGGTGCGCCGGGTCGGGCTTGAGCCGCGCGAGCTCGCCGTGGCACACCATGCACGCGACGAACAGCCCCGCGAGGTAGAGCGGCGCGGCGAGCCTGAGGTCGAGCGAGGGAATGGCGTAGGCCATCAGCGGCACGAGCACCACCAGCGCACCAACGAACGCCGGCCGGATGTACCAGCGCGGATGGTCGAACGCCAGGATGAAGCTGGCGAGGTAGAGCGCGAGCGGCAGCACCCACAGGAAGGGAACGCTCGAGATGTTCTGGGTGACGTGGTTGGTGACCGCGAGCAGCATGACCGAGCCCATGGCAGACAGAGCAAGCCATTGCAGCTGGTTTTTCAAGGGAACCGGCGTCGCCGCCGTCCTTGCCTCGGTTTCAAAGCCATTCACGGAAAGCCAGGCCGTGCCGGCGCAGAGAATCGCGAACCCGGCGAACAGGAACGACCATCCCCAGCCCAGGCTGGTCAGGTCGAACGCCGGCTCGAACAGCACCGGGAAGCCGAGCAGCGCGAGGAGCGATGCGAGGTTCGAAAGCGCGAACAGGCGATAAGGCACCACGGTGCGAAAGCGGCGCCAATACCACGCCTGGAGGAGCGGCGTGGTGGTCGAGAGCAGGAAGTACGGCAGCCCGATCGTCGCGCCGAGCAGGAGCAGGATGCGCAGGATCGGCTGCTCGTCGCCCTGCGGCTTCCAGCCGGTCGAGGCGAGGATCGACAGGCACAGTAGCGATACCGCGAGCAAGCCGACGTGCAGAGCAGCCTGACGACGCGGCCCCAAGCGCGTCGTCCAGTCCGCATAAGCGTAGCCCGCGAGCAGCACGCTCTGGAAGAAAACCAGGCACGTGGTCCAGACCGCCGCCGAGCCGCCGAACCACGGCAGGATCTGCTTGGCGATGATCGGCTGCACCAGGAACAGCAGGAAGGACGAAAGGAAGATCGTCCCGGCGTACGGGAGCGTGGCCAACAACGGGTAGCGGACTACTTGAGTACTGATTTCAGCGTCCTGCCCATCTCGGCCGGGTTGCGGGTGGTCTTGATCCCGCACTCCTCCATCACGGCCAGCTTCTCCTGGGCAGTGCCCTTGCCGCCGGAAATGATCGCCCCGGCGTGGCCCATGCGCTTGCCCGGCGGCGCCGTCACGCCGGCGATGAAGCCGACCACGGGCTTCTTCATGTTCGCCTTCACCCAGCGCGCGGCGGCCTCTTCGTCGCTGCCGCCGATCTCGCCCACCATGATCACCGCCTCGGTCTTCGGGTCGTCGTTGAACATCCTGAGGACGTCGATGTGCTTCAAGCCGTTGACAGGATCACCGCCGATGCCGACGCAGCTCGACTGGCCGAGGCCAAGCTCGGTGAGCTGCCCGACCGCTTCATAGGTGAGCGTGCCGGAGCGCGACACCACGCCCACCGGCCCGCGCTTGTGGATGTGGCCCGGCATGATGCCGATCTTGATCTGGTCGGGCGTGATCACGCCCGGGCAGTTGGGACCGACCAGCAATGTTCTAGTGCCCTGCATGCGGTGTTTGGTGCGGATCATGTCGCGCACCGGGATGCCCTCGGTGATGCAGATCACGAGATCCAGGTCGGCGTCGATCGCCTCGTCGATCGCGGATGCCGCGAATGGCGGCGGCACGTAGATCACGGAGACATTGGCCCCGGTCTGGGCTTTGGCATCCTTGACCGAGCCAAAAATGGGAATGCCTTCGAAGTTCT
>DATBSZ010000167.1:0-4646 GCA_036559525.1 Burkholderiales bacterium
GGCTTCAGGCCCCGGCAACCTGTGCTGCCCCCGCAACGGTAAGCGCGTCAAGCCGCATCAACACGCCACTGTGGAAGCCCACGGGAAGGCGATGCGAGCGAGTAGCGCAAGCCCGGAGACCGGCCGACTAGCTGGCGTCGCCTCAGCGAGGCGAGGCTGTCCGTAACGGCTTTCCGGCTTGCGGGGACGCTCGCCGGGGAAGGGAGAGAAGTTCCAATGTTTCGACCCATCGGCCCGGGCGCGCTGGTGCTGGCGCTCGTTCCATCCTTTGTCGTCGCTCAGGAAGACGCAGTCGTCGTAACCGCTTCGCGCACAGAGCAGCGCTTGCGCGACGCCATCCCGCACACCACTGTGCTCACCCAGAAGGAGATCCGCGACTCGCAGGCGGTCGACCTGCCGACGCTCCTGCGCAGCGAGGCGGGGTTCGAAATGGCGCAGACCGGCGGCATGGGCTCGGTGCCCTCGCCGCTCTCATTGCGCGGCGGCACGAGCGCGCGCGCCCTGGTCCTGATCGACGGCGTGCGCATCGAGGACGTCGGCGTCAGCTCGACCGCGTTGCAGCACATCATGCTCGATCAGGTCGAGCGCGTGGAGATCGCGCGCGGCAACTTGTCGAGCCTGTACGGCTCGAACGCCGTCGGCGGCGTGATCCAGATCTTCACCAAGCGCGGCACCGGCGCGCCCGCGCCCTACGCGCAAGCGATGGCCGGGTCGCGCAATACCTACGACGTAAGCGCAGGTTACGGCGGCGAGCTCGGTGCGACCCGCTTCAACGTCACGGCGTCGCGCCTGGATACGAAGGGCTTCTCGGCGCAGGATCCGGCGCTCGCGCCGCTCTCCAATCCCGACCCGGACGGTTACCGCAACCAGAGCATCTCGCTGAGCGGCTCGCACCGGCTGAACCCCGCGCACGAGCTCGGCGTGGCGTTCTTCGGCACGGCCGCCTATCTCGACTACGACAGCTCGTTCGGCCCGCCCACGGGCGAGCACCGCTCCAACCAGGACCTCTCGATGCTGCAGGGCTGGTGGGAAGCCCGCTTCGTCGAGTGGTGGAAGTCGCGCGTCACCCTCGCCGAGAGCAAGGACCGGCGCACCGACACGCTGAACGACACGTTCGCCAACAACGGCAACACGCGCACGCGCCAGCTCTTCTGGGACAACGACCTGCGCGTGACGCCGGCGCACGTGTTCTCGATCGGAGTCGAAGGGCGCGAGCAGGTCCGCGACAGCGGGTCTTCCTTTAGCGGCGCCAACCCGCAGCGCACGCGCGACGTGAGCGCAGGGCGCCTCGGCTACGTCGGCCGGCTCGGCGACCACACGCTGCAGGCGAACTACCGCTACGAGGACTACTCGGACTTCGGCTCCGAAGGCACGTACTTCCTCGGCTACGGCTACGACCTCACCGCCGCGTGGCGCCTGACGCTGAGCCGCGGCACGGCGTTCCGCGCGCCGACGTTCCTCGACCTGGATCCGCTGTTCCTCGGCAACCCGGACCTGCAGCCCGAGCGCTCGAGCACCAACGAGATCGGCCTGCAGTGGGCCTCGGAGCGCAGCCGCGTGCGCGTGACGTACTTCGACACCGAGTACGAGGACGCGATCGTCCTCAGTCCAGCCTTCATGCCGCAAAACGTGCAGACGGCATCCAACAAGGGTATCGAGACGAGCTACAGCGGCGTGCTCGCCGGCTTCGACCTGCGCGCCTCGCTCACCTTCCAGGACCCGGTGGAGCAGGACCGCACCAACCTGCCGCCGCAACAGGCGCTGCGCCGGGCGAAGACGCTTGCCGCCCTCGCCGCGCACCGCGGCTTCGGCGCCTGGCGCCTGGGCGGCGAATGGCGCTACAGCGGCGAGCGGCGCGACCAGAGCATCACCAACTCCTCGGTGACCGTGTTCGAGGGCGCCTATTCCGTGCTCGACCTGATGGCGCGCTACCAGTTCAGCAAGAATCTCTGGTTCGGCGCGCGGCTCGAGAACGCCCTCGACGAGGAATACCGCTATGTGAATGGCTACAACACCGCGGGACGGGGGATCTTCTTCAGCGCGGGCTGGCAGCCTTGAGCCGCGCCCGGTCGAGGTGCTCGCAGAGCAGCCGGGTGGCGCCGATCGCGCGCGGGCCGTGGCGGTGCATTTCATTTATCGGCAAGACGTAAAGATTCCCGGCCTGCACTGCTCGCAGTCCGGGAAAGCGGCGCCAGTACGCGTGCCAGTCGCTGCTTCCGCCGACGATCGCTTCGGGGTCGGCCGCCAGCACGCTCTCCACGTTCACGATCGGCGCCATCAGCGCCGAGTCGGCGAAGACGTTGCGCCCGCCGCACAGCGCGATCGCGTCGGAGACGAACTGCCCGCCGCCGAGCGTCATCAGCGGGCGCTCGGAGATCTGGTAGAACACGCTGACTGGCCGCCGCGCCCGGTACGCGGCGTCGAGCCGCGCGAGCTCCTTGCGCAGCGAGTCGGCAAGGGGCGCTGCCGTGGCGCCGGTGCCGGCGAGAACGCCGAGCGCCTCGATCGCGTCGGGGATCTGCCCGAGGCGCCTCGGCTCGCTGTAGAACACCGGCACGCCGAGCGACTCGAGCCGCGCCAGAGCCGGCGCGGTCGCCTCCAGGCGCCACGCCACGACCAGGTCGGGCTTGAGGGCGAGCACCATCTCGAGGTTCACCGTCCCCGAGCTCGCGACGCGCGGCAGGCGCTTGGCTTCCTCGGGATAATCGCTGTAGTCGGAGGCGGCCACGACCTTGGCGCCGGCGCCGGCGGCGAAGAGCTGCTCGGTGACGTGCGGCGCCAGGCTCACGATGCGCTGCGCGGGTGCCGGCAGCGAGACCTTCCGGCCGTCGCTGTCGATGGCTGTGACAGCGTCTACTGAAAAGGAAATTACCCAGAATGCCGCAGCGATGAACCGCACCGATCGATTCTACCGGGCGCGGCGCACGCTCATGATCCAGGGCACCTGCTCCGGCGCCGGCAAGAGCACGCTGGTGGCGGGGTTGTGTCGCGTGCTGGCGCGCAAGGGAACGAAGGTCGCGCCGTTCAAGCCGCAGAACATGTCGCTCAACAGCGCAGTCGCAGCCGACGGCGGCGAGATCGCGCGTGCGCAGGCGTTGCAGGCGCAGGCGGCGCGAGTCGAATCGCTCGTCGACATGAATCCGGTGCTGCTCAAGCCTTCGAGCGACACGCACGCTCAGGTGATCGTCGGTGGAAGGCCGTTTGCGGATTTGCCGGCGCACGATTACCAGAATCTGAAACCAAGGCTCTTAGAGGAGGTGCTGGCGGCGTTCCACCGGCTCCAGGAAAAGTTCGACGCGGTGATCGTCGAAGGCGCGGGCAGCCCGGCCGAGGTGAACCTGCGCGCGAACGACATCGCGAACATGGGGTTCGCCGAGGCCGTCGATTGCCCGGTGCTCCTCGTCGCCGACATCGACCGCGGCGGCGCGCTCGCGCATGTGGTGGGCACGCTCGCCTGCCTGAGCGGCTCCGAGCGCGAACGCATCGCCGGCGTGGTGATCAATCGCTTCCGCGGCGACATCGCGCTGCTCGAGCCCGGGCTGAGGTGGCTCGCGGGCGAGACCGGCAAGCCGGTGCTCGGCGTCCTGCCTTTCCTGAACGGCCTCGCCCTCGACGCCGAGGACGCGCTGCCCGAAACGAAACCAGGGACAGACCACGATTTTCGCGTCGCGGTGCCGGTCTATCCGAGGATCAGCAACCACACCGATTTCGACGCGCTCAGGCTGCATCCGCGGGTCGAGCTCCTCTGGGTGGGGCCGGACCAGCCGATGCCCGCGGCCGACCTGATCATCCTGCCGGGGAGCAAGAACGTGCGCGCAGACCTGGAATTCCTGAAAGCACAGGGTTGGGCCGATGCGATCCTGCGCCACGTTCGCTATGGCGGCCGCGTCATCGGCATCTGCGGGGGCCTGCAGATGCTCGGGGCTGGGATCCACGATCCCGAAGGCGTCGAAGGGCCGGCGGGATCGACAGAGGGCCTCGGCCTGCTCGACCTGGAAACGACGCTGCAGAGGGAGAAGCGCCTGCGCAACGTCAGCGGAACGGTCTTGGGCGCCCCCTTCACCGGATACGAAATCCACATGGGCACGTCGCACGGCGCGGCCATCGGTGGCATTCCGGAAGGCGCGATTTCCCCCGACGGCCGGATTCTCGCGACCTACGTGCACGGCATTTTCGACTCGCCGCCCGCCTGCGCGGCGATTCTCAAGTGGGCAGGGCTTGAGGCGGCAATGGGCGTCGATCTCGCCGCGCTGCGCGAGGCGAGCCTCGAGCGCCTGGCGGATTGCCTCGAGGCGAATCTGGACACGGCACGAATCCTTTCGTCCCTGTTCTGACCGAGTAAACTCGGCGCCATGGTGAGGGATGCCGTTCCGCTGGAGGAATGCGCTCGCGCGCTGGTGGTCAAGCTGCGCCACCATGGCGACGTACTGCTCGCTTCGCCCGTGATTTCGCTCCTCAAGGCGCGCGCGCCGCACCTGGAAGTCGACGCGCTGGTCTACGACGACACGGTGCCGATGCTCGAAGGCCATCCAGCGCTGTCGCAGCTCTACTTCGTGGGCCGTAAGTGGCGCGATCGGGGCGCGCTGGCGCGCTTCACGCTGGAAAAGCATCTACTGCAAAGCCTGAGGGCGCGGCGCTACGACCTC
>DATBSZ010000168.1:0-4643 GCA_036559525.1 Burkholderiales bacterium
AGAGGCCGCGCGAGCGGAACCCGGTGCGGCTCAGGAGCTGCTCGACGCGCGCGGCGAGCACCGGATCGTCGAGCGGTGAGAACTTGTTGAAGAGCGGCATCACCACCGCGGGGTAGATCATCTGCAGGAACAGCGAGTAGCCGACCAGCACCGCCCAGGCATAGAGCCACCACAGCGGCCCCGCGGCCTGCATCAGCCAGAGGATCGCGAGCAGCAGCGGGATGCCGAGCACCGCGCCCACCGCGAGGCCCTTGACCAGGTCGGCGAGGTAGAGGCGCAGCGTCATGCGGTTGAATCCGAAGCGCTCCTCGATGACGAAGATGCGATACAGGTTGAGCGGCAGGGAAAGAAGTCCTCGAACCAGAAACACCGTGAGGATCAGGGCGGCTCCGTGCCAGATCGCGTCGACGGCGAAAGCGCGCTGCCACAGGTCGGACAGCCACTGCAGAGCGCCGCCCAGGGTGAGCGCGAGCAGGATCAGCGCGTCGATCACCGTGTCGACGATGCCGAGGCGCGCCTTCGCGACGGTGTAGTCCGCGGCCTTCTGATGCGCGGCGAGCGGAATCGATTCGCTGAACAATGCCGGCACCGCGCCGCGATGCGTGCGCACGTGGCGGATCTGCCGCTGCGCGAGCCACAGCCGCGTCGCGGTCGCCGCCGCGAGGGCGGCCAGGAAGATCCAAGTAAACACCGTGAGAGAATAAAGCATGGCTGCGGATCCAAACAACCTCGTCTGGGTCGACATGGAGATGACCGGGTTGCAACCGGATTCCGATCGGGTCATCGAGATCGCGGTGCTGGTCACCGACCCGCAGCTCAACGTGGTCGCGACCGGCCCGGTGCTCGTCGTGCACCAGCCCGACGAGGTGCTCGACGCGATGGACGCGTGGAACAAGAGCACGCACGCCAAGACCGGGCTGATCGAGCGCGTGCGCGCCTCGAGCCTCACCGAGGCCGACGCCGAGCGCCAGGCGCTCGAGTTCCTCGCCGCGCACGTGCCGGCGAACGCCTCGCCGCTGTGCGGCAACTCGATCTGCCAGGACCGCCGCTTCCTCGCGCGCTGGATGCCGCGGCTCGAGGCGCATTTCCACTATCGGAACCTGGACGTCTCGACGCTGAAGGAGCTGGTGCGCCGCTGGAAGCCCGAGCTGAAAGGCTTCTCGAAGGAGGGCAAGCACGAGGCGCTCGCCGACATCCTCGAGTCGATCGAGGAGCTGAAGTTCTACCGCAAGAACGTGATGACCATCTAGGAATGCGCGCGGCCGTCATCGTCGCGGCGGCGGTCGCCGTGTTGAATTTCGCCGGGATGCCGGGCCAGTTCCTCGACGGCGACCCGGCGGCGTGGCGCGAGGAGGCGCGCAGCATCGTGCTGCGGGGCGAGCTGAGCGTTCCGCCTGAGTTCGCCTCCCGCTTCTTCGAGCCCGGCCAGTACTTCGTGCGCAACGAGTCGAACGGCCGCTACTACTCGAAGTACGGCGTGATGAACGCGCTCATGTCGCTGCCGCCGCTGTGGGCGCAGGCCGCCGCCGGCAGCGACATTTCCACGCCCGGCACGTACCCGTCGCTCCTCGCTTTCAACCTCTGGAACCTCGCGCTGAGCGCGCTGCTGGCGGCGCTCCTCTACCGCCTGGCGAGCCTGTATACGCCGCGCGTCTCGGTGCGCGTCCTGTTCGTGATCGGGACGCTCTACTGCTCCGCTCTGTGGTTCTACCAGCGGGCGCAGAGCTCGGAGCTCTACCAGGTGGTGTTCTTCGCCGCGTTGTTCCTGTGCCTCGCGCGGTACCTGCGCGCGCGCGCCACGGGCTGGCTCGCGGGCGCCTGGGTTTTTGCTTTCTTTCTTGTCCTGACTCGGGTCTCGTTCGGCCTGCTCCTTCCGATCATCGCCCTCCTTGCGTGGCGGCAAGAGCGCAAGCTGACCCTGGGGATCGTGCTGCCGCCGCTCGCCGCCGTCGCGCTGCTGGGGTGCATCAGCTATGTGAAGTTCGGGTCGCCGCTGCTCACCGGCTACCACGCGTGGCGGCCCGAGGTGACGGCGCTCACCGGGAGCCTGGCCGATGGCTTGTGGGGCTTCCTGTTCTCGCCGCGCTTCAGCGTGTTCCTGCACTACCCGCTGCTCATTCTGTCGCTCTTCGGCGCGGCGGCGTTCTGGCGCCGGCACCGCCCGGATGCGATCGCGATGGCGGCGGTGTTCGTGCCGTTTCTCCTGCTCACCAGCAAGATGCCGCTGTGGGCGGGAGAGTTCGGCTACGGCCCGCGCTACCTGCTCTTCATGGTTCCGATCCTTTCGCTTCCAGCCATACCTCTTGCCGATGCGATCATCGACCGCATCGGTACGTGGCGCGCACGGGCCTGGGCGGCCGCGACGGTGGCCTGCCTCGCCTATTCCGCTTACCTCCAGGTGCAGGTGAACCGGCTGAGCTTCTGGGCCTACTACGACGCCCGCTCGGTCCTCGAGGTCGCCTATTCGGACAGCGCCGCCGACTGGTTCCGCGACCGCCACGTCGGCGTGATCTGCGCCGATCTCATCCGCTACCGCAGCGATCTCACCGCGCTGCCGTGGTTCCCGGAATTCAGGCGCAAGGTGTCGCCGCAGATTGCCGAGCAGTACGTGCGCGAGCTCGGCCGCCTGATCGACCGCGGCAACTGGTACTGGAGCAGGCCTACTTCTTCTTCTTGACGCGGCGCGCCGGCTTCTTCGCGCCGGCGCTGACTTCAACGATTACCTCGATCTCGACCGGGATGTTGTTCGGGAGCGAGCCCATGCCGACCGCGGAGCGCGCGTGCCGGCCGCGCTCGCCGAACACCTCGACGAACAGATCCGAGCAGCCGTTGATGACCTTGGGCTGCTCGCCGAAGCCCGGGACGGCATTGACCATGCCGAGCACCTTGACGATGCGCTTCACGCGATCGAGGCTGCCGAGCTCGTCCCTCATCACCGCCATGAGGTTCAGGCCGACGGTGCGCGCATGGCCGTAGGCCTGCTCGACCGTGATGTCCTTGCCCACGATCCCGGATATTCCGCCGGCAGGGCCCTTGCCCGCGAGAAACAGAAGATTGCCCGCGCGCACCGCGTTCACGTAGTTCGCCACCGGCGGCGTCACGGGGCCGAGCTCGATTCCCAGTTCCTTGAGCTTCTTTTCGGCGCTCACGCTAGCGGCCCGCGCTCGGTTCCGCGGGATAGGGTGAGGTCCGCGAGCCGGACAGCGGCGCGGCCTTCTCCATGGTGCGCGCGTCCGCCCCGAGCGAGGGCAGCACGTCGGGGCTCCCGCCGCCCTCCCGCGGCGTTTCCCGCGAGTACTGGGCAGGGTTGTCCAGCTTCAGGTTGAGCTTCGGGGCCGGCTGTGCCGGAGGCTGCGGCGACGCCTTCGCGTCGGAAGGCGCCGGCGCGGGCGCCTGCGGCGCGGCCGGGCCCGCCGCGGCGAGGAGCACGAAAGCAACGAGCAATGAAGTTTTGGTCATGACGGTAGTGGAACGATTTTCCCGGGGTTCATCAGGTTGTCGGGATCGAACACCTTCTTCAGGTCGCGCATCAGGTCGAGCACGTCTTCGCCGAGCTCCAGGCGCATCGAGCCGATCTTGCCCATGCCGACGCCGTGCTCGCCGGTGCAGGTGCCTTCCATCCGCAGCGCGCGCTCGATGAGGCGCTTGTTGAAGGTCTTCGCGATCTCGGTCTCTTCGGGCTTGGCCGGATCGACCAGCAGCATGAGGTGGAAGTTGCCGTCCCCGATGTGGCCGAGGAGCGGGACGGGAGCGAAGTAGTCCCGGACATCCTCCATGGTCTCGCGCACGCACTCGGCGAGGCGCGAGATCGGCACGCAGACGTCGGTGGACACCGCGCGCGAGCCGGGGCGGATCTGCAGGCAGGCGAAGTAGGCGTCGTGGCGCGCCTGCCAGAGCTGGCTGCGTTCCTCCGGCTTGGTCGCCCAGACGAAGTCCATGCCGCCGTGCTCCTTGGCGATCGCCTGCACCGCCTCCGCCTGCTCCACCACGCTCGCCTGCGAGCCGTGGAACTCGAAAAATACCGTCGGCGCCACCCGGTAGCGGGTCTTCTTGTACTTGTTGATCGCGTCGACGGTCTTCTCGCACACGATGTCGCAGCGCGCGATCGGGATGCCGGACTGGATGGTCTGGATCACGGTGTTGGTGCAGCCGTCGACCGTGTCGAACGCGCAGACCGCGGACGACATCGCTTCCTGCACCGGGTACAGGCGCACCGTGACCTCGGTGATGATGCCGAGCGTACCCTCGGAGCCGACGAAGAGCCGCGTCAGGTCGTAGCCCGCGGCGGATTTCTTCGCGCGGCGCGAGGTCTGGATGATGCGGCCGTCGGCGAGCACCACCTTCAGCGACAGCACGTTCTCGCGCATGGTGCCGTAGCGGACCGCGTTGGTGCCCGAGGCGCGCGTCGCCGCCATGCCGCCCAGCGTCGCGTCGGCGCCGGGATCCACCGGGAAAAACAGGCCAGTGTGCTTGATGTGTTCGTTCAGCTGCTTGCGCGTGACGCCCGCCTGCACCACGGCGTCGAGGTCGGATTCGTGCACCGCAAGCACCTGGTTCATCTGCGAAAGATCAATGCAGACGCCGCCCTGCACCGCGAGGATATGCCCTTCCAGCGAGGTGCCGACGCCGTAGGGGATCATCGG
>DATBSZ010000169.1:0-7309 GCA_036559525.1 Burkholderiales bacterium
GGCGGGAGCACTGCCGTCGGACAAGCTCGACACCGTTGTCCGCCTGCAGGATCAAGGCCGGGTGGTGGCGGTGGTCGGTGACGGCGTGAACGACGCCGCCGCACTGGCGCAGTCCGATCTCGGCATCGCCATGGGCACGGGGACCGACGTCGCCATCGAAAGCGCCGCGGTGACGCTGGTGAAGGGGGACCTGCGCGGCATCGCCAAGGCGATCCGCCTGTCGCGCGCCACCATGCGCAACGTCAAGCAGAACCTGTTCTTCGCCTTCCTCTACAACGCGCTCGGCGTGCCGGTCGCGGCCGGCGTGCTCTATCCGTTCTTCGGCCTGCTGCTGTCGCCGATCTTCGCCGGCGCAGCGATGGCGATGAGCTCGGTCTCGGTGGTGAGCAACGCGCTGCGGCTGCGGCGGGTGCGGCTATGACCCTTAGAATGAACGCATGGAAACCGTAGACCTGAAAGTCGAAGGCATGGATTGCGAGGGCTGCGTGAAGAGCGTGACCCGCATGCTGTCGGGCGTGCCCGGCGTGCAGACGGTCGACGTATCGCTCGCCGACGCGCGCGCCCGGGTGACGTTCGATCCCGCGAAGGCCGGCGTGCCGGAGATGAAGCGGGCGGTGGAGCGCGCCGGCTACAAGGCGCCGTGAAAAGCTCGTTGCAAGCCGGCCTGAAGGCCGCCAAGGCCGTCACGGTGGACGAAGCCCGTTGCATCGGCTTCATGGGCAAGGAAGGCATGGTGTACGCGACCCCGCGCATGGTGAGCGACGTCGAGTACACCTGCCGCGATTTCCTGCTCCAGCACCTCGACCCGGGCGAGGACTCGGTCGGAACCCATGTCTCGATCGACCATCTGGCGGCGACGCCATTGGGATTGGGCGTGGAAATTTCTGCGACGGTGGTCGAAGTCGACCGTCGCAAAGTCACGTTCGAGTTCTCGGTCCGCGACCCGGTCGAGGAAGTCGGACGCGGCAAGCACGTGCGCTTCGTCGTCGAAACCGCCAAGAGCCGCGAGCGGCTCGCGGCGAAGCGCGCAAAAGCCGGCCTGAGTTAGGGCTCCGTCCCCGAATTCCAGCCCCCGCCCAGCGCGCGCATCAGGTCCACGCTGAACGCGAGGCGCGCCTGGCGGTTGCGCACGAACGCGATCTCGGCGTCGTTGGCGGTGCGCTGCGCGTCGAGCACCTCGAGGTAGGGCGAGTAGCCGGACTCGTAGCGGATCTGCGAGAGCTCGAGCGCGTTGCGCGCCGCCTGCACGCGCTCGAGCAGGTCGGCCTCGGAAACGCCGGTCTGCTCCAGGTTGACGAGCGCGTCGGACACTTCCCGGAACGCGCCTTCCACCGATCGTTGCCACGAAGCGAGCGTTTGCCGGTAGCGCGCCGCCGCCTGGTCCTCGACGGCGGCGCGCCGCCCGGCATCGAACAGCGGCATGGCGATGCCCAGGCCGAGCCCCCAGATGCCGCTGCTCGAGATGTCCTCCAGCGCGGCGCTCTGGCCGCCGAGGAAGGCGGTGAGCGACACCGCGGGGAAGCGCGCCGCGCGCGCCACGCCGATCTGCGCGTTGGCGGCGATCATGGTTTGCTCGGCGGCGCGGATGTCGGGCCGGCGCTCGAGCAGGCTCGAGGGCAGCCCGGCGGGCGGCGTCGGGGGAACGGGAAGGACAAAGAGATCCCCCGGGAGGATCTTCAGGTCCAAACGTCCGCTGAACTGCGCCAGCTGCCGCTCGAGAAGCGCGCGGCTCCGCGCCGCTTCGCGGCGCTGCACGATCGCGTCGGACAGCGCGCCTTGTGCCTGGTACACGTCGAGCTCGGGGGCGAGGCCGGACGCGGCGCGCGCGCGGGCGATGTCGAGCGACTCGCGCCTTAGCTTGAGCGAGTTGTCCAGCACCCCGATCTGCGCATCGAGCGAGCGCAGCCCGAAATACGTCTGCGCCGTCAGGCCGCCGAGCGTCAGCCCGACCACTTCGCGCGCGAGCTGCGAGCCGAGCAGGCCGGCGCGCGCCGCCTCGTCGGCGCGCCCGAAGCGTCCCCAGAAATCGAGCTCGAACGAGGTCGAGGCGACCAGGCGCGCGTCGTTGCGCTCGAGCGGCGCGGTGGCGGCCGGCGGCGGCGCGGTGAGCTGGCCGACGCGCGAGCGCGTGCGCGTGAAGCTGCCGGTGATCTCGGGGAAGAGCGCCGCGCGCGCCTGGCGCATCACGGCTTCGGCTTCCTCCACCTGCGCCGCCGCGATCCTCAGGTCGGCGTTGTTGCTGTGCACCGAGGCGACCAGCTCGTCCAGCGTCGCGTCGCCGTAGAGCCTCCACCAATCGAGCGCGACCGAAGGACCCGTCTCCGCGGTCTGGGTCGGAAACTCAGCCGGCAACGGCATCTCGGGCCGCTTGTAGTCCGGACCGACCGTGGTGCAGCCGGCAAGAACCAGGACGAGGAAAACGCTTCTCATTCGGCGGGCGCGGCTTCGGGCGAGTGACGCGGCGGGCGGCGCTCCTTTTTCCGCCGCGCCACGACGACGAAGAAGAGCGGAATGAAGATCGTGGCGATGAAGGTGGCGGCGAGCATGCCCCCGACCACGCCGGTGCCCATCGAGCGCCGGGCGCCGGCGCCGGCGCCGGTCGACAGCATCAGCGGCAGCACGCCGAGCACGAAGGCGAGCGAGGTCATGACGATCGGCCGGAACCGCAGCCGCGCGGCGTTGAGCGCGGCCTCGGCCGCGGTCTTGCCCTCGAGGAAGCCCTGCTGTGCGAATTCCACGATCAGGATGGCGTTCTTCGCCGCCAGGCCGATCAGCACCACCAGCCCGATCTGGAAGTAGATGTCGTTCTCCAGCCCGCGCGCGGCGACGAACGCGAGCGCGCCGGCGACCGCGAACGGCACCGACAGCACCACCGCGAAGGGCAGGAGCCAGCGCTCGTAGAGCGCCGCGAGGATCAGGAACACCATCACGATCGCGAGCGAGAACGCCACCGCCGAGGCGCGGCCGGTGCGCTTTTCCTGGAACGCCTGCCCCGACCACGCGATCTGGTAGCCCTCGGGCAGGGCCGAGGCCGCCACCTGCTCCACCGCGCGGATCGCTTCGCCCGAGGACACGCCCGGGCGGCCGCTGCCGAGCACGCGCGCCGCGACGAAGCCGTTGAAGCGCTCGAGCTGCTCGGGCCCGACTACGTTCGAGGTGGTAATGAGTGCTTTCAGCGGGATCATCTCGCGCGTCATCGCCGAGCGCACGTACACGCTGCCGAGGTCCTCCGGCTGCGCCCGGTACGGCGCGTCGGCCTGCATCTGTACGCGGTAGGTGCGGCCGAACTTGTTGAAGTCGTTCACGTAGAGCGACGACATGGTGCTCTGCAGCGCCTCGAACACCTCCTGCACCGGGACGCCCAGCGAGAGCGCTTTCTCGCGGTCGACTTCCACCTTGAGCTGCGGCACGGTCGGCCGGAAGAACGAGTTGATGCCGGTGAGCTGCGGGTTCTCGCGCAGCGCCTGCAGGAAGGCCTGCGTGACCTGGAACAGGCGCTGCGGGTTCGGGTCGCTGCGCGCCTGGAGATAGAGCTCGAAGCCGCCCGCGGTGCCGAGGCCGCGGATCGCCGCCGGGTTGAAGGCGAGCGCCATGCCTTCACGCAGTTCAGATCCTTTCGAGGCAATAGCTCCGGCTACCGCCGCGGCGGGCATGTCCTTGCGCAAGTCCCAGTGCTTGAGCGGGATGAACATGGTCGCGGCGTTGGTCTTGTTGCCGCCCCCGAGCAGGTCGAAGCCGTTGATCACCATCACGTTCTGCACGCCGGGGTTCGACTGCGCGATCTTGCCCAGCTCGCCGGCCACCTTGCGCGTGCGCTCGAGCGTCGCGCCGTCGGGGAGCTGGATGTTGCCGAAGATGTAGCCCTGGTCTTCGGAGGGAACGAAACTGGTTGGCACGCGGAGAAAGAGGAACACGCAGATTCCGAGCACCAGAAGGAATGCGATCAGCGACATCACAGGACGGCGCAACAACAGATTCACGCCCCCGAGGAAGCGCTGCGTGGTCCAGGCGAAGCCGAGGTTGAACGGCCGGAAAATGCGCGACTCGTGGTGCCCGCTCTTCATCAGGATCGCGCACAGCGCCGGGGTGAGCGTGAGCGCGATGAACCCCGAGATCACCACCGCGAAGGTGAGGGTGACCGCGAACTGCCGGTAGAGCTGGCCGGCGATGCCGCCGAGGAAAGCGACCGGGATGAAGACGGCGCACAGCACGAGCACGATCGCCACCACCGCGCCCGAGACCTCGCGCATCGCCTCCAGCGCGGCCTCGAACGGCGGCATGCCGTTCTCGCGCATCAGGCGCTCGACGTTCTCGAGCACCACGATGGCGTCGTCGACCACGATGCCGATGGCGAGCACCAGCGCGAACAGCGTGAGAGTGTTGATGGAGAAGCCGACCATCCACAGGCCGGCGAAGGCGCCGATCAGCGACACCGGAACCGCGATCATCGGAATGAGCGTGGCGCGCCAGGTCTGCAGGAACAGGAACACCACCGCCAGCACCAGCAGCGCGGCCTCGAAGATCGTCAGGTTCACTTCCCTGATCGACGCGTCGACGAAGCGCGTGGTGTCGAAGGGGATCTGGTAGTCCACGCCCTCCGGGAAGCCGCCACGCAGTTCTTTCATTCTTTCCTTTACGAGAGCAGCAACTTCCAGCGCGTTGGCGCCCGGCTGCAGGTAGGTCGCCATGCCGATGGTCGGCTGGCCGTCGAGCGTATTGGAGGTGTCGTAGTTCAGCGCGCCGAGCTCCAGCCGCGCGATGTCCTTCAACCGCAGCATCCCCTGCGGTCCCTGCGCCCGCACCACGATCTCGCCGAACTCCTCGGGCTCGATCAGCCGCCCCTGCGCGGTCACCGTGTAGATGATGTTCTGTCCGGGCGGCGCGGGCTCGGTGCCGATGCGGCCCGCGGCGTACTGCGCGTTCTGCGCGCGCAGCGCGGCCGCGACGTCGGAGGTCGTCACCCCGAGGCGCGCCATCCTCTCGGGGTTGAGCCACACGCGCATCGAGTAGTCGCGCGCGCCGAAGATGGTGACGTCGGCGAGGCCGGGCAGGCGCTTCAGCTCGTCGACGATGTTGATCGAGGCGTAGTTGGAGAGGTACAGCGTGTCGCGCCGGTTGCCGGGCGAGACCAGCGACACCACCAGCAGGATGTCGAACGAGCGCTTCTGCACGATGACGCCGTTGCGCCGCACCTCGTCGGGCAGCCTCGGCAGCGCGATCTGCACGCGGTTGTTCACGTTGAACACCGACTGGTCGACGTTGGTCCCCGGCTCGAAGGTGACGGTGATCTGCAGGTTGCCGTTCGAGGAGGAGGTCGAGCTGAAATACGAGAGCTTCTCCACGCCCGAGAGCTGCTCCTCGATCGGGGCGGCGACGGTGCGCGACAGCGTCTCGGCGCTCGCGCCGGGATAGGAGGTGGTGATAAGCACCGTCGGCGGCGCGATCTCGGGGTACTGCGCGACCGCGAGCAGCTTCGCCGACAGCAAGCCGGCGAGCACGATCACGATCGCGATCACGCCGGCGAACACCGGCCGATGAATGAAGAAATTGCTCATTTCAGGGCGATGGGAGCGCCCGGGCGCAGGCGAACCAGGTTATCCACGATCACCCGGTCGCCGGTCTTGAGGCCGTCGAGCACGATCCAGTCCTGTCCAAGCCAGGTTCCGGTGCGCACCTGGCGCTGCACCGCCTTGCCGCCGTCGGCGATCCAGACGAAGCGCCCGCTCTCGTTCTGCGCGACCGCGGTCTGCGGCACGACGAAGGCCTGCCGCGTGCCGGCGATCGCGCGCACGCGCACGTACTGCCCGGGGAGCAGGTCGAGCTTCGGGTTGGGCAGCTCGGCGCGCATCTGCACCGTGCCGGTGGCGGCATCGACCGTGGAGCCGGCGAAGTTGAGCTTGCCGGCGTGCGGGTACTGCTTGCCGTCGGCGAGCTCGAGCGTGACCTCGATGCTCTCGTTGCCGCGCACGCGCGCGAACTCGGCTTC
This sequence comes from Burkholderiales bacterium, assembly GCA_036559525.1. GTDB lineage: Bacteria > Pseudomonadota > Gammaproteobacteria > Burkholderiales > SG8-39 > SCGC-AG-212-J23. Next base: position 5,987 of record DATBSZ010000169.1, read on the forward strand.
CGAGATCGAGAAGCGCACCCAGATCGGGTCGCCCTGCACGAGCGTGGTGAGCAGCGCGGACTCGCCGGTGGGCGACACCAGGCTGCCGACCGACTGCATCGCGCGCCCGGTGATGCCGCCGATCGGCGCGCTCACGTCGGTGTAGGACAGGTTGAGCTCGGCCTGGCGCACGCGCGCCTGCGCGATCTGCACCGCCGCCGCGGTCTGCTGCAGCGAGGAGGCGGCCTGGTCGGCCTCCTTCTGGCTGATGGCGCGGCGGTCGACCAGGCTTTTCAGCCGCTCGGATTCGCCGCGCGCGAGGTCGCGGCGCGCGATCTCCTGCGCGAGCACCGCGCGCGCCTGCTGCAGGTCGATCTCGAACGGCGCGCGCTCGATGCGGAACAGCGGCTGCCCGGCCTTGACCGTGTCGCCCTCGGTGTACAGCTGGCGCTCGAGGATCCCGGCCACGCGCGCGCGCACCTGCACCTCGCGCGAGCCCTCGGTGCGCGCCACCGCCTCGTAACTGATCGGCACGGTGCGCGGCGCCATCTCGAGCGTGGTGACCGGCACCGCGGCCGGCGCCGCTTTCTTTTCCTCTTGCCTGGCCCCGCTGTCGCCGCAGGCGGCGACCACGAAGCAGAGAAGGAGCGCAAAGTACTTCATCGTTGGTGAGCCTTCAGGAAGAGATCGACGATGCGAGCGGCGCGCGCGGCTTCGGTTTCGGGGCCGGGCGGCACCGCGAACAGGCGCTTCATGCGATCCAGGCCGGCGAGCAGGGAGAGCAGCATCTCGGCCGAGAACTCCGGGTCGGGAACCTCGAGCCTGACCTTCAGGAACTCGGCGAGCCGCCGCACCATCTCGCCCGCCGAGTTGGCGTACATGTCGCGCGCCACGGCGCGAAAGCGCGGCACCTCGGGCACCAGGGTGCGGAAGGTGGCGATGCCCTGCGCGCCGAGCGCGCGCTTGCGGTATTCGACGCCGAAGCGGATGAGACTCTGGCGCGTGTCGCCGCCTTCGAGCTTGATCAGCACGCGCTTGGCGAGATCGCCGGCCACCGCCTTGAACAGCGCGTCCTTGTTGGCGAAGTGCTGGTAGACGGTCTGCTTGGCGACGCCGGCGCGGCGCGCGATGTCGTCGACGCTCGAGCCGTAGCCGCGCGCGAGGAACGAGGAGGTGGCGGCGCGCAGCACGCGCTCTCGGTGGATGGCAGGCATGGGGGGGAGTCTTCGAACTAGACTGATCAGTCTAGCAGAGGTGTGCCGCAAAGGAAAAAGGGGTCAGGACCCTTTTTGACGAAAAGGGTCCTGACCCCTTTTTTCGCTACCATCGGTTCGATGGACGGGC
>DATBSZ010000170.1:0-2777 GCA_036559525.1 Burkholderiales bacterium
TCGAGCCTAGCCAGGCTGCCGCTCGATATCCGCGGCACCGTGTTCCAGCGGCGCGTCTGGGACGAGCTGCGCCGCATCCCGCGCGGCGAAACTCGCACCTACCAGGAAATCGCCCGCGCCATCGGCGCGCCCGCCGCGGTACGCGCGGTCGGCAGCGCGTGCGGCGCGAACCCGGTGGCGCTGGTCGTGCCGTGCCACCGCGCGGTGCGCACCGACGGCGGGATGGGCGGCTACGCCTGGGGCATTGCTCGCAAGAAGAAGTTGCTTGCCCTGGAGAAGAAGTCCTAGTTGAGGCGCGCGGACACCGCGCGCCTGGTACTGCTCGCCGCGATCTGGGGCGCTTCGTTTCTTTTCGTGCGGATCGCCGCTCCGGTCCTCGGCCCGGTGCTCACCGCCGAGCTGCGCACGCTGATCGCCGGCATTGCGCTGGCGGTGTATTTCGCCTTTGCCGGTTTCGATCCCGAGTGGCGCCGCTGGGGACGCCACTACGTGGTCGTCGGGATTCTCAGCTCGGCCGTGCCGTTCCTGCTCTGGGCCTATGCCGCTCTCAGCCTGACGGCGGGCCTGTTGTCGGTGCTGAACGCGACCGCGCCGATGTGGGGTGCGCTGTGCTCGGCACTGCTTCTGCGCGAGCGGCTGAACGCCCGGAGAATCCTGGGGCTGGTCATCGGCATGGCGGGCGTCGCTCTGGTCACCCGTCCCGGAACCGGTTCGGAGCTCTACTACCCCGCAATAGTCGCGGCGCTCGTCGCCGCCTTCTGCTACGGGCTGGTTGCCGCCTATATCAAGCGCTGGGCAAGGGGCGCGCCTTCGCGCGGCATGGCCGTAGGCTCGCAACTTGCCGCCGGCATCCTCCTCATTCCCTTCATCGCGCTCTGGCCGCCCGCGGCCGTGCCGACGCCGGGCGTGACGGCGAGCATCCTCGCCCTCGGCCTCGTTTGCGGCGCCATTGCCTACCTCCTCTACTTCCGCCTGATCGCGGATATCGGCGCGACCGGGGCGCTCACCGTCACCTACCTCATCCCGGTGTTCGGCGTGCTCTGGGGTGCGCTGTTCCTCGGCGAAACTGTATCGGCGCTGATGCTCGTGGGCGCGGCGCTTGTGATCCTCGGTACGGTGTTCATCCTGCGCACCTAGTCAGAACAAAATCAGGGACAGACCACGTTTTCCGCGAAAATGCGGATATTGGCCACAAGGGAAAACGTGGTCTGTCCCTGATTGACGATGAACACCTATCCGCACCTGTTCCAGCCGCTGGACCTCGGCATCGCGACGCTGCCGAACCGCATCATGATGGGCTCGATGCATACGGGGCTCGAGTCGCGGCGCGACGGCATGGAGCGCCTGGCCGCGTTCTATGCCGAGCGCGCTCGAGGCGGTGCCGCGCTCATCGTGACCGGCGGTTTTTCGCCGAACGAGGCGGGCAACCTGAGCGCGCATCGGGCCGAGTTTTCGACGGCCGAAGACTCGGCAAGGCACAAGCCGATTCCGCGCGCGGTGCACGACGCCGGCGGGCGCATCGTGCTGCAGCTCCTGCATTCCGGGCGCTACGGCTTTCACGAGCGCATCGTCGCGCCCTCGGCGCTGAAGTCGCCGATCAATCCGCACACACCGCGGGAAATGACGCCGCGGGAGATCGAGCAGACGATCGACGATTTCGCGCGCGCAGCCGCCCTTGCCCGCGAGGCGGGCTACGACGGCGTCGAGGTAATGGGCTCCGAGGGCTACCTCATCACCCAGTTCCTCGCCCAGCGCACGAACCGTCGCGGCGACGAGTGGGGCGGGCCGCTCGAGAACCGGGTGCGCTTCGGCGCCGAGATCGTGCGGCGGACGCGCGCCGAGGCGGGCCGGGACTTCATCATCGTCTACCGGATTTCGGCGCTCGAGCTCGTGGAAGGGGGTCTCGAGGCGGATGAGATTGTCCAGGTCGGAAAAGCCGTCGAAGCCGCGGGCGCGACGATCCTGAACAGCGGCATCGGCTGGCACGAGGCGCGCATCCCCACCATCGCGCAGGCGGTGCCGCGCGGCGCCTTCGCGTGGGCAACGCGGGGCCTCAAGCAAGCGGTGCGCATCCCTGTGGTTGCGTCGAACCGCATCAACGCGCCCGAGGTGGCGGAGGCGATCATCGCCCGCGGCGACGCCGACATGGTGTCGCTCGCGCGCGCAATGCTCGCCGACCCCGAGTTCGCCAGAAAAGCCGCTGCCGGCGACCGCGCGGGCATCAACATCTGCATCGCCTGCAACCAGGCCTGCCTCGACCACTACTTCATCGGTCAGCCGGCGAGCTGCGTGGTCAATCCTCGCGCGGGCCGCGAAACGAAATTGGTCTTCTTGAAAACGAAAAGAAAAAAGACCATCGCAGTCGTCGGCGGCGGCCCGGCCGGCCTGTCGTGCGCCGCCCACGCCGCCGAGCGCGGCCATGACGTCACCCTCTATGAGAAGGCGGCGGAGCTCGGCGGCCAGTTCAACCTCGCCAAGGTGATCCCCGGCAAGCAGGAGTTCGGCGAATCGATCGCCTACTTTTCGGAGCGGCTGAAGCGCGCGGGCGCGAGGGTTGTTCTGGGAAAGGCACCCTCGGAGGCCGAGCTGCAGTGCTTCGACGACGTGGTCAACGCCACCGGCGTCGATCCGCGCACGCCGCCGATCCCCGGCATCGATAGCCCGAACGTGGTGAGTTATGTCGACGTGCTGCGCGACGCAGTGAAGCCCGGCCGCAATGTCGCGATCATCGGCATGGGCGGCATCGGCTTCGACGTCGCGCTCTACCTCCTCGAACG
>DATBSZ010000171.1:0-2450 GCA_036559525.1 Burkholderiales bacterium
CCAAGCTCGAGGCGATCGAGCTCGATCGCGACCTCGCCTCTGGCCTGGCGGCGAAGTTCCCGCCCTTCAGGCTCACGGTGCACTGCGCCGACGCGCTCGAGTTCGACTTCGCGCGCTTCCCGTCCGGGATGCGGCTCGTCGGCAACCTGCCGTACAACGTCTCGACGCCGCTGCTGTTCCACTTGGCGCGCTACGCCCCGCAGGTGCGCGACATGCATTTCATGCTGCAGCTCGAGGTGGTGCAGCGCATGGTGGCGGCGCCTTCAACGCCGGCCTACGGGCGCCTGTCCGTTTCCCTGCAGGCCCGGTTCCAGATGAAGAAGCTCTTCACCGTGTCGCGCGGCGCGTTCACGCCGCCGCCGAAAGTGGAATCCGCGGTGGTCAGGATGGAGCCGCTCGCGTGGCAGCTCCCGATCGACGAGGACCTGCTGCGCCGGGCGTTCTCCGCGCGGCGCAAGACCCTGCGCAACGCGCTGCCCGAGATCGATTTCGCCGCCGCGGGCATCGATCCGAAGCTGCGGCCCGAGAATCTCTCGCCGGAAGACTACTCGCGTCTCTCGATGAACTCGATCTTGTAGCCGTCCGGGTCCTCGACGAACGCGATCACGCTCGTGCCGCCTTTCACGGGGCCGGGCTCGCGCGTGACCTTTCCGCCGCTCTTGCGCACGCGCTCGCAGGCGGCCTTCACGTCCGGAACGCCGAGCGCAATATGCCCGAAGGCGGTGCCGAGCTCGTAGCGCCCGACGCCGTAGTTGTAGGTGAGCTCGAGCACCGCTGCGCGCTCCTCGTCGTCGTAGCCGACGAAGGCGAGCGAATATTTCTGCTCGGGACGGTCGGTGGTGCGCAAGAGCTTCATGCCGAGGGTCTTGGTGTAGAAGTCGACCGAGCGCTGCATGTCGCCGACGCGAAGCATGGTATGGAGCATTCTCATTTCGGTTCCTTCAGGATGGGCAAGGCGGCGCCGGCAAGCTCGAGGCGCTCGCGCGCGGCCGGCCAGTCCGGATAGAGCGATTCAAGCAGGCGGTAGAAGCGCGGCGAGTGGTTGAGCTCGGCCAGGTGGGCGATCTCGTGCGCCACCACGTAGTCGGCGAGCGCGGGCTCGATGTGGACCAGGCGCCACGAAAGACGAATCGTCCCGTCTTCGGTGCACACTCCCCACTGCGTGCGGGCGTTCGAGAGCCGCAGGCGCGGCGCCGGTCGTCCGAGCAGCGCGGCGTAGTGCGCGACGCGCGGACGCAGCGCCTCAAGCGCAGCGGCTTTCAGCCACTTCAGAAGATTCTGCAAGCTGTCGTCCCGCTCGAGCTCGACCATTTTGCCGAAGAGCGGCAGCCGCTCGCCTCTCACGCCGCGCAGTACCGCGGGCCGCGGCGCCACCGCCCATTCGTCCAGCTTGGCGAGGATCCAGCGCTCCTTCTCGCGCACGAATCCCTCGATGTCGCGCCACGGCGCGCGCAGCGGCGCCGAGACTTTCAGGCCGTCGGCGTCGATCGTGATGCCGAGCGTACGCCGGCGCCGGCGCACGAAGCGATATTCGATGCTGCGCCCGCCGAGCCGGATCAGGTTAGCGCTTTTTGCTGCTCTTCGATCCATGTCCTGGCCAGCTCGTTCACGGTCTTGGCGTCGCGGTTCGCGGCGTCGATCGGCGGCCCGATGCGCACGGTGACCGTGCCGGACCGCTTGAGGAACGCGTTGCGTGGCCAGAGCAGGCCCGCGTTGTGCGCTACCGGCACCACCTGCGCGCCGCTCGCGCAGGCGAGCCACGCGCCGCCGGGGTGGTAGTCGCGCGCCGCGCCGGGGGCGACGCGCGTCCCCTCGGGAAACACCACCACCCAGAAGCCCTGCTCCAGGCGCTCGCGGCCGCGGCGCGCCATCGCGCGCAGCGCGGCGAGGCCGCGCGAACGGTCGATCGCGATCGGGCTCATCAGCGCGAGTCCCCAGCCGAAGAACGGGATCCACAGGAGCTCGCGCTTCAGCACCAGGACCTGGGGCGGAAAGATGAGCTGGAACGCCATCGTTTCCCACGCCGACTGGTGCTTCGACAGTATTACGGAGGGGCGCGCGGGCAGGTTCTCGCGCCCCTCGACCTGCCAGTCGATCCGCAGGATGACCTTGGACAGAAAAATCACCAGGCGCGACCAGCCCGAAATCAGCCGGTAGCGCGCCATGCGCGGCAGGGGAAACGTGAGCAGCGCGAGCACCGCGTAGGGCGGCGTGACGATCATGAGACCGAGCGCGAACAGCGCCGAGCGGAGTATCGTCACGGCGCCCGGGTCACGGCGCCATTTGCGCGGCGAACGCCGCGAGGTCGGCGAAGACGCGAGTCCCGGGCGGCAGCTTGCCTTCGTTGCGGGTCTCGATCCCTTTGCCCGTGAGCACCAGGACCGGCTTCGCGCCCGCCGCGGCGGCGGCTTCGAGATCGCGCTGCGCGTCGCCCACCATGCACACCTCGG
>DATBSZ010000172.1:0-18718 GCA_036559525.1 Burkholderiales bacterium
CTGCATCGTCTGCATCATTCGGCCTCGATGTTCGCGTGCTTCACCACCGCGCGCCATTCGGCGATCTCGCGCTTCACCATCTGTCCGAGCCGCTCGGGCGTGGAGCTCATGCCGTCGGCGCCCTGCTCGAGCAGCTTCGCCCTGACGTCGGGGCGCGCGACCACGGTCGCGATCTCCTTGTTCATGCGCGCGACTACTTCGTCGGGCGTCTTCGCCGGGGCGAACACGGCGTACCAGGAGTCGACCTCGAAGTCCTTCAGGCCGGTGGCCTCCGCGATGGTGGGCACGTCGGGCAGGATCGGCGTGCGCTTCGCGGTGCTCACCGCGAGCGGGCGCAGGCGCCCGGCGCGCACCTGTCCCATCGCCGCCGGGATCGACACGATGAGCAGCGGCACGTCGCCCGCCATCGTCGCCGCGACCGCCGGGCCGCCGCCGCGGTACGGGATGTGGACCATGTGGATGCCGAGCTTCAGCTCGAGCAGCTCGCCCGCCATGTGGCTCGGCGAGCCGACGCCGACCGAGGCGAAGTCGAGCTTGCCGGGATGGCCCTTCGTGTACGCGACCAGCTCCTTGAACGTCTGGTACGGCGTGCCCGGATGCACCGCGAAGAGCTGCGGCAGCGAGCAGATAGTGGACACCGGCCGGAAATCGCGCTCGGTGTCGAACGGCAGGCTCTTGTAGATCGCGGGGTTGATCGAGTGCGACGACAGCGTGAAGAGCAGCGTGTGGCCGTCGGGATTGGCTTTCGCCGCGACGCCGGTGCCAAGCGAGCCGCCGGCGCCGCCGCGGTTCTCGATCACGATCGGCTGCCCGAGCTGCTTCGACAGCGGCTCCTGCACGATGCGCGCGATCACGTCGGTTCCGCCGCCGGGTGGATAGGGAACGACGAAGGTGATGGGCTTCGTCGGCCATGCGAAGGCGGTGCTCGCCGCAACCGCGAGCGCAACGCCGAGGAACGTTTTTCGTGAACCGAGGTTCGATGTCATCACTGCTCTCCTGACTCTCCCCCCTCCGGCTGCTATTGTAGTCGCATGGAGTCGATCCAACGCGGGGTTGTTGGGAGCGCGCAACTCGTCGTCGGCGAGGAGCACACGGCACCGCGCGTGGGAAGTGGAAAAGTTCACGTTCTCGCCACGCCGGTGATGATCAATCTCATAGAGGCGGCGGCGCTTGCGGCGATCGAGCACTTGCTGCCGCCGGGCCACCAGAGCCTCGGCACCCGGCTCGACGTGCGGCATATCGCCGCCACGCCGGTCGGAATGAAAATTTTTGCAAACGCGACCGTCGAGAGCGTTTCAGGGCGCACGGTCACCTTCAGGGTCGAAGCGCGCGACGAGAAGGAACTGATCGGCGATGGCACGCACGAACGCGTGGTGGTGAACGTCGAAAAGTTCGATGCCCGCGTGCAGCGAAAGCTAGCGCGCGGTTGAGCGCAGCCCGGCGATCAGCCGGTCGATCGTCTTCTGGATATCGGCACGAGCGGCGCTGGGATCGGCCGAGGTTGCGATCACGCGCGCGCCGGTGGTAAGCGCGCCGAGGATCACCTGCGCCAGGGTCTCGGCGGGCTCGGGCAGCGCGCCGGCGTCGCGATTCGCTTCCTCCAAGCACCGCGCGAACGCCGCCACCTCGTACTTCTGCTCGAGGTCGCACCAGGTCTTCCAGCCGAGGACCACCGGCGCCTCGAGTACCAGCATGCGGGCCAGGGCAGGGTCGCGGCAGGCGTCGAGATAGGCGCGGCACATCGCGCGCAGCCGCTCCCACGGGTCGCGGCGCCCGCCCGCGGCGGCCGTGGCGGCATCCTCAAGGCGCTCGACCAGCTCACGCTCCATGTCCTCGACCACCGAGTGGTAGAGCTCGCGCTTGTTCGCGAAGTGGTGGTAGAGCGCGCCCTTGGTGACGCGCGCGCGCTGCACCAGCTCGTTGGTGTTGGCGCCGGAATATCCCTTTTTGGCAAAGATCTTGCGCGCCTCGCGGCGCAGCGTCTTCTGGGTCTCGCTGCCCTGCAGCAGCCGGGCGTCATTGACTTCCATACCGACGGTATGTTATTTACATACCCGCGGTATGTCAAAACCAGAGGAGAGGAACGATGCCGAAATACGTGATCGAGCGCGAGCTGCCGGGCGCCGGCAAGCTGAGCCGCGACGAGCTGAGGCAGGTGGCGCAGAAGTCCAACGGGGTCATCGAGACCCTCGGGCCCAAGATCCAGTGGGTGGAGAGCTTCGTGGTCGACGACAAGCTGTATTGCGTCTACAACGCGGCTTCGCCCAAGATCATCGAGGAGCACGCGAAATGCGGCGGCTTCCCAGCCAACCGCATCTCGCAGGTACGGGCGATGATGGACCCGACGACGGCCGAAGCGTAGTACTAGGGGTGAAACAGCAGGACGGCGAAGAACGCGGCCAGCCCGATCGCTGGCCGCAGCCACCCGATCTCGCGCCAAACGATGCGGTTGCGCCCCTGCGCGATTGCGACGAACGGCACGTGTGAGGTCACCGCGGCGAAGCGCGGCCAGTCCGGATTCGCTTTCTTTCGCGAATCCATCGACAGGGTTCCGACCAGGGCGACGACCAGCAAGCCGCCGAAGAACACGAGCGACTTGAGGTCGCCGCGCGCCACGATGTGCGCCCCGGCCCACAGCATGATTCCCCACATGATCGGGTGGCGCGTGATGCGGATCATGCCGCGCGCCGGATCCTCGCTTTTGAGGAGCTTGTCCGCGCCGACCATCGTGGGATTGCGCCAGTAGCCGCAGGCGATCAGGACAAAAGCGACCGGCATCGCCCAGTAGGGTGTATTGGGAAACCCACTCCACAGCAATTCTCGGGGGGCCGAGGCGTACGCCCAGACCATCCAGCCGAGCGTCACGAAGGCCACCAGCGAATAGACGCCGCGATACGGCCACTCGCCCATGGCGTTGACCAGCGCCGGGCGCAGCGGTGTGCTGGTGACGAAATGCGTGGCGATGAATGCCACGGTCGCGATCACGAGCATCGTCATGCTTTTTCCCCCTTCAGGGGGTCATGCTAGCGCTTTGGCTACGATCTCGGCGACGTCCTTGGAGAGCTTCTCCGTATCGCGGATGCGCTCGAGCTGTTGCTTCGCGTGCGCCTGCCTTTTCTCGTCGAAGCGCTTCCAGCGGTCGAACGAGCGCGCCATGCGGGCCGCGACCTGCGGGTTGAGCGCGTTGAGCGCGACGATCTGGTCGACGAGGAACGCGTAGCCGCCGCCGCCGGCGGCGTGGAAGCGCACGTGGTTCGCCGCGAAGGTGCGCACGAGCGCGTACACCCGGTTCGGCACCTTGAGGTCGAACGCGGGGTGCTTCAGCAGCCGCTTTACGGTGTCCAGGGTCGCGGGACGCCGCGAGCCGGCCTGGACCGCGAGCCACTTGTCGACCACCAGCGGCTCGTTCTTCCACCGCTCGTAGAACGCGGCTAGCGCGGGCTCGCGCTCCGGGCAGTCGAGGTTCGCGAGCGTGGCGAGCGCAGCCATCGAGTCGGTCATGTTGTCGGCGCGCTGGAACTGCTCGTAGGCGAGCGTCGACAGGCCGAGCTCCGCCAGATAGCCGAGGCAGAGGTTGCGCAGCGCGCGCCGGCCGATGGACCGGGCGTCGGGCGAGTAGGGGGTTTTCGATTGCAGCGCCTGGTAGGTGGAGAGGAGCTCCTCCTTCAGGGAGCGCGCGAGCGCCCGGCGCAGCGCGTTCCTCGATTCGTGCAGCGCGTCGGGATCGACCACGTCCATCTGCTCGGCGAGGAAGGTCTCCGCCGGCAGGCTCAGCACCTCGGCGGCGAATGCGGGGTCGGGATCGCGCAGCAGCTTGCGAGCGGCTTCTACGAAGCGCGCCGAAGGCTCTCCCTTCCGCTGCAGGATGATCGTCGCGGCGAGGCGCTGCCCGGCTTCCCAGCGGTTGAACGGATCGTCGTCGCGCGCCACCAGGTGGAGCAGGTCGTCCTCGCCGTACGGATAGTCGAGGATCACCGGCGCGGAGAACTCGCGCAGCAGCGACGGCACCGGCTTCTCCTTCGCCGGGAAGCTGAAGCGCTCTTCCGCTTTTTTGAGCGAGAGAACCTGCTCGTGCTCGCCGATCTTCACCGCGAACGGGATGTGGAACGGCGGACTCATCGACTGCTTCGCCGTCAGGACGAACTGGCCGTTCTCGTAGTGTCCCTCGCATCTTACGGTGGGCGTGCCTGCGACGTCGTACCAGCGCTTGAACTGCTGCAGGTCGATCCCCGATGCATCCTGCATCGCCTGCACGAAGTCGTCGGTGGTGACCGCTTGGCCGTCGTGGCGCTTGAAGTACAGGCGCATTCCGGCCTGGAACTTCTCCTCGCCGAGCAGCGTGTGCTGCATGCGCACCACCTCGGCGCCCTTCTCGTACACCGTCATGGTGTAGAAGTTGCGGATCTCCATGTACGACTGCGGCCGCACCGGGTGCTTCATCGGCCCGGCGTCCTCGGGAAACTGGTTGGCGCGCAGCGAGCGTACTTCCTGGATGCGCGTGACCCCGCGCGAATAGGTGTCGGCGCCGTATTCCTGGTCGCGGAACACCGTCAGGCCTTCCTTGAGCGAGAGCTGGAACCAGTCGCGGCAGGTGACGCGGTTGCCGGTCCAGTTGTGGAAGTACTCGTGCGCCACCACGCGGTCGATGTTCAGGTAGTCCACGTCGGTGGCAGTGTCGGCGCGCGCCAGCACGTAGCGCGTGTTGAAGATGTTGAGGCCCTTGTTTTCCATGGCGCCGGAATTGAAGTCGCCGACAGCGACGATCTTGTATTCCTCGAGGTCCAGCTTCAGGCCGAAGCGCTTCTCGTCCCACGCGATCGCGCGCTTGAGGCAGTCCATCGCCCAGCCCGCCTGGTCGAGGTTCCCCGGCTCGACGTAAATGGAGAGGTTGCCCTCGCGCAGCAGCTCGAGGTTGGCCGCGACCAGGGCAAAGAGGTACGAAGGCTTGGGGAAGGGGTCCTCGAATTTCGCCCAGCCTTCGCCGGAAGCGACCAGGTTGCCGTTGGACAGCAGCACCGGGTACTTCTTCGGGTCGGCGCGTACCGTGGTCGTATAGCGGGCCATCACATCGGGCCGGTCGACGAACCAGGTGATGCGCCGGAATCCCTCGGCCTCGCATTGGGTGACGAAGCCGTGCTTGGTGGCGTACAGGCCTTCGAGCTTGGTGTTCTTCTGCGGCACGATCCGCGACACCGTTTCGAGGGTGAAGGAATCGGGCACCTCGGCGACCGTGAGCTTGTCTTCGGTCACCTTGTACGGAACCGGCTTTCCGTTCAGCGCCACGGAAACCAGCTCGAGCTCGTCGCCGTCCAGCACCAGCGGGCCGACCGCATGGCGCCGGATCTCGAGCTTCGCGCGCACCAGCGCGTGGTCTTCGCGAATGTCGACGTCGAGGTCGACCGAGTCGACCCGAAATGCCGGCGGGGCGTAATCCTTGAGGTGGACTGCGCGGGGTTGGGGCTCTTTCATCCCCCTATTCTAGGGCGCGGCGGAGCCCGCGACGACGCGATATAGCACTGATTAAAAAGGGGAAACTAGGTGGAGGCGCGCGCCTGCCGCGGCTTGCGGCGCCGCTCGGCGCCCGCCCGGACGCGCGTCGCGTGCCGCCTGCGGGGCGCCGCAGGCCGGCGCCAGTCGCCGAACACGTACCACAGGGCTCCGCCGACCAGAACGGCGGCGATGATGACGCCCCCGATGGCAGTCCTGGGGTGCTCAAGGGCGGCGCGATAGGCCATCGCCGCGCCCTTTCGGGCGGCTTCGCTCGCCACGCTGACCCCGTCGTGGACCTTTTCGGAAACGCGGCCCAGCTTCTCGGGGACTTCGTACTGCTCGGAAAGATCAGCCAGGCGGCTGGAAACCTGCGCGAGTCTCATGCGTCCTCCAGTGTCGATCACGCTAAAAAGAGCAGCAATGCGCGTGCCCGCGTAGTTCCAGGCCTTCCTTCACATCGCTTAAGCTCGAAAGCGATGGCTGGCTCGAATTGGGATCAACAATATGACCTGATCGTGATGGGCGCGGGCGCCGCGGGGATGACGACGGCCCTCGTGGCTGCCATCGAAGGCCTCAAGCCGTTGCTGATAGAGAAGACCGACCGTGTGGGCGGGACGACGGCGACATCGGCGGGCACGATCTGGATCCCCGGCAACCGTCAAAGCACGGCCGCCGGCTATCAAGACAGCCCCGAGGCGGCGGCGCTTTACCTGGACAAGCTGACCGGCGTGCCCGATGCCAGCGGCCTGCGCTCCGCATTCCTCTCGACAGGCCCTGACATGGTGGAGTACCTCCGCGCGAAGAGCGACGTCCACTTCAATCCGAGCGGCAAACACCCGGACTACCGCGACATGGAGGGTGCCGCCGTGTATGGACGCACGCTGGTTCCGGCGATGTTCGATGGGCGGTTGCTGGGCAAGGACTTCGAGCGCGTCCGGCCGCCCATTCCCGAGTTCCTGCTGCTCGGCGGGATGATGGCCGGAAAGGCCGACTTGCCGCCCCTGATCAACCGGTTCCGCAGCGTCGGCAATTTTCTCTATGCCGGCAGGCTGCTGCTACGCTACCTCGCCGACAGGCTGCGCTATTCGCGCGGCACCCGCATCGTCATGGGCAACGCCCTGGTCGCCCGCCTGTTCTACAGCCTGAAGAAAAACCGCGTTCCGGTGATGTTCGACACCACTGTGATGGAAGTCGTCAGCGGCGCAGGTCGCGTCGCCGGGGTCGTGGTCCGGTCTCAAGGCCGGACACTGCGGATCAACACGCGAAAAGGGTTGGTGATCGCCACCGGCGGCTATGGTCACAGCGCCAAACTGCGCGAGCGGTTCATGCCCAAGCCGACCCCGGCGGATACGGTAGCCTGCCCGGCAAATACGGGCGATGGGATCGAGCTGGCCCTGCGGCAGGGCGGCACGATTGGCGCGGACGCGCATGGGCCGGGAGCGTTCTGGGCGCCGGTATCGCGCACTCGCCGCGCCGACGGCAGTCGGGGCGTGTTTCCCCATTTGCTGCTGGATCGCGCCAAGCCCGGCTTGATCGCCGTCAACGCGGCCGGCAAGCGGTTCGTCAACGAGGCGGACTCGTACCACGACTTCGTGCTGGGCATGTACGAGTCCCACAAGAGTACGCCCACGATCCCGGCTTATCTGGTCTGCGAGGCTTCTTTCGTCGCGCGATACGGGCTGGGGGTCGTCTACCCCGGCACGACCAACTTGAAGCCGTTCGAGAAGTCGGGCTACCTCGTCGTCGCGCCGTCATTGGAGCGGCTCGCCGCAAAGCTCGGGATCGAGCCGCAAGCGCTGGTCGCCACCGTCGCGCGCCATAACTCGATGGCTCGCAGCGGAAAGGACCTGGATTACGGCAAGGGAGAGACCGAGCTCAACCGGTTCAACGGCGATCCGCTGCAGGCGCCCAATCCCTGCCTGCGTCCCATCGAGCAGGGGCCGTTCGTCGCGCTCGCGGTCTGGCCGGCCGAGATCGCGACGAGCGCGGGTTTGCAAGCCGACGTCGATGGCCAGTTGCTGGATACGAAAGGAATTCCCATAGATGGGCTGTATGCCGTGGGAAACGACATGGCTTCCATCATGCTGGGTACCTATCCCGGTCCGGGTACGACGCTCGGGCCCGCGCTGACTTTCGGATACCGGGCGGCGATGCACGCCGCCGGCAAGCCCGTCGGCTATTCCCGGCGCTTGTTTCCGAGCGACCCGCCGAGCTGCGGCTCGTAGCGCGAGCGCTTGGCGGGCTCGGGCGCGGCCGGGACCGGCTCGCCTTCGGCTGCCATCCGTGCGCGCGCTTCCGCGATCTGCGCCTCGCGTTCCTTTGCGATCTGCGCCGGCAGTGCGGCTGCGCCATTACCGGGACGACCGCCGCGGCGCTGGCCGCCGAAGCGCTGCGAGTTCGGGCTCTGACCCCGATTTCCGCCGTGATTTCCGCCGTGCCCATTGCCACCATGTTTCGGCTGGCCGTGGCGCTGCTCGGGGCGGCGCTGCTGGCCTTGCCGCTGGCGCGGCTGTTGCTGCTGCCGGCGCCCTGAATTCGGGCTCTGGGACCGATTTCCGCGGTTGTCCCGATCTTCAGCCGGTTCTTGGCTGCGGGTGCCGTGCTCGAAGCCTTCGATCACGCGCTGGTCGACCTTGCGGTTCATCAGCTTCTCGATCGCGGCCATGAGGGGACGGTCTTCGTGCGTCACCAGCGATACGGCTTCGCCTTCGGCGCCGGCGCGGCCGGTGCGGCCGATGCGGTGGACGTAGTCCTCGGCGACGTGCGGCAGGTCGTAGTTGACGACGTGCGGCAGGGCCTCGATGTCGAGGCCGCGCGCCGCGATGTCGGTCGCCACAAGGACGCGCAGCTCGTTGTCCTTGAAGCGCTTGAGGGTGCGGGTGCGGTGGTTCTGGGCTTTGTTGCCGTGGATCGCGTCGGCCTCGATGCCGGAGCGCTCGAGCTGCTGCGCGAGGCGGTTGGCGCCGTGCTTGGTTTTCACGAACACCAGGACCTGGCGCCAGTCGTTCGACTTGACCAGGTGGGCGAGGAGCTCGCGCTTGCGGTCGTGGCTCACCGGGTGCTGGACCTGCGCGACGAGCTCGGCCGGGGTGTTGCGCCGGGCGACTTCCACGGTCTGCGGGTTCTTCATGAAGGACGCCGCGAGCTTGCGGATCTCGTCGGGGAAGGTAGCGGAGAACAGCAGGTTCTGCCGCGTCGCCGGCAGCAGGGCGAGGATCTTGCGGATGTCGTTGATGAAGCCCATGTCGAGCATGCGGTCGGCTTCGTCCAGCACCAGGATCTCGACCTGGCCGAGGTTCACGGTCTTCTGCTGGACGTGGTCGAGCAGGCGGCCGGGGGTGGCGACGAGGATGTCGACGCCGCGGCGCAGCGCGTCGACCTGCGGCTGCATGCCGACGCCGCCGTAGACGAGGCTCGATTTCAGTTGAACGTGCTTGCCGTAGGTGCGGAAGTCCTGCTCGACCTGCGCCGCGAGCTCGCGCGTCGGCGTGACGATGAGCGCACGCACCGGGTGGCGGGCGGGGGAATGGGACGAGGTCGCTTTCCCTCCTAGATTTTGGAGGATGGGCAAGGCAAAAGCTGCGGTCTTGCCGGTGCCGGTCTGCGCGGCGCCGAGCAGGTCGCGCCCCGCGAGGACGACCGGGATGGCTTGAAGCTGGATCGGGGTGGGTTGGGTATAGCCCTGCTCCGCAACAGCGCGGAGCAGCTCGGCGCGAAGGCCGAGTGAATCGAACGGCGTGCTAATGGAAAATCTCCTGAGATCGGCCTGTGAAGGGCTAGCCTTCGACCGGTTCAGGCAGATGCTTTTTAGGCTTGTTTTTGAGCGGTCCAGGATGGACCGCTAAGAACGGACTGAGACGCTAACCGGATGTGCGCAACAGCAACCTGGAGCTCATTGTACCAGCAAACAGCTCGCTCAGCGTAAGCACCAGTAGCGCGTGCCCTGATTTTCCAGCCACGCTTCAGCGCCGGCGCCGCGCAGCATGGCCAGCGTGGCGAGAATTCCGGCCTCGGTGCAGGTGTTGCCCACGACAGTGACCGAACGCGGCGCGCCCGCCACTGGCCAGCCGGTGCGCGGATCGAGGATGTGGCCGTAGCGCCTGCCGCCGTCCAGGACGAAGCGGCGCGCATCACCGCTGGTGGCAACGGCGCCGCGGCTGAGCTCGAATGCAAGCCGCGCCGCGTGCGTAACCGCGCTCACGTCGCTGACGCTGTCGGGGCTCTCCACGCCGATCACCCAGCCATGGCCGTCGCGCCGCGCGCCGGTGGTGGCAAGATCGCCACCGAAGTTGACCAGCAAGCTCGCCGTCGTCTCGACGCCGAGCAGGCGCGTGCAGCGATCGACAGCGTATTCCTTGCCCAGACCGCCGAAATCGATCTCCATGCCGGGAGGCAACTCGATGACCGGTTTCGCCCAGCGCACGTGATGCCATCCGATCAGCGGGAGTAGCGCCGCCACGGCCGCCTGTGCCGGCACGCGAGCGCCGCGCTGGAAGCGCCACGCGCGCCGCAATATGCCAGAGGTGATGTCGAACAATCCGCCGCTCAGCCGCCAGCAAGTGTCGGCGTAGTCGAGCAGCGCGGCTGTCTCGTCGTCCACAGCCACGGGCGCCCCGTGCGCCGTGTTGATGCGATGCACGATGTTGTCGTCGCGATAGCGGCTGAACTTGCGCTCCACCCGCAACGCCTCCTCGCGCGCCAGGGTGCCCAGGCGGCGCGCCATCGACTCGTCGTCGGAATCGACCAGGACCTCGCACGGGCTCGCCATCGCCCGGAAGCGGCAGACCGCGTAGCCCGCGGCCTGCTCGAAGCTCAACTCAGACTTCACCAGCGGAACGAGTAGCTGATTTGGGCGATGACCGCCTTGGTGTCCGGGAACAGATCCTGGGCAGCCAGCTGGCCGGGCGCGCCGGCAGGGTGGTCCTCCCCGGTCTGCAGCATGTACTCCAGGCGTGCGCTCAGCTCGCCGGTTTTCGAAGGGATCGCCAACTTCACGCCCAGGGTGACGGTGCTCATCTCCGCCAGCCGGTAGTCCGCGCTTGCGAATTCCTCGGATTCGCCGGCGCGCAGAAACGGCCGGTAGAAATTCGCCGCCTGCACTTGCTTCGAATACCGCAGGTGCGGCTCCAGGTAGGGGCCGCCCAGATCCCGGCGGTAGCGCAAATCCACGGTGTGGGCCTTGACGCCCCAGTCATCCCAATAGTACCGGTACGACGCGTTGAGCACGTCCCGGTCGAACGCCTTCAGCGCGCGCCAATACAGCGTGCTGCGAGCGCGATCCTCCGGGCGTTTCTCGTAGATCGTCTGCACTGGAATGCCGGTCGCGGGGTCGACCACGGAGACCAGCTTGTACGGATCGGTGAGGTAGCCGGAATCGCGGCCGTAGGTGTAATTGAATTGCATCAGCGTGGTGCGGTTGAAGACGTGCGTGACGCCGAGCAGCGCGTCGAGCACGCTCTTGCCGTCGCTGGCGCCTGCCGTCGTCTTCACTCCCGGAAACGCGGGCTGTGTCGTGAGCCCCGACGGTATGCCGCCCACCGGCTCGACCTTGTCGGCGTTGTACGAGAGTCCGGCGGTGAGCGTCGTGCTGCGCTTGTTGAAGTCCTGCGACACCGTCGCGCCGAGGCCGATCGAGGTGTAGTCGTACTCCGTGGAGGCGTGGCCGGTGTAGACGATGCGCCGCTCGGCTCCCAGGGGCCGGGTCCAATCGAAAGAGAGCGCCACGCGCGTGTCGAGGAAAGTCGGATCGAGCGGCGTCGCGTTGGCCGGCGTGCGGTACGTGTCGTTGCCCGAAGGCGAGGTGAAGGTTTGCGGCGTCGTAGAGGGTACCGCGCCGCTCGGGCTCGAGCCGGTGAGCGAATCCACTACCAGCTTGATGGCGATGGCTTCGTCCTCAGAGAGCTGCCTGCTCATGCGGATTACCGGCTCGATGAGTGTGACGCGATCCTGCTCGCTGTAAAACAGGATCGCAGACTCGATCTCCCACGGGCTTCGCTGCGCCGGCCGCGGCGTGGTTGGCGCCTGGGCGTGGGCCGCCGGCGCGCTCGCGAGCAGGCCGCAGGTGGCGGCGGCCAATGCCTGCAGGATGGATGCCGGCTTGTTCAGTTGCAGCCGCAGCCCCCGCCGCCGATGCCTTGACCGCCGCTCGCCGATTCCTTCGAGAAGTAGATGTGCTCGTCGATGAAGGTGTCGAGCGGGTAGGCATCGAGCTGCATGGGCTTCCGCGCAAGCACATCACGCTCCCATGGCTCCACGTTCTCGCTCGCGCAGCCAGCGAGCAGCGCGGCGCAAAGCAGCGCTGCCATGATGCGAGGGTTCACCGCGCCGGAACTCCCAGCAATGCCTTGATTTGTTCCGCGATGCCGGCCTTGGCGGCTTCGCGAAAGCCAACATGCGTTCCGACGATCTGTCCTTGGCGGTCGATCACGAACGAACTCGGCATGCCTTTCAGCGCCAGCGCCTTCGCGGTCTTGCCTTCTGGGTCGTAGGCGACGATAAAGGCGGCCGGATATTGCGTCAGGAAGCTTCGCGCCTCGGCGGCGTCTCGGTCTACGTTCACGGCGACAATGACCAGCCCCTTGTCGCCGTACCGCGAGTGCATCTCGTTCATCCACGGGAACGACTGGCGGCAAGGCACGCACCAGGACGCCCAGTAATCGAGATACACGACCTTGCCGCGCAAACTGTCGAGGCGCAGCACTCCCTGATCCGTCGCGAAGGTGAAATCGGAAATCGGCGCCGAGGCTGTTACGCTCGGCAGCGCGCAGGCGGCGGCGAGGGCCAGCACAAACAGAACGCGGATTCGTCGCATCCGCTCGGATAATACCCTTGAGCACGGCCTTTTTTGAGATCCGGTTTTAGGATGGGAAGGCGTGGTTGCGGGCTGCTATGGCCGCCAGATAGAAGAATGAAGATGTGAAGTTTTTCTCAGTGAAGCTGTCCGCGCCGTGTAGAGCTCGTTCGCGACTAGCGCGCCAAGCACCACGATTCCGCCGAGCACGGTCGAGCTGCCGGGCACTTCGCCGGCGCCGAGCCACGCCCACAGCGGCCCAAGGACGACTTCAAGCAATCCCAGCAAGGCAATTTCCGGAGCGAGCAGTGCGCGGCTCGCGATCACGAGCAGCATGCAAGGCAGCCCGAGCTGAAAGACGCCGAGGAAGGCCAGCAGGGCAAGGTCCCTTGGAGTCGCAGAAACGGGCAGGGCAAAAGGCAGGACGAGCAGGCACGACAGCGCGCCGCCCAGCATCACGGCCGGGATGAGATCAAGGTTCGCCGCGCTCGCGCGCAGGACGACGACGTTGATCGCCGCCGCGACCGGGATCAGGAAGGCGATCGCCATGCCGAGGAAGTGTTGCTCCAATGAAGAGCCGAACATCCACGCGATGCCGACCGCGGCGGCGCCCGCGGCGAGCCACGTGCGCAATGGCACCGGGTCTTTCAGGAAGACGCTCGCGAAGAGCGCGGTCAGGAGCGGACTGACGCTCATGACGACGAGAGTGTTGGCGGTAGTGGTGAGCGACAGGGCGAACAGGAACGCGGTGAACATGATCGCCCACATCAGGCCGGAGGCGAGGCCCGGCCAGCCGGCGGCGCGCAGCGCTCTCCACGGGTGGGCTTTTTGCAGAAGTAGAGCCAGGAAAACAAAACCGAAAGCGAACAGGCTCCTCCAGAACACCTGCTCGAAAGGCTCGGCGCGCTGGATGTGGCGCGTCACCACACCGGCGCTCGACCAGAGCACCGGCGCGGCGATCATCAGGGCTACCGCCGTTGCGCGAGAAATGGGAGCAGAGCGGCGGCAGTATGGCCGGCCGTCATGGTGTCGGGGATCCCCTGGAACACGACTTTGCCGCCGCCGTCGCCGCCTTCCGGGCCGAGGTCGACGATCCAGTCGGCTTCCGCGATCACGTCGAGATTGTGCTCGATTACTACGGCCGTGTTGCCCGCGTCCACGAGGCGGTGGAGCACGCGGATCAGCTTCTCTACGTCGGCCATGTGCAGGCCGACGGTCGGCTCATCCAATACATATAGTGTCTTGACCTCGCTTCGCTTCGCCAATTCGTAGACGAGCTTGATGCGTTGCGCTTCGCCGCCGGACAAGGTGGGACTCTGCTGCCCGAGGGTGAGGTAGCCGAGGCCGACGTCCTGCAGCAGGGTCAGGCAGCGGTGGATCGAGGGATGCGCGGCGAAGAACCCGACCGCCTCGTCGACGCTCATGCCGAGCACCTCGCCGACCGTCTTGCCGCGCAGCCGCACCTGCCGCGTTTCGGGGTTGAAGCGCGCGCCGCCGCAGCCTTCGCACGTCACCTTCACGTCGGGCAGGAAGGACATCTCGATCTTCTTCAGGCCCTGGCCTTCGCAGATCTCGCAGCGCCCGCCCCTGGTGTTGAAGGAGAAGCGGCTCGCGCCCCAGCCGCGCACGCGCGCCTCGGTGGTATCGGCGAAGAGCTTGCGGATCGAGTCGTAGAAGCCGACGTACGTCGCCGGACAGGAGCGCGGCGTCTTGCCGATCGGCGTCTGGTCGACCTCGAGCACGCGCTCGATGCGCTCGCGGCCCTTGATCGCCTTGCAACCGACGGCGGCTTTCTGCATGAAGGATTCATAGAGCACGTCGCGCGCGAGGGTCGACTTGCCCGAACCTGAAACTCCCGTGACCGCGACCAGGCGGCCGAGCGGGATGCGCACGTCGACGTTTTTCAGGTTGTGCAGGCTTGCCTTGTGCACCTCCAGCGAATCATTTTTCTTCGAAACCGGCCGCCGGGGCTGGAGCGGGTGACGCAGGGGGTGACGCAGAAACTGCCCCGTCAGCGAGGCGGGGTTCTCCATGAGCTCCTCCGCGTCGCCCTGCGCGACCACCGCGCCGCCGAGCTTGCCGGCGCCCGGGCCGAGGTCAATGACGTGCTGCGCGCGGCGGATGGTGTCCTCGTCGTGCTCGACCACCACCAGCGAGTTGCCCTTGGCTTCGAGCTTCTCGAGCACGTCGAGCAGGATCTTGTTGTCGCGGTGGTGCAGGCCGATCGTCGGCTCGTCGAGGATGTAGCACACGCCGCGCAGGTTGGAGCCGAGCTGCGCCGCGAGCCGGATGCGCTGCGCCTCGCCGCCGGAAAGGGTCGGCGCCGAGCGGTCGAGCGTCAGGTAGCCCAGGCCCACCTCGCCGAGGAAGCCGAGGCGCGAGTTCAGCTCGGCCACGATGTCACGGGCGATCTCGCTTTCACGCCCCGCCAATGGAATGTCTTGAAAAAGCAACTTCAAATGGTCGATGGGCTGCCCCGCGTACTCGGCGATGTTTTTTCCCTTCCAGCGTACGGCGAGCGCCTCGCGGTTCAGGCGCCGGCCCTCGCATTCCGGGCAGGCTTCGTCGATCTCGAGCCACTCGATCCAGGAATCGAGCACGTTGTCCTCGGCGCCGGTGCGCGCGCGCTCGTCGCTCCACTCGACGTCGTCGATCTGCAGGCCGGTGCCGTAGCAGGCGGCGCACCAGCCGTGCTTGGAGTTGTAGGAGAAAAGGCGCGGGTCGAGCTCGGGAAAGCTGCGGCCGCACGAGCGGCAGGCGCGCTTGGTGGAAAAGATCTGGACTTCCTTTCCGGCCGGTACGTGCACTACGCCTTTGCCGATTTCGAGCGTCTTGGAGAGGAGTTGACGCAACTGGGTCTCCGCCTTCGCGGAGACGACAATATCCCCTACGGGCAATTCGATCGTGTGCTCTTTGAACCGGTCGATGCGCGGGAAGGGGCGCGTCGGCAGGAGCTTGCCGTCGACGCGCAGGTGCCAGTAGCCCTTCGACAGCGCCCACTTCGCGAGATCGGTATAGACGCCCTTGCGGTTGATGACGAGCGGCGCCAGCAGGGAGATTTTCTGTCCCCGGTACTGCTTCAGCAGCCGGGCCGCGATGACTTCCTCGCTCTGCGGCTCGATCGGCACGTCGCAGTCGGGGCAGTGCTGCGTACCCAGCTTCACGAAGAGCAGGCGCAGGAAGTGATGCACCTCAGTCAGCGTGCCGACGGTGGACTTGCGCCCGCCGCGGCTGGTGCGCTGCTCGATCGCCACCGTCGGCGGGATGCCGAAGATCGCGTCGACGTCGGGGCGCGAGGCGGCCTGGACGAACTGGCGCGCGTAGGCGTTCAGCGATTCGAGGTAGCGGCGCTGGCCCTCGTTGAACAGGATGTCGAAGGCGAGGGTCGACTTGCCCGACCCGGAAACGCCGGTGATCACCGTGAAGCGGCCGCGCGGGATCTCGACGTCGATGTTCTTGAGGTTGTGCTCGCGCGCGTGGTGGATGCGGATCGAGTTGCCGAGATAGCGGCCCGGCGGCTCCTTCGCCACGGGCGGCTTCTTGAACGCTTCTTCGTACTCCCGCAGGGCTTTTCCCGTGAACGAAGTCTCGTGCCTCGCGACTTCCGCCGGCGTTCCTTCGCACACGATCTCTCCGCCCGCGTCGCCGCCTTCCGGCCCGAGGTCGAGGATCCAGTCGGACGAGCGGATCACGTCCAGGTTGTGCTCGATCACCACCAGCGAATGGCCCGCGGCGAGGAGCTGGCGGAAAGCGCGCAGTAGCTTCGCGACGTCGTCGAAGTGCAGCCCGGTGGTGGGCTCGTCGAAGAGAAAGAGTTTGTCCGCCTCGTCGTCGGTGTCGGCGAGGTGCCCCGCGAGCTTCAGGCGCTGCGCCTCGCCGCCGGACAAGGTGGGGACCGGTTGCCCAAGACGCAGGTATTCCAGGCCGACGTCGATCAGCGGTGCGAGACGGTCCTGCACCTCCTCGCTCTTGCGGAAGAAGCGCGCGGCTTCGGCCACGGTCAGCTCGAGCACGTCGGCGATCGACTTGCCTTCGATGCGTACCTCGAGGATCTCGTCGCGGTAGCGCCGGCCGTCGCAGTCGGGGCAGCGCAGGTACACGTCCGAGAGGAATTGCATTTCGACGTGCTCGAAGCCGCAGCCCGAGCAGGTCGGGCAGCGGCCGTTGCCCGAGTTGAAGCTGAACGTGCCGGGGGTGTAGCCGCGCTCCTTCGAGGTTTTTTCCTTTGAAAAGATCTTCCTGATTTCGTCAAAGGCGCCGACATAGCTCGCCGGGTTCGAGCGCGTGGTCTTGCCGATCGGCGACTGGTCGACCATCACGACGCTGCTCACTTTTTTCGCGCCGCGCAGCTCGCGATGCGCGCCCGGCGCCTCGGTCGGCTTGCCTTTCGACTTGCGCAGCGCCGGGTAGAGCACATCCTGAATCAGCGTGGACTTGCCCGAGCCGGACACGCCTGTTACGCACACCAGCCTGTTGAGCGGGATGCGCACGTCGATGTTCTTCAGGTTGTGCTGCGACGCGCCGAGGACTTCGATGAATTCCCGGGGAGGCTTGGGGTTCCGGGGCTCGCCGGCGACGCGCCGGCCGGAGAGATATTCCGCGGTCAGGGTCTTTTCAGCCCGCAATTTTTCCGCGGGCCCGAAGAAGACGATCTCACCCCCGCGCTCCCCCGGTCCTGGCCCCATGTCGAGGATGCGGTCGGCGGCGAACATGATCTGCGGGTCGTGCTCGACCACGACGAGCGTGTTGCCGGCGTCGCGCAGCCGCTTCATCACCTCGATCACCCGGCCCATGTCGCGCGGATGCAGGCCGATCGAGGGCTCGTCGAGCGCGAACAGCGTATTCACGAGCGAGGTGCCGAGTGCGGTGGTCAGGTTGATGCGCTGCACCTCGCCGCCGGAAAGGGTGCGCGACTGGCGGTCGAGCGTGAGATAGCCCAGGCCGACGTCGCACAAATAGTTCAGGCGCGTGCGGATCTCCTTCAGCAGGAGGTCGGTCGCCTCGTCGTCGAAACCGAACTTTTCGAAGAACGTCCGCGTTTGCGAGATCGGCTGCAGCACGAGATCGTGGATCGACTTGCCGTCGAGCCTCCACAGCAGACCCTCGGGCTTGAGCCGGGTACCCAGGCAGGCGGCGCACTCGGTGTAGGCGCGGTACTTCGAGAGCAGCACCCGGATGTGCATCTTGTAGGCCTTGCTCTCCAGCCACTTGAAGAAGCGACGCACGCCGTACCACACGCCGGGCCAGGACTTGCGCCAGCTCACCCACTCCGGCTCGCCTTCGAGGACCCAGTGCTTCTGTTTCTCGTCCAATTCATGCCACGGCGTGTCGAGCGGAACCTTCCGTTTCTTCGCGTACTTCTCGAGATCGTCCTGGCACTCCTTGAAGCTCTTCGTTTGCCAGGTCCGGACCGCGCCGCCCTTCAGGCTGAGCGTTTCGTTGGGAACGACGAGCCCAAAATCGACGCCGATCACGCGCCCGAAGCCGCGGCAGGACTCGCAGGCGCCGAGCGGCGAGTTGAACGAGAACATCGCCGGCGTCGGCTCGGCGTACTGGATGTCGCACTCGGCGCAGTGCAGGGCAGACGAGAAGCGGAGCACCTTCTCGCCCTCGTAGACGTTCACCTTGCCCTGGCCGAACTTGAGCGCCGATTCGAGGGCTTCGGTGATACGCGCCCGGTCTTCCGGTGTCGCGCGGACCCGGTCCTGGATCACCTCGAGGAGCGTCTTCGAGCGTGAGTGGAGGCGGGTGTAGCCCTGGCGCTGCAGGAGGTCCTCGACCTCTTTCTCGGTGAAGTTCTTCGGGATCGGCACCGGAAACGTGATGACCAGGCGCGCCTCGCCGTTTTTCAGCAGGTCGTCAAAAATCGACGTGGGCGTGTCCCTGACCACGGGCTTGCCGCAGCCGCGGCAGTGGAGCTTCGCCCCCCTGGCGAAGAGGAGCTTCAGGTGGTCGTTCAGCTCGGTCATCGTCCCGACCGTGGAGCGCGAGGTGCGCACCGGGTTGGTCTGGTCGATGGCGATGGCGGGCGGGATGCCCTCGACCGCGTCGACCTGGGGCTTGTCCATGCGGTCGAGGAACTGGCGTGCGTACGGGCTGAAGGTCTCGACGTAGCGCCGCTGCCCCTCGGCGTACAGCGTGTCGAAGACGAGCGAGGACTTCCCCGAGCCCGAAACGCCGGTCACCACGACCAGCTCGCCGGTCGGGATCGCGAGGTTGAGGTGCTTTAGGTTGTTCTGACGGGCGCCGCGGATGACAATGGCGTCGCCCGGGACTTGCTCATGCTTCACTGGATCGCATTTTATCTGCTGCTGGCCGCTTTTGGCCTCGCGTCGGCGCAAAGTTCGCAGCCGCAGGTCCTCGTCGTGCCGCTCGAAGGCGCGATCGGTCCGGCGAGCGCGGATTTCGTCGGCCGCGCGATCAAGCGCGCGGCGAAAG
>DATBSZ010000173.1:0-22767 GCA_036559525.1 Burkholderiales bacterium
GTGAAAAACGGAAACTGGTCGGCCCGCGGCATGGCGTAGTCCATGAAGCTCGCGGTCTGGAGCTGTCCGTCGGCGTCGTAGACGATGTGCTCCATCAGTGCCTGGCCGACGCCCGCCACGATGCCGCCGTGCGTCTGGCCATGGATGATCAGCGGGTTCACCGCGCGGCCGACGTCGTCCACCGAGGTATAGCGCACCACTTCGACGACCCCGGTTTCCGGGTCGATCTCCACCTCGCACACCGCGCAGCCGAAGGCATAGGAGGGCAGGGCGTCGGTGTTGTCGTGCTCGCCGGCGAGCGGCGCCAGGTCGAACAGGCCGATGCGGCGGTCGGTGCCTTTCACCCGGAATTCGCCGTTGGCGAACTCGATATCCGCCACCGCGGCTTCGAGCTTCTCGGAGGCCGCTTGTCTGCCCTGCTCGACGATGCGCTTGACTGCAACGTCGATCACCACGGCGCCCATGCGCATCGAGCGGCCCGAATGCGTGCCGCCGCCGATGGATGAGACGTCCGTGTCGCCGGCGTGCAAGCGCACCTGCGCCATATCCACGCCGAGCCAGTCGGACACGAGCTGCGCGAAGCTGGTCTCGTGGCCCTGGCCGGAGGAGATGGTGCCGAGCACGACGTCCACGGTGCCATCCCTCTTCACCGTGATCTGCGCGCGCTCGCGCGGTGCGCCGGTGTTGAGCTCGATGTAGTGGCCCATGCCGATGCCGCGGAGCTTTCCCCTTGAACGGGATGCGCTTCGTCGTTTCTCAAACGAAGACCATTCCGCCAGTTCTAAAGCACGCCTCTGCACTGCCGGATAGTCGCCGCTGTCGTACACGAGCCCCTGGTTGTTCCGGTAGGGAAACGACCGGATCAGATTGCGCGCCCTGAGCTCGGCGCGGTCGAAACCATGCTTGCGTGCCGCCAGGTCGATCAGCCGCTCGATCACGAACATCACCTCCGGCCGGCCGGCGGCGCGGTAGGGCGACGTCGCCATGGTGTTGCTGGTGACCGCGCGCGCCCGGAAGGCCGCGCAGGGCACGTGATAGACCGAGGTCGCGACGCCGACGCCCTTGGTGAGCGGAATATAGGAAAACGGATACGCGCCGACGTCGCTGGTGTTCGCGGAGCGGAACGCGAGGAAGTTGCCGTCCTTGTCCAGCGCGAGCTCGGCCTGCACCGAGAGGGCGCGCGCGTGGTCGTCGCTCAAGAAGCATTCCTGCCGCTCGGCGCGCCACTTCACCGGCTTGCCGAGGCGCTTCGCCGCCCAGGCCACGAGCGGGATCTCCGGGCACAGATAGTTGCGCGTGCCGTAGTTGCCGCCGACTTCGCGCGCCACGAAGCGCACCGCGCTCTCCGGCACGCCGAGCGCCGCCGCCGCATCGGCGCGAAAGCGCTGCGCGCTGCCGGTGGGAGCGTGGATCGTATAGCGCCCGTCGGCGAACGCGGCGACCACGGCGCGCGGCTCGAGCGGCACGCCGGTGATGCGGTTGATGGCGGTGTCGAGGCGCACGACGTGCGCGGCCGACTGGAATGCTTTTTCAACATCGTTCCCAACATCGGCGTCGACGAGGGTGGTTGCGTGGGGAGGAAGGACCTCGTACTCCACCTCCACCGCGTCGGCGCCGTCCTTTGCCGCCATCGGCGTTCCGGCGATCACCATGGCCACCGCCTGGCCGACGAAGCGCACTTCGTCGACGGGCAGCGCCGGGTAGGGCGGGATATGGAACGGCGAGCCGTCCCGGTTCTGCAGCTTCACTTCGTGCGGGTTCACGGTGACCGGCCGCGTCGGGATCGGCTGCAGCCCGTCGGCGGCGGCGTCCTTCCCGGTCAGGACCGCGATGACTCCGGAAATCCCGGCTTTTATCGAAAGAATCTTCGCGTGCGCATGCGGCGAGCGCACCATGCACGCGTAGACCTGGCCGGGGAGATTGACGTCGTCGGCGTAACAGCCCGCGCCGCGCAGCAGGCGCTCGTCCTCCTTGCGCAGCACCGGCCGGCCGATCGTTGTGGATTGCGCAACCGACATGCGGCTCGTAGTATTTCACGGCCACAAGGAGGATTTCATGCAACGCATCGTGCTCGGGCTCGTGCTCGCCGCATCTGCCGCCGGCGCCGTAGCCCAGACCAAGCTTCCCTTCCGCCTCAACTGGACCGCCTCGGGCGAGCATGCCGCCTACTTCGTCGCCCGAGACAAGGGCTTCTATGGCGACGAAGGCCTCGAAGTCGAGATCCTCGACGGCAGCGGCTCCACCACCGTCCTGCAGCTCGCGGCGAACGCGAGCAACCCGGTGGTGCAGGCCGACGCTTCCACCATGATGCGCGGCATCGTGAACGGCATGCCGGTGAAGGCGGTCGCTGTGCCGCTGCAGATCAGCCCCTCCGCCTTCATCTACCGCGCCGACGCGCCGCGCCCGACCAAGGTGTCGGAGGTGAAGGGCATGCGCATCGCGATGACCGCGGGCGACTCGAGCATGACCGTGTTCACTGCCTTCCTCGGCAAGATCGGCCTCAAGCTCGAGGACGTGCAGATCATCACCGTCGCCTCGACCGCTGCCAAGGACCAGGCGATGCTCAACAAGCAGGCCGACGCGCTCATCGGCTTCTTCATGGACCAGGGCGTGCGCCTCGAGCCGCAGACCGGGGTGAAGATCGGCTACACCCGCCTCTACGATCTGGGCCAGGTCACTGCACTCTCGAGCGCCATCGTCGCCAACAGCGAGTGGCTGAAGGACGCCAAGAACCAGGACACGCTGCGCCGCTTCCTGCGCGCTTCGCAGCGCGGCTGGCAATACGCCTTCGACAACCGCCGCGAGGCCGCCGAGATCTTCATTAAAGCGAAGCCCGCGCAACAACTGAACATCGCGCAGGGCACGCTCGAGGGCGCGATGACGCTGGTGCGCACCGAGCGCAGCAAGGGAATGCCGATGCTCGCTTCCGCGCCCCAGGACTGGAAGGACACGCAGGAGCTGCTCGCTACGTACGCCAAGGTGAAGCCGATGCCCGATCTCGACGCGTACTACACGAACGCGTACCTCTCCGAGGCGCCTTACCTGCCGAAGAGATGATCCTCGAGCAGCTGAAGAAGGCCGGGATCGACCTGGTTGCGAGCCTTCCCGACCAGTGGCTCGGCGATCTCATCAAGCAGTGCGAGGCGGATCCCGCGATCACGCACATCCGGCTCGCGCGCGAGGACGACGGCGTCGGCATCTGCGCCGGCGCGTGGCTCGGCGGGCGCAAGGCGGCGCTCGTGTGCCAGAGCTCGGGCGTGCTGCTGGCGGTGAACGCGCTCGGCGGCATCGCCTTCCACCACCAGATCCCGCTGCTGGTGATCGCGGCGCACCGCGGCCACTACGACGACAACCAGTACTACCAGATGTACAAGGGGCGCATCTGCGAGCCGGTGCTGAAGGCGATGGGCCTGCCGCACTGGGTGATCGACGGCCCCGAGGGGCTGCCGATGATCGGCGACGCCGCGCGCCAGGCGTATCTCAACCGGCTGCCGGTCGTGGTGCTGCTGCGAAAGAAGGCGCTGCAATGAAGCGTCTCGCACTCGCGAAAATGGTGAAGCAGCGGCTGCGCAAGGAGGACCTCGTGGTCTGCGGCCTGGGCGCCACCGAAGCGGCGTTCAAGGAAGCCGCGCCAGCCAATCCGACTTACTACGCCTCCGACCCGATGGGCATCTGGGCCTCGCTCGCGCTTGGCCTCGCGCTCGCGCGCCCGAAGAATCGCGTGACGCTTCTCGCCGGCGACGGCGATCTCCTCATGAACCTGCAGGTGCTTGCCACCATCGCCACGGCGCCGGTGCCGAATTACCGCATCGTCGTGTTTCATAACGGCGCGTATTCCTCCACCGGCGGCCAGCCGCTCGCGGGCAAGCTTTCATTTTCTGGTGTTGCGAAGAGTGCCGGTTTCGAATGGGCGCATGAAGCGCGCACCGAGGACGAGACCGCGAAGTGCCTCGACGAGCTCTACGCGCGGCCGGGGCCGGCGCTGCTCGACGTGTGGCTGGAGGACGAGCCCTGTCCGACCGCGCCGCCGGGGCCGCTGTCGCAGGTCGAGGTCAGAACGTTGTTCATGCGAGATATTTCCTGAGGTCGACCGGCGGGTAGACGACTTTGAGGTAGCGCTTGCGCTTGTCGGCCGGCAGCGTGGCATCGATGATCACCTTGGCTACGATGCCGTGCTCGTCCGAGCTCGGGTCGAGCTCGTTGGTGTGCGCGCCGTGCACCGCGGAGAAGCCGCGGTCCCAGCGCGCGCGCGTCGAGAGCGCCCACATCACGTCGGCAGGGTCGAAGATGTCGACGTCGGCGTCGACCACGATCACCGTCTTGAAGTTGACGTGCGCCGCCATCGCGGCGAGCGCCACGTTCTTCGCCTCGCCCGGCTCCGGACTGTCCAGCGCGATCAGCGCCGTGAAGCCGCCGGAGTAGGGCGGCAGGTGCACCGCCTTTACGCGCGGGCTGATGTGCCTGACAAAGCGCTCGAGAAGCGGCTCGCGCGTGATCATGTTGCCTACGCTCACATGCTCGTAGCCGCCGCCGTTCATCGTCTGGAAGATCGGGTTCTTCCGGTGCGTGATGCGTGTGATGCGCGCGACGTGCTTCGGGTCGGCACCGGAATAGTGCCCGGTGAACTCCGCCATCGGCCCTTCCATCTGCCGCTCGCCGGCGAGGACTTCTCCCTCGAGAATAATTTCCGCAGAAGCAGGCACAAGGACGTCGCACGTCAGCGCTCGCACCACCGGAATCGGCGCCTGCCTGAGAGCGCCTGCGACTTCGTACTCGTCGCCGGCGTAGCGAAACGCCGCCGCCATCATCACCACCGGGTCGGGGCCGAGCGCGACGCAGAACGGCAGGTTCTTCCCCTGCGGCTCGATCTTGTCGAAGAACGCCTTGATGTGACGCCAGATGTTCATGCTGATGCCGGCGCGATCGGCGCCGTAGATCTGCATGCGGTTGTAGGAGAGGTTGTGGCGACCGGTCTCGGGGTCGCGCGCGATCACCACGCCCGCGGTGATGAACGGGCCGGCGTCGAGCGGCGAGTGCGTCGGGATCGGCAATTTCGAAAGATCGGGTTTTTCCACCACGATCTCCTGGCACTGGGGCTTTCCCTTCTGAATTTCGAAGCCGAGGGGCTTCTCCGTGGCAGCCGCCATGCGAGCGCGCACCTCGGGCTCGGTGCATCCCAGCGCGAGCGCGATGCGGCTGGGCGAGCTCAACAGCGCTCCCGTGACCGGGATGTCGTGGTTGCCGACCTTGTGAAAATACGCGGCCTTGCCCGCGCGCTCGCATGCGTTCAGTACGGCGCCGAGCTCTTTCACCGGGTCGACCGCGCGCCGGATCTCGTGGATTTCTCCGGACCCTCTTACTCTTTGGAGAAACTCCCGCAATTCCATCAGTAGGCCCAACCGGACGCAGGTAACTGCGCAGCCTCGAGCGCCGCGCCGGAGAGGCCGCCGGGCAGGTCGTCGAGCCCGGCGACCTTGCCCGGGTTCATCAGGAGATGCGGATCGACCGCGCGCTTGAAATCGATCTGCGCCGCGTCGAGATCTTTCATGCCGCCATTCTGCAGGAGGAAGGTGTGCGCGTTGGCGATGCGCACGCCCTCGGCCTCGAACGCCTTGTAGAGGCGCGTCATCTGCTCGAAGCCCTGGTAGCGGAAGAGCGGCACGCCCTCCGCCGTCATGTAACCCGCGAAGCGCTTGAACTCGAGGTGCAGCATCACTTCGGCGCCGAGCTTGCGGTGCACGCGGCCGATCGCGCCAAGCGTGCCATCCTTGGGGAAGATGCATACCAGGTAGGTAAGTGAGCGGTCCGCACGCAGCGCGTGCATCGTGGTGTGGCCCCAGGTGTACTCGTAGATGTTGGCCTGCGGCACGCACATCGTCACGCTTCCGCCGAAGTCTCGGACGAGCGCTTCGAACGCCTCGCGCGTCTCGGCGCCGATCATGAGCAGGGCCGCAGCCCTGCCTTCCGGCAAGTGGGGTTTAAGAGGAACAAAAAAGCCGGGGATCGGCCAGGCGTGCACGCTGACCAGCTTCTTCAGCACGCCGTCGGCGGTGGCTAGCGCCATGCCGAACGCGGCGGCTCGCTCGAAGTCGTCGAACGCCACGATGGTGTCGAGCCATTCGTAAGCCGGCGCGAGCGGCAACTCGACCTCGGTGACGAGGCCGTTCACGCCGTAGGCGTGGTGCACGAGGTTGACGTCGTCGCCGCGCAACTCCAGGACCCGCGGCTTCTCCTCGATGGTGATGATCTTCAGGCCGAGAAGGTTTCCGCGGTCGCGCAGGATGCCCCAGTTGACGGTGCCGACGCCGGCGTGGCCGCCGCCGACGAAGCCGCCGAGCGTGGCTAGCTTCTTGGTAGACGGGTGCATGCGCAGCTCGCGCCCGCCTTTTCGGAGCTGCTCGTCGAGCGCGCCCAGGCGGATGCCGGCCTGCGCCCGGGCAACGTTTCCCTTCTGAAAGACCAAGCGGTCGAGGCCGACCATCTCGACCACCGCTCCGCCGGCGAGCGGCACTGCCTGGCCAAAGTTCCCCGTACCGCCGCCGCGCGCGACCAGCGGCACCCGGTGGCGCGCACACGCGGAGGCGATTGTCACGACCTCTTGTTCATCCCTTGGACTTACCACCACTTCCGCTTGCCGGCCGGCGAGCGCGGCCGACATGATCGGGCTGAACCAGCTGAAGTCGGCGCTCTTCACGCGCAGGGCTGCAGCGTCCCGCGAATGGGGAATATTGCCCAGAGCTTCGAGGAAATCAGCCTTCACGGCGTACCGCGCTTTCGTGCCATCGGCGCAGCGCGAAATGGTTGACCGCGGTCAGGATCACGAAGATCAGGATACCCGTGCCGGTGATCATGAAGAGCGCGGCGAACATCCGCGGTATTTGCAGCTGGTAGCCGGCCTCCAGGATCCGGTAGGCGAGTCCGGACTGGATGCCGCCCGAGCCGGCGACGAACTCGGCGACCACCGCGCCGATCAGCGCGAGGCCGCCGCTGATACGCAGTCCCCCGAGGAAGTAGGGCAGCGCGCTCGGCAGGCGCAGGTACCAGAACACCTGGCGGCGCGAGGCGCCGTAGAGCTGCAGCAGGTTCAAGAGGTTGTGGTCGGTGCTGTTCAGGCCGAGCGTGGTGTTCGACACGATCGGGAAGAAAGCCACGATCCACGCGCAGATGAGAAGCGCCGTGGCCGTGTCCTTCACCCAGATGATGATGAGCGGCGCGATCGCCACGACCGGCGTCACCTGCAGGATCACTGCGTAGGGGAAGAAGCTCATCTCGATCCATTTCGATTGCGCAAACAGCACCGCGATCAGCACCCCGAGGATCGTCGCCGCGGTGAGGGCGCTCAGGGTGATCAGCACGGTGACGATGAGCGACGGATAGAGCGTCGCCCAGTCGCGCACCAGCGCCTGCACGATGACGATCGGGCCAGGCACGATGTACACCGGCACTTTGTAGGCGCGCACCGCGATCTCCCACGCGGCGAGGCCGATGACGAGGATCAAGACCGGGGGGATGATCCTGGTGAGGGCGGCTTTCAAGCTTGCATCGCCTCGGCGAGGCGCGCCGACACGGTGCGGCACTGGTCGGCATAGGCGGCCGAGGTGCGGAACGACGCATCGCGTTTGGTTTCCACCAGTACTTCAGACCGGACGCGACCTGGGCGGGAGCTCATCACCAGAATGCGCGTCGAGAGGTACACCGACTCGAACACGCTGTGCGTGACGAAAACGACCGTCCAGCGCTGGCTCGCCCACAGCTCGAGCAGGTCGTCGTTCAGGCGAAAGCGCGTGATCTCGTCGAGCGCGGCGAAGGGCTCGTCCATCAGCAGGATCTTGGGCTGCGCGACGAGCGCGCGCGCGATCGACACCCGCATGCGCATGCCGCCCGAGAGCTCGCGCGGATAGGCGCTTCCGAAGCCGGCGAGGCCGACCTGCTCCATGGCGCGTTCCACCCTTGGGGTTGCATCAGTCTTCTTTACCCCACGAACCCGCAGCGGCAGGTAGATGTTGTTGAACACCGTCGCCCACGGCATGAGCGTCGGGTCCTGGAATACAAAGCCGATCTCGTGCTGCACGCTGGACCATTCGAGCAGGCCGCCGCTCAGCTCGCCCAGGCCCGCGATCAGGCGCAGCACCGTGCTCTTGCCGCAGCCGGAGGGCCCGAGCAGGCTGACGAACTCGCCTTCCCGGATCGTGAGATCGAGGCCCTGGAGGGCGACGATCCCGTTGGAATAGACCTTGTCGACGCCGCGCAGCGCGAGCAGCGGCGCGTCGGCGCGCATCAATTCTTGGGCTTGAGGTTCATGCCGTGGGCCTTGTTCACGAATTGCAGCGTGTAGGCCTTCTTGACGTCGATGTCGGCAGGATAGACGCCCGCCTTCACCATGCTGTCGGCGAACTCGCGCCAGCGCGCGTCGGTCATCGCGCCGATGCCGAGCTTGAGCGCGTCGCCCGAGTCGACGATGCCGTACTCGAGCATCTTCGCGTGGCTGTAGGCGAGCTGGTCGTCGCCCATCTCCGGGTTGTCCTTCTTGATGAGCGCGTTCGCCGCGGTGCGGTCGCCGTACATGTAGCTGTACCAGCCCTCGATCGTCGCGTTGACGAAGCGCTGCACCACGTCGGGCCTTTCCTTCACCAGCTGGCTGCGGGTCTCGAGCGTCGTGGCGTAGGAGACGTAGCCGTTGTCGGCGAGGAGGTGGATCACTGGCTTGACGCCGGCCTGCTGCGCCTTCAGCGGCTCGCTGGTGAGGAAGCCCTGCTGGATCGTCGACTTGTCAGCGAGGAAGGGCGCCATGTTGAACGTGTAGGGCCGGATCTGGTCGTCGGTGTAGCCGTACTTCGCGCGCAGGAACTGCCAGTAGTTGTTGCGCGAGGCCGACGCGATCAGGATCGGCTTGCCTTTCATCGCGGCGAGCGAGTCGTTGCCCTGGCCCGGGTGAGCGATCAGCACGCGCGGGTCTTTCTGGAAGAGCGACGCCACGACGACCAGCGGGATCTCGTTCTTGACGAAGTTGAGGCCGTTGAAGCCATCCGAGCCCATGCTGAAGTCGATTGCGCTCGCGACGAGCAGCTGCGGGTTGTTGATCTGCGGCCCGCCCGGCCTGACGGTGACGTCGAGGCCGTGCTTTGCGTAGATGCCGGTGGCTACGGCCTGGTAGTAGCCGCCGTGCTCGGCCTGCGCGCGCCAGTTGGACTGGAACGTGAGCTTCACGGGCTGCGCATAAGTTGCTTCTGCACAGAAAACGAGCAGAACTGCAGCGATGCGAAGAACTGATGTCATGACGCCTCCTCCTCGTTCGGACAACAAGAGTAAATCAGGCTTGGTGCAGCAAGGCAAGAAAGGCGATGCCGATGGCGCTATAGAACATGAACGCCGACTCGCGCCCGCTCCACTGTTTCGACTGCCAGCTTGCGAACCACTGGCCGCCGATCACCATGAAGCCGCCGAACCAGAGCGCGAAGCCCAGGCCCAGGCCCGCGAAGGCGACGCCCTTGGCGGCATGGAACGCGTCCGCCCCGGAACCGTGCACGCGCAGCAGGATCGCCGCACCAATCAGGCACAGGGCCGCGGTGGCGAATTCGGCGGCGACGATCAGCCAGAAGGCGATGCGGTGCGCGGCGGGCGAGGTGATGGCGCGTTCCCGGAGCCGCGTGTCGGGGAACACGCTGTCCATGCCGAGCACGTGCTCGACCAGGCGCAGGTTGCTTTGCGGGTCGCGCAGGTTGTTGTACGCGACCAGCAGCGCGAACAGGCCGATCAGCGCAACGAACAGGGCCTGGCAGAGCTGGATGATATTCATAGTGTTCCGGCCACCACCTTTCCATTCACCAGGACAGTGCGCGAAAGCGGCCCGCTCGCCACGAGATCGGCCGCGTCCTCGGCCGGCGCGATGAGCAGGTCGGCGCGCGCGCCCGGCCGGATGCCGTGCTCCCGGTCGATCCCGAGCAGGCGCGCCGGCGCGCTCGTCACCATCTCGAACGCCCGGCCGAGGTCGTTCGAGCCCAGGTGCCCTGCGAGCAGGGTCCAGCGCGCGATCTCGAGGAGGTCGCCGCTGCCCGAAGGGACGAAGGGGTCCTGGATGTTGTCGGAGGCGGCCGCCACCGGCACGCCGGCGGCCTGCAGCTCCAGCACCCGGGTCAGGCCGCGCGGCGTGAGCTTGGTCGCCGCGCGCCCCTGCAGGAAGAGGTTCGCCGCCGGCAGCGTCACCACCCCGATGCCGGCCGAAGCGAAGCCGTCGATCACTTTCATCGCCGCGCCCGCCTCGAGCGCGCTCAGCGCCGAGCAGTGGCTCGCGACCACCTTGCCCGCCATGCCGTGCGCGCGCGTGCGCTCGATCACGGCCTGGAACTGGATGCGCGCCGCGTCGAGGTGCTCGTCGAGATGCAGGTCGATCGGCTTGCCGTGCCGCTCGGCGGCATCGAACAGCATATCGAGGAATTTCAGCGGCTCGTCGGCGTAGGTCGGCGTGCCGCCGACCACGTCGGCGCCCAGGCGCATCGCCTCGTCGAGCCATTCGCGCGCCGGCACGCCCGCCTTGGTCGCGCCCGCGGTCATGAAGGCGACGACCTGCAGCCGTAGTCGCTCGCGCCAGCGCTCGCGCACGCCGACCAAGGCCTCGACGCCGCGCGTGCGCGCCTGCGGGTCGACGTTGGCGTGCGAGCGGATCGCCACCGTGCCGCGCTCGAGGCACGCCGCCATGGTGCGCTCGGCGCGCGCCGCCACGTCCGCGCCGCTCATGTCCACGGCATAGCGGCTGAATACCCCGATCGCTCCCTGCAGCGTGCCATCGGGGTTGGGCAGCTTGCGCAAGCGCGTCTTGTCGAGGTGCTGGTGCGCGTCGACGAGACCCGGCACGGCCAAACGGCCGTTGAGCTCGACGACTTTCACGCCGGGGCCGGCCTCGATCCCGGGCGCGACGCGCTCGATGCGACCGCTTGCGCCGATCAGGATGTCGGCGGGCTTGCCTCGTAGGAGCAGTGCGGACACGCGTGCTAGAGTGAATTTCTATGAATTCACTTCGCATGCTAACCGGGTTGATCGCCTTGGTGCTGTCGGCCGCGGCGATTTCACAGGAGTCCTATCCGTCCCGCGCGATTCGCCTGGTCGTGCCCTACGCCCCCGGCGGCGTGTCCGACATCACCGGCCGCATCGTGGCGCAGAAGATGACCGAGCTGCTCGGCCAGCCGATGGTGGTCGAGAACCGCGCCGGCGCCGGCGGCATGGTCGGGACCGGCGCGGTCGCCAAGTCGCCGCCCGACGGCTACACCATCGTGCTCTCGAGCCTGAGCGCCTATGCCATCGGCCCCCGGCTGGTGAAGGCGCCGCTCTACGATCCGATCGCCGACTTCACGCCGATCGCGGCGGTGGCGCTCTCGCCGACCATCCTGACGATCAACACCGCTTTGCCCTTTCAAAGCCTCAAAGAACTCATTGCGTTTGGAAAAGCGAACCCCGGCAAGCTTACGTACGGCTCCTCGGGCATCGGCAGCGTGGCGCACATCTCGGCGGAGATGCTGCGCGCCTCCACCGGCATCGAACTGGTGCACGTTCCCTACAAGAGTGCAGCGCAGGCCTATCCGGACATGATCGCGGGCAGCGTCTCGATGGTGTTCGACGCGCTGCCCTCGGCGATCCAGCACATCAAGGCCGGCAAGGCGCGACCGTTGGCGATGATGTCAGACCGGCGAGCCTCGCTCGTGCCCGACGTGCCGACCTTCGCCGAGGCGGGCTACCCCGAGGCGACGCTGCGCCTGTGGGTCGGGCTGCACGGCCCGGCGGGCCTGCCGGCGCCGATCGTGCAGAAGCTGAACGACGCCGCGGCGAAGGCCGTCGCGTCGCCCGACGTGCGCGAGCGCTTCACCGCCGTCGGCGCCGACGCGTACTCGGTCTCGCCGCGCGAGTTCGCAGAGCTGGTGCGCGCCGACGTCGAGCGCTTGGGTAAGATGATGGCTGCCGCGGGAATCAAGGGGGAATAACCGATGACCAGAATCCTTTTTGCGTTCATTGCGCTTGCTTTTACGGGAGCTGCTCTTGCCCAGAAAGCGACCCCGGTGCGCTTCGCGCTCGACTGGCGCTTCGAGGGGCCTGCGGCGCCCTACCTGGTCGCGATCGACAAGGGGTACTACAAGGCGGAAGGGCTCGATGTGAGCATCGACCCGGGCACCGGCTCGGTCGAGGGCATCAACCGCGTCGCCTCGGGCGCCTACGACGTCGGCTTCGCGGACATCAACATCCTGGTCAAGTACCGCGACAACCCGCGCAACCTGCCGGTGAAGATGGTGATGATGGTGTACGACACGCCGGCGTTCTCGATCGTCACGCTGAAGAAGAACGGCATCGCCAAGCCCAAGGACCTCGAAGGCAAGGTGCTCGGCGCGCCCGCCGCCGACGGCGCCTGGGCGCAGTGGCCGATCTTCGTGCAGGCGAACAAGATCGACGCCGCCAAGGTGAAGGTCGACAACATCGGCTTCCCGGTGCGCGAGCCGATGCTCGCGCAGGGCAAGGTCGACGCGATCACCGGGTTCTGGTTCTCCTCCTTCATGAACCTCAAGGCGCAGGGCATCCCGCCGAACGAGATCGTGGTACTGCACATGCGCGACTGGGGACTCGACCTCTACGGCAACGGCATCATCGTCAATCCCGACTTCATGCGCTTCTCGCCCAAGGCGGTCGCGGGCTTCGTCAAGGGCACGATCCGCGGCATCCAGGAGACGCTGCGCGATCCCGAAGCGGCGGTCGACGCCGTGATCAAGCGCAACCCGATCGCCAAGCGCGACGTCGAGCTCGAGCGGCTCAAGCTCTCGCTCGAGCGCAACTTCGTCACCGCCGACGTGCGCAAGAACGGCATCGGCGCGGTCGACATGAAGCGCCTGGAGCGCTCGATCGAGCAGATCGGCCTCACGTTCCAGTACAGCAACAAGCCGAAGGCGGCCGACATCTTCACCGCGCAGTACTTGCCGCCGCGGGAGCAGCGCCTCGTCAAGTAACCTGGTAAAGCTCGAGCGCGTCTCGATGGCCTACGGCCGCGGCGCTACCGCGGTCCGCGCCATCGACGAGGTCTCGCTCGACATCGCTCGCGGCGAGTTCATCGCAGTCGTCGGCCCCTCGGGCTGCGGCAAGAGCTCGCTGATGCGGCTGATCTCGGGCCTGCATCCGCCGCTCGGCGGAAGCCTGACCATCGAAGGCAAGCCCGTTGCCGGACCGCTCAAGTCGGTCGGCATGGCGTTCCAGAACTCCAACCTGCTGCCGTGGCGCAACGCCATCGACAACGTGCTTCTGCCGCTGGAAATCGTCGAGCCCTATCGCAGCGATTTTTCCAGGCAGCGATACGAAGAAAAAGCGAGGAACCTGCTCCACTCGGTCGGCCTCGCGGGCTTCACCGACAAGCACCCCTGGGAGCTCTCCGGCGGCATGCAGCAGCGCGCCTCGATCTGCCGCGCGCTGATCCACGAGCCCGAGATCCTGCTGCTCGACGAGCCGTTCGGGGCGCTCGACGCGTTCACGCGCGAGGAGCTGTGGTGCGCGCTGCGCGACCTGCAGGCGGCGCGCAAGGTGACCGTGATGCTGGTGACGCACGACCTGCGCGAGGCGGTATTCCTCGCCGACACCGTATACGTGATGTCCAACCGGCCGGGGCGCATCGTGCGGCGCTGCGCGGTGCCGATCGCGCGGCCGCGCGACCTGGAAGTGACCTACACGCAGCCGTTCCAGGACATCGTGCACGAGCTGCGCGGCCTGATCGGGAAGAAGGCCGGTGGATAGGCGCGATTTCGCCATCAAGGTGCTTTCGCCCTGCGCGTTCGTCCTGGCGCTTTTCCTTTCCTGGGAGGCCGTGTGCCGGATCTTCAACGTGCCGCTCGCGATCCTGCCGGCGCCCTCGGACGTGTTCGCCGCGCTGTGGCAGTACCGCAAGCCGATCGCCGACAACTCCTGGGTGACGCTGTGGACCACGCTCGCCGGGTTCGGCATCGCCACCGCTTTCGGCCTGGCGCTCGGCATCGCGGTGGGCTGGCACCGCGCGATCTATTCCGGCATCTACCCGGTGCTGATCGGCTTCAACTCGGTGCCCAAGGTCGCGGTGGTGCCGGTGCTGATCCTCTGGTTCGGCCTGGGCGAGATCCCGGCGATCATGACCGCGTTCCTGATTTCGTTCTTCCCGATCGTGGTGAACGTCGCCACCGGCCTTGCCACCACCGAGCCCGAGCTCGAGGACGTGCTGCGCGCGCTCGGCGCCTCGAAGCTCGACATCATGCGCAAGGTCGGCATCCCGCGCTCGCTGCCGTACTTCTTCGGCTCGCTCAAGGTGGCGATCACGCTCGCGTTCGTCGGCGCGGTAGTCTCCGAGACGGTGGGCTCGAACAAGGGGATCGGCAAGCTGATGCTCGACGCCCAGGCGGCGTTCCAGGTGCCGATCGTGTTCGCCGGGCTGATCGTGCTGGCGGTGCTCGGCATCCTGCTCTACGCGGCGACCGCCGCGATCGAGGCGCGGTTCACGGGGTGGGCTTTCCGGGGACAGGCAAATCGCTAGAATTCCATATGGCGCGCATCCCTTACGAAGACGAAATCATCATCTCCTGGGTGGAGCTGCACCGCGACGCCCGCTATCTCTCCGAAGTCCTGCACGCGAAAGGCCCCTGGAAGGGAATCATCGCGGTGACGCGCGGCGGCCTGGTGCCGGCGGCACTGGTGGCGCGCGAGCTCGACATCCGGCTCGTCGACACCATCTGCGTCACGAGCTACGACGCCGGCTCGGCGGGAAGCGCGGCGCAGCAGCAAGGCAAGGTGCAGGTGCTCAAGGGCGTGAGCGGGCAGGGCGAGGGCTACCTGCTGATCGACGATCTGGTCGATACCGGCAAGACTGCGCAGACCGTGCGGCAGCTCTTGCCCAAGGCGCACTTTGCGTGCCTCTACGCCAAGCCGGCGGGCAGGCCGATCGTCGATACCTTCGTCAAGGAGTTCAAGCAGACGAAGTGGATCCACTTCCCTTGGGACATCGAGTACAAGTTCGCGACGCCGATCAAGGACGGCGGCCGGGTCGTCGCCGGACCGTAAAAAAAAGCCCCGGCTGGCGGGGCCATAAGCTGCTGCTCTTGGGAGGAACTTCAGTCCATCAGGATGTGCGGATAAATGAACCCGAACGAGATCATCATCACCGCGACCTTCAGCACGAACACGGTCTTCTGGCGGACGGTCATTTCATTGTATTTGCGCGTCATCGTGGTGCCTCCGGATCAGTGTGCGGCCCAGGAGCGGATCCAGTCTCTTTCCTAGCCGTCCTTCTTGTCCTTCTCCTTGTCCTTGTCGTCGTCCGCGGGCAGCGGCGAGTGGGCATCGGCAAACCACGCGGTGGACGACGTCAGCGGCGCGGCATGGACGCCGAGCGCCATCAGGGCCAGCATCGCGGCGAACACGGTCGCGAACAGAGTTTTCATCGCTTCTCCTTTCGGTAACGGGGGGAACGAACCCCGATTAGAGCGGTGGCGTGTAACGCCGAAATTGCACCCGGGCCGGCTTGTCACACTGTGTTACATGGCTTGACGCGTCGCGCCGGCGGGTGCAGATATAGCGCCGCGATGGAACGGCTCGACCACGTCCTCGTCGTCGACGACGACAAGGAGATCCGCAAGCTGCTGGGCGAGTACCTGGAGCGCAACGGCTTTCGCGTCTCGCTCGCCACCGACGGCAAGGAAATGCGGCGCACCCTCGAGCAGAGCCGACCTGACATCGTGGTGCTCGATCTCATGCTGCCGGGAGACAGCGGCCTCGCGCTGTGCCGCGACCTGCGCGCGGAGTCGAGCCTGCCCGTGATCATGCTGACGGCGCGCGCCGAGGAAGTCGACCGCATCGTCGGTCTGGAGATGGGCGCGGACGACTACCTCGCCAAGCCGTTCAGCCCGCGCGAGCTGCTCGCGCGCATCAAGAGCATCCTGCGCCGCACGCGCGGCCTGGCGCCGGTGCGCGGCGACGTGCACCGGGTGCGCTTCGCGGGCTGGACGCTCGATCCCGCGGCACGGCAGCTGGTGGCGCCCGACGGCGTGATCGTGGCGCTGAGCGGGGCGGAGTTCAGGCTGCTCACGGTGTTCGTGGAACATCCGAACCGCGTGCTCGACCGCAACCAGCTCATGGACCTTACGGTGGGCCGCGACGGCACGCCGTTCGACCGCTCGATCGACGTGCAGGTGAGCCGCCTGCGCGTGCGGCTGCGCGACGACGCGCGCGAGCCGCGCATCATCAAGACGGTGCGCAGCGAAGGCTACGTGCTCGCCGCGGCGGTGGAGCGGATCGACCGGTGAAGCTGCTTCCGGCGTCGCTCTTCGGGCGCACCCTGCTCGTGCTGGCGGCGGGCCTGGTGCTGGCGCAGCTCGGCAGCATGGCGATCCACCTGTTCGATCGCGGCAGCTCCGTCTACCGGCTCGCCTCCCTGCAGATGGCCGCGCGCATCGGCCAAGCCGCCCGCATCCTCAATCGCCTGCCCGCCGGCGAGCGCCACAAGGTGGTGGAGGAAGTGAGCGGGCCGCACCTGCGCGTCGCCCTGAGCGACCGGCCGGTCGCGGTACCGAGCGGCTTCACCGAGCACGATCCCTACGAGTCGGAATTCACCGCGTCGGTGCAGCGCCGGATCGGCGCGCCCTGGCCGATCCGCGTCGACATCAACCCGCACCCGCGCTCGTCAAGCGCTGCCAGGCAAGACTTCCAGCTCTGGATGGCGCGGCACTTTTACTTCCTGTTGCCCGAGCCCTTCTCGATCGTGGTGCAGGTCGCTCTCGAGGACGGCACGCTCGCCGTGTTCGACGTCAACGTGCCCCAGGAGCCGTTGAGCCGCTTCGAATCCCTGGCGCCGCTGCTCCTGCTCCTGCTCCTCGTGTGCTTCGTGCTGGCGGCGCTGCTCGTGCGCATGACCAACCGCTCGCTTCTGTGGCTGGCGCGCGCGGCCGACGCCATCGGCCAGGACCCGCCGGGCGAGCCGCTCGCCGAGAGCGGGCCGAGCGAGATCCGCCGCGTGATCGCGGCCTTCAACCGGATGCAGGAGCGGGTGAGGCGCTACCTCGTCGAGCGTGGCCGGCTGCTGAGCGCGATCTCCCACGACCTGAAGACGCCGATTACCCGCCTGCGCCTGCGCGCGGAGATGCTGGCCGACCTGGAGCTGCGCGCCAAGATGCTGCGCGACCTCGACGAGATGCAGACCATGGTCGGGACCACGCTCGACTTCTTCGCCGCCGTCGGCAAGGACGCCGAGCGCCAGCCGGTCGACATCGGCGCTCTCATCGAGAGCGTCTGCGAGGACCGGCGCGAGGCCGGGCAGGCGCTGAGCGTGCAAGGCGCGCCGATCGGCCCCTACCGCGCCGACCCGCAGGCGCTGCGGCGCTGCCTGGAGAACCTGATCGAGAACGCCGTGCGCTACGGCGACTCGGCCGACATCGAGATCCGGGATTCGCCGCAGCGGCTGCGGATCGCGATCCGCGACCGCGGCCCGGGCATCCCGGAGCCCGAGCTCGAGCGGGTGTTCGAGCCGTTTTACCGGCTCGACACCTCGCGCAACATGGACAGCGGCGGCACCGGCCTCGGCCTGAGCATCGCACGCAATATCGCCCGCTGGCACGGCGGCGAAGTCACCTTGAGCAACGCTGCGCCCGGGCTCGTCGCCGAACTCGCCCTGCCGCGCTAGACTTTGCTCATGAAGCTGCAGCTCGTGATCGGCAACAAGAACTATTCTTCCTGGTCGATGCGGCCGTGGGTGCTGCTCAAGCAGGCGCAGATCCCGTTCGAGGAGGTGCAGCTCAAGTTCGACGAGGCCGGCGGCGGGCTGCGCGTCGCCGGGATCGAGAAGTACTCGGCGGCGCGCAAGGTGCCGGTGCTGCTGATCGACGGCGAGCCGGTGTGGGATACGCTCGCGATCTGCGAGACGGCGGCGG
This sequence comes from Burkholderiales bacterium, assembly GCA_036559525.1. Taxonomy (GTDB): domain Bacteria; phylum Pseudomonadota; class Gammaproteobacteria; order Burkholderiales; family SG8-39; genus SCGC-AG-212-J23. Next base: position 17,910 of record DATBSZ010000173.1, read on the forward strand.
AGCTGTTCCCGGAGAAGAACCTCTGGCCCGAGGACGAGCTCGCCCGTCGCGTGGCGCGCTCGGCGTGCGCGGAGATGCACTCCGGCTTCCAGGCCCTGCGCGGCAAGATGCCGATGAACATCCGCTCGAGCCATCCGGGCAAGGGCCTGACGCCCGAGTCGCGCAAGGACATCGACCGCGTGGTCGCGCTATGGACCGGCTGCCGTGAGCGCTTCGGCGGCGCCGGCAACTTCCTGTTCGGGCGCTTCTCGATCCCCGACGCCTTCTACGCGCCGGTGGTGATGCGCTTCGAGACCTACGACGTGAAGCTGCCGCCGCTCGCGCAGGCCTACTGCGAGTCCGTGCGCGCGCTCGCCGCGGTGCGCGAGTGGGTCGAGGGCGCGCGCCGCGAGACGGAGTTCGTGGCCGAAGACGAGCCCTACGCAAAGGGTAAATGAGGCAGTGAAGGCCTATCTCGTCGGCGGGGCGGTGCGCGACGAGCTCCTCGGCCTGCCGGTGAAGGAACGCGACTACGTCGTGGTCGGCAGTACCCCGGACGAGATGGTGCGCCTAGGCTTCAAGCCGGTGGGCAAGGACTTCCCGGTTTTCCTCCACCCGAGCACCCATGAAGAGCACGCCTTGGCAAGAACGGAAAGAAAAAGCGGCCGCGGCTACAAAGGCTTCACCGTCTACGCCTCGCCCGAGGTGACGCTGGAAGAGGACCTCAAGCGCCGCGACCTTACGATCAACGCCATGGCGAAGGCCGACGACGGGACGCTGATCGATCCTTTTGGCGGCAAGAAGGATCTCGAGGCGGGAATCCTGCGCCACGTAGCCGAAGCCTTTGCCGAAGACCCGGTTCGCATCCTGCGCGTCGCGCGCTTCGCCGCGCGCTTCGGCTTCAGCGTCGCCGACGAAACCATGCAGCTCATGCATGAGATGGTCGACTCTGGCGAGGCGGACTATCTCGTCGCCGAGCGCGTCTGGCAGGAATTCGCTCGCGGCCTCGCCGAGCCGCACCCGGAGCTGATGTTCGAGGTGCTGCAGCGCTCGGGGTTTCTGGAGAAGGCATTTCCGGAGCTCAGGTCCTGGCCGAAGCGCTTCTCCGGCTCGATCCCGGCCCGTTTTGCGCTCCTCACCTGGCCGCTCAACGAATCCGAGATCAAGACGCTGTGCAAGCGGCTGCGTGCGCCGAACGAGGTGCAGGAGCTCGCGCTTACCGGCTGCCGCAGCAAAGCGGGCTTGAAAGCCTCGACCCCGGAGGCCCTGCTCGGGCTGTTCAAGACCGCGGACGCGTTGCGCCGGCCGGAGCGCTTCGCGGAGCTGCTCGAGGCGGCGCGGATCGCGGAACCGGGCATCGACACCGCGCGCATCGAGCGCGCGCGGGGCGCGGCCGCGGCGGTGGACGCGGGTGCGATCGCAGCGAAGGCGGCCTCCCCTTCGCAGATTGCAAAACGGGTGGACGAGGCGCGCCTGAAGGCGATCAAAGAACTTTGCTGACCAGCCAGACCAGCAGCGAAAACACCAGCGTCGTGGCGAGGGGGATGTAGTAGATTCGTCCGCGCACCGGGACCGAGAAGTCTCCCGGCAAGCGCCAGGCGCCGAAACGCTGCGCGACTACTGAAAACACAACCAATATCAACAGGACCGTCACCAGCCACTTCACCATGATCGAACTTTATACCTGGAGCACCCCTAATGGCCGCAAGGTCTCCATCATGCTCGAGGAATGCGGCCTGCCGTACAACGTGCACAAGATCAACATCGGGACCAACACCGAGCAGTTCACGCCGCAGTACCTGAAGATAAACCCGAACGGCAAGATCCCGTCGATCGTCGATCCCGAGGGCCCCGACGGCAAGCCGATCGCGATGATGGAGTCGGGCGCGATCCTGCTCTACCTCGCCGGCAAGACGGGAAAGTTCCTGCCGCGCTCGGTGCGCGGGAAGTACGAAGCCCTGCAGTGGCTCATGTTCCAGATGGGCGGGGTGGGGCCGATGTTCGGCCAGGCGCACCACTTCATGCGCGCGAAGAAGGACGAGATCCCCTACGGCAGCGAGCGCTACGGCAACGAGGCGAAGCGGCTGTACGGCGTCATGGACCAGCACCTCGCGGGCAGCAAGTTCTTCGCCGCCGAATACTCCGTCGCCGACATGGTGATCTACCCGTGGGTCGCCCGCTACGAGTGGCATCGCGTGGACCTGGCGGGGTTTCCGAACGTGAAGCGCTGGTACGACGCCGTGGGCGCGCGTCCGGCGGTGGCCAAAGGGATGGCGGTGCCGCAGGTGTGAGGTTCTTTCTTCTCCTCATCTTCTTCGTGCCGGCCGTCGCCGCCGGCATGGAGCAGGTGTCGATCCCGTCGCTCGACGGGAAGCTGCAGCTGCCGGGCTACCTGTTCGATGCGCTCACGCCCGGCCCGCGGCCGGCGGTGATCTCGCTGCACGGCTGCGGCGGCCTGCTGGACGCGAAGGGCGGCCTCAGCCGCAACCGCTACCGGGTCGCGGAGTATCTCAACGTCGAAGGCATGCACATGCTCGCGGTCGACAGCTTCACGCCGCGAAGCTTGAAGTCGATCTGCGAAACGCCCCCGCGCCAGCGGACGTTCAACTACGAGCAGCGGCGCGAGGACGTGTTCGCCGCGATCCGCTGGCTCGCGCAGCGGCCGAATGTGGATCGCACCCGCATCGCGATCGTGGGCTACTCGAACGGCGGAAGCACGGTGCTGAGCGCGCTCGACCGCACCGAAAAGCTGGTTCAGGGGCAGCCGATCCAGCCCAGGGCCGCGGTTGCCTACTACCCCAGTTGCCGGGATTTCGCCGAGATGTGGAGCTACGAGATCGCCGCGCCGCTGCTCCTCATGATCGGCGCGCTGGACGACTGGACGTCTCCCCATTACTGCGAGCGCCTTCACGACAAGGTGAAGCGCGCGCAGCAGGGTGCGTCTTTCGAGGTGATCCTGTATCCCGGGAGCCATCACGGCTTCGACGGCTACGGTCCTATCCAGATGCGGGGCGGCCTGCCGACAAAGAGCGGTGCCGCCACGGTGGGCGCGAACCCCGAGGCGCGGGAAAAGTCGCTGCGCCGGATGTTCGACTTCCTTTCCGAGAAGCTCGAGGTGCCGCTCGCGCTCGCGCACGATGAGCGCCTGAACGGGCACCGCTATGCCGTGCCGCCGGCGAGCGGCTTCGCCCGCATCGACGACGTCGCCGCGGTTCCGCTGAGCGAGAAGGGCCGCGTGCGCTACCAGCAGTGGCTGGCGCTCGGCGCGCCCAAGGCGTTCGCCGTGACGGAGAAGGGCGGCTGGAATTTCAGGGTGGAGGACGCCGAGGCGATGCAGGTCGTGCTGCAGCGCTGCGCGCAGCCGGCCAACCGCTGCTGGCTCTACGCGGTCGACGACCGCGTCGTCTGGAGCCGGGACGTTGCGATGCGCACCGGCCCGGGCGGGCTGCGGCGCAGCGCGCCCCCGACAAAGGCTGCCGCCCGTCTCGCGGCAAATTAGCGGGGTGAACTAGGTTTGATATGACCCGCGCTCGTCCGGGTAGGGCTCGATGTCGTAGATGTCGAGCGCGGGCGGCGGCCGGTTGAGCCGCTCGGGTAGCCAGGTCGCGATCGCCGGGAAGGCGAGCAGCAGGCCGATCGCGAACACCTGGATCGCCATGAACTCCAGCATCCCCTTGAAGATGGTCGCGAGCGGCCAGTCCGGAACCACCTGCTTCAGGTAGTAGCCCGACATCGCCACGGGCGGCGACAGGAAGGCGGTCTGCAGCGTCACGGCGACCAGCGCCCCGAACCAGACCAGGTCGATTCCGAGCGCCACCACTACCGGATAGAAGATCGGCACGAACACCAGCACGATCGCCGGCCACTCGAACGGCCAGCCGAGCAGGAACACGAGAGCCACGATGAGGAGCAGCATCAGGGTCGGCGGAATGTTGAGGCCGAGCAGCCACTCGGTGATCCAGGCCGCGGTGCCGAGCCGGGCGAACACCGCGCCGAAGACGTTCGAGGCGACCGCGAGGAACAGCACCATGCTCGAGGTCGCCAGCGTCTGCAGCAGCACCTGCTTCAGGCCCGCGCTGTCCATCCGGTCATAGGCCAGCGCCAGGCCGAGGGCGCCGAGCGCGCCGACGCCGGCCGCTTCCGTCGGCGTCGCAAGTCCGCCGAGGATCGACCCGAGCGTCGCCGCGATCAGCACGACCAGCGGCACCACGCCGATCGCGGCCTCGCGCGCGACCGCGAGGATGGACGCGGCACGCAGCGCCTTCGGCAACGGCGGCCCGAGGCGCGGTTCGATCTGGCAGCGGATCAGCACGTAGGCGAGATACAGTGCCGCCAGCATGAACCCGGGCACGACTGCCGCTGCGTACAGGTCGACGACCGACACGCCGATGACCGGCCCGAGCACCAGCAGCATCACGGACGGCGGGATCAGGATGCCGAGCGTGCCGCCGGCCGTGATGGCTCCCGCGGCGAGCCGCGAATCGTAGCCGGCGCGCAGCATCACCGGCGCCGCCATCAGCCCGAGCAGCGGCACCGCCGCGCCGACGATCCCGGTCGCCATGGCGAACACCGTCGCGGTGACGATGACCACGGCGAAGAGCGATCCCCGCAGCGGCGCGAGCGCGAGACGCAGGGCGTGGAACAGGCGCTCCATCAACCCGGCCCGCTCGACCACGTAGCCCATGAAAACGAATAGCGGCACCGCCGCGAGCAGCTCGTCGCGCATCAAACCAGTGGTCTGGAAGAACGCGAGGTCGAACACGCGGCCCCCGAGCACCAGCGCGCCGAAGCCGAACGCCAGCACGAGGAGCGTGAAGGCCACCGGAAAGCCGATGAAGATCGCGCCCATCATCACCGCCAGCATCGCGAGGCCGATCAG
>DATBSZ010000174.1:0-7585 GCA_036559525.1 Burkholderiales bacterium
GCGGCGACCTCGACCGGCGGCTATACCGGCAAGATGCCGGGCCGCGTCGGCGACTCGCCGATCATTGGCGCCGGCACCTACGCCGACAACCGCGCCTGCGCGGTGTCGGGCACCGGGCTCGGGGAAGCGTTCATTCGCGCCGCCGTCGGCCACGACGTATGTGCGCGCATGCGCTACGCCGGTGCTTCGCTCGCCGCGGCGGCGGGCGCTGCGCTGAAGAACGTCGCCAATCTCGGCGCCGATGGCGGTCTCATTGCGGTCGACCGCCGCGGCAACGTGGCGATGCCGTTCAACAGCGAAGGCATGTACCGCGCGTGCATCGACCGCCGCGGGCGGCGCACGCTGGCCATCTTTTGAAGGTCGAGCTTCGCTATGCGCCGCTGCCCTGGATCGGCGCGATCGCCTGGCATTACTGGTTCGTGGTGTGCGACGACACCGGGCGCCACCGCTGGGAGGTGTGGCAGACGAAGAACGCCGGCGGCACCTGCATCGGCCATGTGCACTGCGACCTCAAGGATCCGGACGACGGCGTCGGCGGCGGGCCTTCGCGGCGGGTCATGGAATGGGACGGGGAAGCCGCGCGCCGGCTTTGCGAGGTTCTGAAGAACGCGAACGCGTATCCCTACTGCGAGCACTACCGCATGTGGCCCGGGCCGAACAGCAATACCTTCGTTGCCTGGGTGCTGCGCGAAGCCGGGATCGAGCACGCGCTCGATCCGCGGGCCATCGGCAGGACGTTTACTTGACCGCGAAGCAGTAGAACAGGCCGTCGCCGCCCGAGCCGCGCAGCGCGTCCTGGCTGCAGCCGCGCGAGGGATGCGACGAGTTCCAGGACTTCGAGGCGTCGTCGTCGCGCAGGCCCATGCGATCGTGGTGCCCGACGATCGCCGAGCCTTCGCCGCTCTTGGTCCAGTTGCCGCAGGCCATGTCCTTGTCGGCGACGGCGCGGCCATCGGGCTGCGAGCCGGTAAGGATGTCGTGGCGGTTCGGGCTGTCGCCGCGCCCGTTGACCGGCTGGCCCTTCTCGTCGAGCCCGGTCTGCTTGTTGATCTTGCTGTTCGAGTGCAGGTCGTCGACGCTGCGCGCGATTTCCTCGCCCTTCGCGTTCTTCCAGGGACCTTTGCCGATCCGATCGCGGGCATTGACCTTGTCGGTGCTGAGATAGGCGCGCCACTCGCGCTGGCCGGCGCCGGCGGCCTTGGCGAGGGTCTGGCAATGGCGGTCGGCGCCCTGCAGGCCGCCGAGGTCCGCGCCGTTGCCCGGTCCCGCGCTGGTGATGAAAAAGGTCATGTCTTTTTGCTGCGCCTGGGCGCTCGCCGCAGCGAGCAGGATGGATGCTACGAGGAGGGGTTTCATGACGCTGCAAACACGTGCGGCGATAAGATATTCAACATGCGCACCGTAATCGCGGCGTTCCTCGTTCTACTTTCCGTAACTGCATACGGCCAGGACTCCTGGCCCTCGCGCCCGGTGCGCTTCATCCTGCCGTTCCCGCCCGGCGGCGGCACCGACATCCTCGGCCGGCTGATCGCCGAGCGGCTGTCGGCGGGCCTCGGCCAGCCGGTGGTGACCGAGAACCGCGGCGGCGCCGGCGGCAACGTCGGCGCCGAAGCCGCGGCGCGGTCGTCGCCTGACGGCTACACCATCGTGCTCGTCGCGCCGTCGCTCGCCATCAGCCCCACGCTCTATTCAAAGATCAACTATGACCCGGTGAAGGATTTCGCGCCGGTGAGCCTGGTCGCGACGGTGCCGAACGTGATGATCACGCAGGCCTCGGCTCCGGTGCAGAACCTGCAGGAGTTCATCGCGTTCGCGAAGGGCAAGCCCGGCGCGCTCAACTTCGGCTCGGGCGGCGCCGGCACCTCGAACCACCTGGCGGGCGAGCTCTTCAACATCGTCACCGGCGCGAAGCTGGTCCACATCCCGTACAAAGGCGTGAACCTCGCGATGCAGGACGTGCTCGCGGGCAACGTGCACCTCGTCTTCATCGGCATCCCGGCGGCCGCGCCGCACATCAAGGCGGGCAAGCTGCGCGCGCTCGCGCTGGTCGCGCCGCAGCGCTCGAGCGCCCTTCCCGAGGTGCCGACGGTCGCCGAGGCGGGCCTGCGCGACTTTGAAGTGACCACGTGGTACGGCGTGCTCGCGCCGGCGGGAACGCCGAGGAATGTGGTTACCCGGCTCAATGCGGAGCTGGGGAAGATCATGCACTCGCCGGAGCTGAAGGAGAAGCTCGCGGCGACCGGCACCGAGCCGCTCACCAGCACGCCCGAGGAGTTCGCCGACTACATCAAGCGAGAGATCGCGAAATGGGGCGAGGTCGTGCGCAAGGCGGGCGTGAAGGCGGACTAATTCGGGGACGGAGCCCTAACTCCACGGCTGGCGCAGCTTTCGGAGTTAGGGCTCCGTCCCCGAATTATTTCAGGTAGCTGTCCTGCAGCGTTTTCCGGACGAAAGCGCGCGCGGCGTCGCGGTCGAAGGCCCCGCCTTCGACGAGCTTGTCGGCGTATTCGAAGAACGGCACGAAAAGCTGCGCCTGGTCGACCGGCGCGCGCACGCCGAAGCGCCCGCGCGCCTCCTCGAGCTCGCGCCACGCGGCGCGCACCTCCGCCCAGAACGGCTCGGTGCGGGCGTAGTACCTCTCTCCCGCGCTGAAGTCGTAATCCCGGATGCGGTCGTAGCGCGCGACGCCGTATTCCCGAGCCAGGTACCGCTTTTCCGGAAGATTCATTTTTTGATTGTTTTCCTCCTGCACCCAGCCGGTCGGCGTGATGGTGTGGCGGTTGGTGCCGACGAGCACGTCGTAGTCCTTGCGCACGCTGAATTCGCGCCGCGGCAGCGGCCGCCAGGTCTCGTCGCTGATCCAGGTGGAAACGCCGGCCGCGTGCTGCCAGCGCCCGCGCGCTGCATACCGCGGTGAGTCGTCGACCTGGAGCACGCTCTGGGTCCAGGCGCCGCGGCGCTCCGTTGCCGGGACCGCGCGCCGCGTCCACGTGTTCGCGCCTTCGTAGGCGAGCAGCGATTGCGCCTCGTAGCGCCATTCCTGGCGCCAGTGGCGCACCACCATCGGCTCACTCGTTTTGCCGCCTTCGAGCCGCATACGCATCACCAGGATGTGCTGCAGGGCGATGAAGTCCGGCCGGTCTTCGGCGACGAAGACGTACTCGGTGGCCCAGCTCTGGTAGGGCGCATCCGGCTTGAGCGCCGGGTCGTAGCGCACCACCTCGAGGAAGTCGAAGCTCACGCGATAAGGGCCCGCCATCGCGAGGATCGCCCGCCGGTCGCGCTCCTGCGCGCTCAGCCCCGGCTCGTTCAGCCGCCGCCACGCCTCGCCCGGTACCGCATCGAGCGTCACCGGCGCGCCGCGCGTGGTCGCACCCCGGGGCTTGAGCGCCGTTTCGTCCAGTGGCCACGCGAAAATGAACTGCTTCGGCTCTTGCGCATGGGCCGCGAACCCCAGCACGAGCAACAAGATCAAAAGCCTGTTCATGCTTCGCCCCACACCTCGGTGGCAAGGTCGACGACGAGCCGCATCTTCGCCTCCTGCTCGGCGAAGCCGAGCGCGGTGCCCTTCTCGTGGCTGGCGAAGCCGCACTGCGGGCTGATCGACAGGTTCTCGGGCGGGACGAAGCGCGCCGCCGCGTCGATCCTCCTCTTCAGGACGTTCTTGTCTTCCAGCGCCGGCGTCTTGGTGGAGACCAGCCCCAGCACCACGCGCTTGCCCTTCGGCACGAAGCGCAGGGGCTCGAAGCCCCCGGCGCGCTCGGTGTCGAACTCGAGAAAGAACGCGTCGACCTCCAGCCGGGAGAACGATTTTTCCGCGATGCGCTCATAGCCGCCCTCGGCGACCCACTTGCCCATCGCGTTGCCCCGGCACATGTGCACGCCCACCGTCATTCCGGCCGGCCGCTCGCGCGCCACGCGGTTGATGAGATCGATGTAGAGATCGATCAGCTTCTCGGCATCGTCGCCGCGGGCGCGCACCGCGTCGCGCAGCTTCTGGTCGCAGAGAAGGGTCTGCGCCACCTCGTCGATCTGCAGGTAGCGCCCGCCGGCGGCGTGCAGCGCATGAAGCTCCTGGACGTACACGTCGACCACGTCGTTGAAGAACTGCTCCAGCTCCGGATAGACGTCGCGGTCGACGCAGTTGCGGCCACGCGGATAGTGGAGATAGGAAGGGGCCGGGATCGTCGCCTTCACCGTGCGTTTCGTATTTTGAAGTGAAAAAGCGACCTCGTCGGCGACGATCGGCCCGGTGCGCCGGATGCGGGTCACGGCAACCGGCGCCGAGCCGATGCGCATCACGTTGCCGACGTCGTCGCGCTGCAGGTCGACGTTGCCCACCGCGTCGGCGCGCGCGAACCCGGCGACCTTGGAGACGAAGCCCAGGCGCCACGATTCGCGCCGGAACTCGCCGTCGGTCACCACCTTGAGGCCGAGGCTCTCCTGCCAGCGAATCGCCTCGACGATGCATTCGTCTTCTTGCGACCGATCTTCGAGAAGCCGCTTCGGCCGCAGCAGGCTGCCGATATGCTCGGCGCGGAACGGGGGCGCGCTCACGGCCGCACGAGCAATGCCACCGGGAACGTCGCGAGGATCTGCGCGAGACCGACGTGCCCGCCGCGCGCCTCGTGTCGCTCGCCGGTCAGCACGTTGAGGTATTCGCCCGCCATCGGCAGGCGCGACTCCCCCCAGGCCTTGGCCCCGAGCGGCGCGACGTCGCCGCCCTCCACCAGCCTGGAAACGAGCCGCGGCGCCACGGCGATCACCGAGCGCGCGCCCTCGCAAAGCGCGAACGCGATGACGTTCTCCTCTCGGCCGGCGTCGGCGTAGAGGGGCGTGTACGCCGCACCGTGGAACAGCGTCGGCAACGCCTTGCGGACCTCCAGGCCTTTCCGGATGACCTGCATCTTGGCGCGGCCGTCCGCAAGATTTTTCAGGAGGTCTTCTGAATTCTTCAGCAGCTTCTTTCGCAACTCGTAGTCCACCGGGCGCCGGTTGTCGGGATCGACCAGGCTGAAGTCCCACAGCTCGGTGCCCTGATAGTAGTCCGGCACGCCCGGGGACGCGACCTTCACCAGGGCCTGCGACAGCCCGACGAGCAGGCCGAGGTGCACGACGCGCTTCACGGTATTGCCGAAATCTTCCACGAAGGCTTTGTTTTCCAGCGAGCGAATGACGAGGCGCTCGAGCGCGGCTTCGTATTCGGCATCCGGATTGATCCAGCTCGTATGTTCCTTTGCCTCGCGCGCCGCCTTCAGCATGTACGCCTTCAGGCGCTCGGCGAGGTCGCCGGAAACCTTGCCTGGCCAGATGCCGATCAGCGCCTGGTAGAAATGGTATTCGTCGCTTCGCGATATGTTGCTTTCATTCATCCCGCTCCAGCGGCGAAGCGTGATCCGCCATCCCGACGCGAGCTCCGAAAGCACGGCGAGGCGCGCTCGCACGTCTTCCGAGCGCTTGGTGTCGTGCGTCGAGCTGCCGAGCATCGTGTAGGGCCAGCGCCGCGCGCGCTCTTCGGCTGCTGCGTGGAATTCCTTCAACGGGATGCCGAAGCGCGAGGGATGGCCGCCGACCTCGTTCAGCGCGATCAGGCGGTTGTAGCGGTAGAACGCCGTGTCCTCGACGCCCTTGGCCACCACCGGCGCGCTGAACTGCTGGAAGCGCATCGAGAACCTGAGCATTTCGCTGCGTCGCCGGCCCGAAGGCGGAGCGGCGTCCAGGGTGAGGACGCCGTGCACGAAGTCGAACACGCTCGGGTCGGCGATGCGGCTCGCGCGCTTCGCCGCCCTCACCGCGCCGCCGATCACGCGCCGGTCGCCGTCGGACACGCCGCGCGCGGAAACATAGGTGCGGTAGACCGGGAACTGCGCCGCGATCTCGGCGAGCGCTTTGCGCAGGCCGCTCGCGGTGTAGTCGCGCGTCGAGCGGTTGCCGGCGGCGATGCGCGCCAACCAGTTCGACAGCATGTGCAGCTCGGCCGCGAGCGTGGTCGCCATGATGAGCCAGCGGCTCTCGCGCGCGATCTCCTCGAAGCTGCGCCGCTGGCCGGTAAAGCTGCGGTAGACGCGGTCGACGCGAGATTCGGCCGCGCCATCGATGAACACGCCGGTCAGGAGGTTCGCGAACCGGTAGCCGGTCTCGCCGTGCACCGGCCAGTTCTCGGGCAGCTTCTCGTGGTCGGCGAGGATCTTCTCGATCAGGACCCAGCGCCGCGGGAACAGCTCCGCCAGCCGGTCGAAGTACTGCTTCGGGTCGGCGAGGCCGTCGGGATGGTCGATGCGCACGCCGTCGATGCCGCCGGCCTTGACGAGCCGGGCGACCAGGCCATGCGTCGCCTCGAACACCGTGCGGTCCTCGACCTTCACGCCGGCGAGGTCGGTGATCTCGAAGAAGCGCCGGTAATTGATTTCGTCGGAGGCGACGCGCCAGTACGCGAGCCGGTAGTACTGCTTCTCGAGCAGGCGATGGAGCGCGAGCGTGTCCCGTGGCGGCGCCTTCAGCCCGCGCTGGCTCTTCGCGTTCAGCGGGAAGCGATGGTCGAAATAGCGCACGCTCCACTTGCCGTTCTTCTTCTCGACCGTCAGCTCTGCGAGCGCTTCGCCGTAGTGCTTGCCGAGCACCGGCAGCAGCAGCTTGCCGCGCGCCCAGTCGATATCGAAGAACCGGGCGTAGGGCGATGCCCTGCCCTTCTCCAGCACGTCGAGCCACCACGCGTTGTCCGCATGGAGCACGCCCATGTGGTTCGGCACGAGGTCCAGCACCATTCCCATGCCGTGCTTTCTTAGTCTTTGTATTAGTTCATGCAGCTCGGCTTCGGTGCCGATCTCCGGATTGACCTGGCCATGGTCGATGACGTCGTAGCCGTGCATGCTTCCCGGGCGCGCCTTGAGAAAGGGCGACGCATACAGGTGGCTGACGCCGAGCGCCGCCAGGTACGGCACCAGGGCGGTGGCATCCCGGAATTTGAATCCCTTGTGGAACTGCAGGCGATAAGTGGCCGCCGGCACCACGAGCGGCGCGCGCGTGGCGACGCTCCTTTCGGCCATGATTCCGGCAAGCGCCGCCACGCGCGGCTCGGCGCTCCAGCGCTCGAGCGCGAGCGGCAGCTTGCGCCGCCAGTTCGGGTGCTCGTCGACCGTCCCTGGAAGGTTCGCCTGGTCGACCATCTCGAGTACGTCCTCGGGCTGCAGCATGGCGAGCTTCGCCGGGGTGCGGGCGATGAACGCGTGCGCCGAGCGCGCCGAGAGATCTAGCCCTTCGCGCTCGAGCGTCGCCTTGAGCTTCCTCTTTTCCGTTTCGCGCAGCGCGAGCTCTTTCCTCGCGTCGACGGTAAGACCGAGCCGCTCCCGAAGCTGCAGATCGTGCGCGTCCCAGTAGCCGCGCCAGGTCGGCAGGTCGTGCGTGGTGACGCAGACCAGCGCCTCGCGGGGATAGTCCTTCGATCGCTTGTTCTCGAAGAGAAGCGGCCGGTAGGAAAGGACACCCGCCGCGTTGAGCGCGGCGCGCATCTCAGCCGTCACGGTGCCCAGGTCCTCGCCGATCACCAGGCAGCGCGCGCGGCGGCTCTCGGCGGCGAGGATCGCGA
>DATBSZ010000175.1:0-4104 GCA_036559525.1 Burkholderiales bacterium
CTGCGTCCGCTTGTCTCCTCCGCAAAGGAGGAGGATCACCACCTGCCCAAGCCGGGCGAAGTACATACGATATCCCGGCCCCCAATCGATCCTGAGCTCCATCACACCCTCGCCGACGGTCTCGGAGTCACCGAAGTTCCCTGCGCGTAGGCGCGCAAGCCGAGCTTCGATGCGTATGACGGCTTGCATGTCTCTTACGCCGCGCAGCCACTCCTGGAATGGCCTTCAGCGCTCGGCGGTCTGATAGAACTGAAGCTCCACGGTAATTGTAACTTATAGTTAACAGGTACGCTAGAGGCTCCGTACCGTTCCCCAGCCCTTGACGCGAATCACTGATTGAACGCACGAGGCGCGCGTTCGATGACGAGGCCAAAAAAAAGGCCTTGGCGCGCGACTAAGGGCCGCTCGACCGAGGGATTCGTTTCAAATCAACGGCGCGACACCGCCGTGTGGCAGAATCGGCGCGTGTATCGCGTCTCAACGGGAGGAGGCCCGAAATGATCCGCCGATTCGCCGCAACCGCCGTCGTGGTCATGCTCGCCGCCGGCGCCGCATCCGCGCAGCAACCCGCCACCAAGACGCTCAAGATGCAGGCCACGTGGCCGACGGTGGTCACCGCGTGGGACAACTTCCAGTTCCTCGCCGAGCGCATCGACAAGCTCACCGCCGGCTCGCTCAAGATCCAGACCCTGCCCGCCGGCCAGGTCGTGCCGGCGTTCGAGACGCTCGACGCAGTGAACCGCAAGGTGCTCGACGGCGGCCATTCCATCGCCTACTTCTGGAGCGGCAAGAACAAGACCGCGGTGCTGTTCACCGGCGGCCCGGGCGGCACCTACGGCATGGACATGATCGATTTCATCGGCTGGATGTACGAGGGCGGCGGCTGGGAGCTCTACCAGGAGTTCTACACCGGCGTGCTGAAGATGAACATCATCGGGTTCCCGACGCTGCCGACCACGCCGCAGGCGTTCGGCTGGTTCAAGCGGCCGATCAAGAACCTCGCCGACATGAAGGGCATGAAGTGCCGCCAGACCGGAATCACCGCCGAGGTGTTCCAGAAGATGGGCATGTCCACGGTGAACCTGCCGCCGGGCGAGATCATCCCCGCCGCGCAGCGCGGCGTCATCGACTGCGCCGAGTACGTGGGCGGCATGGACGACCTCAAGCTCGGCTTCCCCGGCGTCTGGAAATACCACTACACGCCCGGCATGCACGAGTCGACCTCCACCGGCGAGATCATCTTCAACCTCGACGTGTGGAAGTCGCTCACGCCGCAGCAGCAGGAAGCGGTCCGCTCCGCGGCGAACGAATCGTTCTCCCGCTGGTGGGCCAAATGGCAGAAAGGCCAGGCCGAGGCGATGAAGGAGATGCGCGAGAAGCACGGCGTGCAGATCCTGCGCACCCCGCCCGACATCCTCTACGCGTTCCTGAAAGCCTGGGACCAGGTGGCGGCCGAGGAGTCGGCGAAGAACCCGTTCTTCAAGAAGACGCTCGAGTCGCAGAAGGCCTACGCCTCGCTCGTGGTGCCGGCGAAACGGTTTCTTTTCCCGCCCTACTCTTTCGCCGCCAACTACTACTGGCCGGAAGAAAAGCCCGCGGCGAAAAGCGCAAAGAAGCAATAGCGATGAATAAGCTCGCGTGGCTCGGCGCAGCGCTCCTGGCCTCGAGCGCTGCGCTCGCACAGACCTATCCGGCCAAGCCCATCCGGCTGGTCACGCCCTACTCTCCCGGCGGCGCCGGCGACTGGGTGGCGCGCACGACGACCGACCGCATGGCCCAGGCGCTCGGCCAGCAGTTCGTGATCGAGCCGCGTCCCGGCGCGGGCGGCAACATCGCCGCCGAAAGCGTGGTGCGTTCGAGCGCCGACGGCTACACGCTGCTCTTTGCTACGCCGCTGCTCGCGATCAACGCCACGCTCTATCGCAAGCTCTCGTTCGATGCGACCCGGGACCTGGTCCCCGTCGGCGTCATCGCGACCGGGCCGTACGTGCTGTACGCGACCGGCAGCCTGCCGGTGAAGAACGCCGGCGAGCTCGTCGCGCTGGCGAAGCAGAAGCCCGGCTCGATCAACTACGCCTCGCTCGGCATCGGCACCGGCCCGCACCTCGGCGCCGCGCTCCTCGGCCTGATGGGCGGCGCGGAGTTCACCCATGTGCCCTACAAAGGCTTCGGTCAGGCGCTGCCGGACCTCGCTTCAGGCCAGGTGCACTTCTCCCTGAACGGCATCGGCGTGGCCGACGCCTTCCTCAAGGACGGGCGCGTCAAGATGCTCGGCTTCACCTCGGCTGCGCGCATGAAGGAGTATCCGGACGTTCCCACCGTCTCCGAGACGGTGCCCGGCTACGAGGTGCTCGGCTGGTACGGCTTCGCCGCGCCCGCCGGCACGCCGGCGGCGATCGTCGAGCGGCTCAACGCCGAGGTGGTCAAGGTCACCACTTCGGAGTTCGCGTCGCAGATCGAGAAGCGCGGGCTGATCCCGCAATCCTTCAGCCTCGCCCAGACGCGCGAGTTCGTCGCCCGCGATTCCGAGCGCTGGGGGCGCGCGGTCAAGGCTTCCGGCGCCAAGATCGACGATTAGAATCAGGCAGGAGGAGGAACCCATGAACAGCGCAGTCGACACCAAGCCCGCGTATGCCGCGATGGACGCGGGCGACGGCAAGCCCTCCCTGCGGGGCATCCACCACCTCGCGATCGTCACCGAGGACATGCGCGGCACCCTGGATTTCTACGTGCGCGTTCTGGGCATGCCGCTGGTGCACGCCCTGACCACCTCGTCGAACGCGACCAGCACCCACGGCAGGGGCGCGCCGCCGTTCCGCGGCATCCCGCACCTCTTCCTCGACATGGGCGGCGACAGCCTGCTGGCGTTCTTCGAATACCCGAAGGGCGGGGTCGGCCCGTCCGAGCGCGACCGGATCGGGGCAATGCAGCACGTGTCGTTCGCCTGCGGGCCGAAGCGCTTCCACGAGATGGTGGAGCGGGTCAAGGCGGCGGGCGTGCAGATCGTCGGCGGCCCGGTGAAGGTCATCGACCCGGCGATCCACTCGTTCTACTTCTTCGACCCGGTCAACGGCACGCGGCTCGAGATCGTTTCCGACTTCGACGGCGACGAGCACGGCCTGCGCGTGGTGCGGAGCGTCGATCAGAGCGAGGCGACGATCCGCGCGGAGCTGGCGAAGGTCAGCGACGATCCGGCGTGGATCGACGAGATGATCGCGGCGCGCTCGCGCTAGAGCGCGCATGAAGCTTTGCCGGTATGCGCCCGACCGAGTCGGGGTGATCCGCGATGCCTCCGTGCACGACGTTTCCGCCATCGCAGACAAGCTGCCGCGCCATGGCTGGCCGTATCCAAGCGGCGACCAGCTCATCGCCAACCTCGGAACCTTGCGCGCGGAGATCGAGAAGCTCGCCGACCGCGCCAAGCCGCGGCCGCTGAGCGAGGTCGAGCTGCTTGCCCCGGTCGCCAACCCCGGCAAGGTGGTGGTGGCGGGGACGAACTACGCCGACCACATCGAGGAGGCGGCGCGCGACCAGACCATCGCCCACGGCCGCCAGGTAAACCGGACGCTCGAGGAGAAGGGCGTGTTCCTGAAGGCGACCTCGTCGATCGTCGGGCCCTCGCAGGGCGTGGCGCAGCGGTTCGTCGACCGACGCAACGACCAGGAAGTCGAGCTTTGCGCCGTGATCGGAAAAGCCGGCACCCGCATCCCGGGCGCCCGCGCGCTCGAGCACGTCGCCGGCTACATGGTCGGCCTCGACATGACGGTGCGCGGCACCGAGCACCCGTCGCTGCGCAAGTCGATCGACAGCTATACCGTGTTCGGTCCCTGCCTCGCCACCGCCGATGACGTGGGCGATCCGCAGGACCTCGAGCTAAAGTGCTGGGTGAACGGCGAGCAGCGCCAGGGCTCAAGCACGCGCTACATGATCTCCGGCGTGGCGCGCCTGATCGAGTACGCGAGCCTGTTCTACACGCTGCATCCCGGCGACGTGCTGATGACCGGCACGCCGGCCGGCGTCGCCCCGGTGAAGCCCGGCGACGTGATCGAGGCGGAAATCGAGCGCATCGGCCGCATGCGCGTCGCGGTGCGCGCGGGCTAGGGA
>DATBSZ010000176.1:0-8566 GCA_036559525.1 Burkholderiales bacterium
GGAAAAGGAATCGGGCGTGACGTTGACCACGCCCATGATGAGGGGCTTGTCGAGCGCGAGCCGGAAGCGTCCGCACCGCAGGACGCCGCTCGGACTGCTGCTCAGGTTACCTTGTTCGCTCTTCTCTATGCGGTCGGGGCCGGAGCGGTCTCGCCTTGCGCGCCACCGTCACTGGCGGGCTTGGAGGGTTTCTGCGAGCCGCCGGAGGGCTTGGGCGGACGCGGCGGCTTGCCTTCCATGATGTCGGAGATCTGGTCGGAGTCGATCGTCTCCCACTCGAGCAGCGCCTTGGTCATCGCCTCCGCCTTGTCGCGGTTGTCCTCCAGGAGCTTGCGCGCGACCTGGTACTGCTGGTCGATGATGCGGCGGATCTCGGCGTCGACCTTCTGCATGGTCGCTTCCGACACGTTCTTGTGCGTCTGGATCGAGCGGCCGAGGAAGATCTCGCCCTCGTTCTCGCCGTAGACCATGGTGCCGAGCTCGTCGGACATGCCCCACTGCGTCACCATGCGGCGCGCGAGCTCGGTGGCCCGCTCGAAGTCGTTCGAGGCGCCGGTGGTCATCTGGTGCATGAACAGCTCTTCGGCGATACGCCCGCCGAACAGCACCGCGATCATGCTCAGCAGCCGGTCGCGGTCCTGGCTGTAGCGGTCCTCGGTCGGCAGCTGCATCGTCACGCCGAGCGCGCGGCCGCGCGGAATGATCGTCACCTTGTGCACCGGATCGGTCTTCGGCAGCAGGCGCGCGACGATCGCGTGGCCGGACTCGTGGTAGGCTGTGTTGCGGCGCTCCTCCTCGGGCATGACCATCGAGCGGCGCTCGGCGCCCATGATGATCTTGTCCTTGGCGCGCTCGAAGTCGTCCATGTCGACCAGGCGCTTGTTGCCGCGCGCGGCGAACAGCGCCGCCTCGTTCACCAGGTTGGCGAGGTCCGCGCCCGAAAAGCCCGGGCAGCCGCGCGCAATGATGTCGGGCCTCACGTCCGGCGCCAGCGGGACCTTACGCATGTGCACCTTCAGGATCTCTTCGCGCCCGCGGATATCGGGCAGCGGCACGACGACTTGGCGGTCGAAGCGGCCCGGGCGCAGCAGCGCCGGGTCGAGCACGTCGGGCCGGTTGGTGGCGGCGATCACGATCACGCCCATCGTCGCCTCGAAGCCGTCCATTTCCACCAGCAGCTGGTTCAGCGTCTGCTCGCGCTCGTCGTTGCCGCCGCCCAGGCCGGCGCCGCGCTGGCGGCCGACCGCGTCGATCTCGTCGATGAACACGATGCACGGCGCGTGCTTCTTCGCCTGCTCGAACATGTCGCGCACGCGCGCCGCGCCGACGCCGACGAACATCTCGACGAAGTCGGAGCCCGAGATCGAGAAGAACGGCACCTTCGCCTCGCCCGCGATGGCGCGCGCGAGCAGCGTCTTGCCGGTGCCCGGCGCGCCGACCATCAGCACGCCGCGCGGAATGCGCCCGCCGAGCTTCTGGAACTTGGAAGGATCGCGCAGGAAGTCGACCAGCTCGGCCACTTCTTCCTTCGCCTCCTCGCAGCCGGCGACGTCGCCGAAGGTGACCGTGTTGGTGGATTCGTCGAGCATGCGCGCGCGCGACTTGCCGAACGAGAACGCGCCGCCGCGGCCGCCGCCCTGCATCTGGCGCATGAAAAAGATCCACACGCCGATTAGCAGCAGCATCGGGAACCAGGACACGAAAATGTTCATGAGGAGCGAAGGCTCCTCTTCCGGCTTGGCGTCGATCTTGACGCCGTACTTGAGCAGGTCGCTGACGAGCCAGAGGTCGCCCGGCGAGTAGCTCATGACGCGCTTGCCTTCGCTGGTGGTCGCCTTGAGCTGGCGGCCCTCGATCGTGACCTTGGCGATGCGGCCCGCCTTCACCTCCTCGAGGAACTGCGAATACTCCATCGGCGCCTGCGCCGACTGGCGGGTGTTGAACTGGTTGAACACGGTCATCAGCACCAGCCCGATAACGAGCCAGATGACCAGGTTCTTGAGCATGTTGTTCAAACGCCGAATCTCCTTCCTAGGTCCTTCAAAAAACCATCTTACAGGGGGGGCAAGCCGCGTGCCACCACATAAGTCTCTGCCGATTCACCCCGCGACGCCGCGGGCTTTACCACTTTCACTTTCGTGAAAACCGCCTTCAGGCGCTCGATCAGCGCATCGAAGGCTTCGCCATGAAACGCTTTGACAACGAAAACACCGTCCGGCTTCAACACCTTGCGGCAGAGCTCGACGGCCGCCTCGGCCAGCTCCAGCAAGCGCGCCTGGTCGACGTTGGCAATTCCCGACAGATTCGGCGACACGTCGGAGAGCACGACGTCCGCTCGCGCATCGATCGAAACCTGTCGGAAATCGCCCTTCAAGGCCGCCACCCCCGAGATGGGGGCGATCTCGAGAAGGTCAATGGCGATCACCCGGCCGCCGGGCTTCACTTTCGCGGCCGCGACCTGCGACCAGCCGCCGGGCGCCGCACCAAGATCGAGCACGGTCTGGCCGGGACGGAACAGTTTCTCCTTCGCGTCGATCTCGAGCAGCTTGAAGGCCGCGCGCGAGCGATAGCCCTGCTTCTTCGCCTGCTTTACGTAGGGGTCGGTGACGTGGCGCCGCAGCCACTCCTTGCTCGATTTCGTCACACGGCAAAGCTTACCGTGGTCACATCCGAGCATCCCCCAGCGGACGCAGGTTCATGACGCGGGGAGTAGCTTGGCTGCGGCATGCGCCTCCTCGGGCTCCTTGCGCTCCTCCTCCCCTTGCACGCGCTCGCCGCGCGCGTGGAAATCCCCTTGCGCTTGTCCCTGGACACGCTGCGCGCGGCGCTCGGCGCCCAGCTCGCGGCGACGCCGTACCGCGACGGACCGTGCCGCTACCTCAAGCTCGGCGAACCGAAGCTCGAGTCCATCGACGGTCGCCTGCGACTCAGCGCTCCGGGCCGGGGCGTGCTCGGGGTGCCGAGCGCCGGCCAGTGCCAGGCGGCCGTGTGGCGCGGAACCCTGCACGTCACGCTTGTGCCGCAGCTCGACGGCGCGGGCCAGCTGCGCCTGCGGATCGTCGACTCCCGGATGGTCGACGCGCGCGGCGGCGCGGCGCCGCTTCTATGGGAACTCGGCAAGCGGCACATCCATCCACGCCTGGAGCGCTTCAGCTACGGAGTCGACACCTCGCTGCTGCGCAGCTTCGCGCCGGCGATGGATCCGCTGCTGCGGCAAATCCAGTTCCTCCCGCCGCGCGTTGCGTCCGGCCACATCGATCTCCCCGTCGCGTTCGACGTCCCCGACGCCTGGCTTACCGCGCCGCCCGCGTCCAGCGCGCCGCTGACCGAAGCCGAGATGGATGCCCTGGAAAAGGCGCTCGAGCCCTGGGACGCGTTCCTCGTGTACGTCGTCCGGCACGTGGCGCTCGCGGGCGGCGATGAGGAGCTGCGCAAGCGGCTGTTTGACTTGCTGATCGACAGCCGCCACCGGCTGGTCGAGCTGCTTTCGGGCGACGCGCGCGCGCAGGGCGATCCCGCGCGCGCGCTGTTCCTCGATACGTGGAGCGAGCTGCGCGAGATCCTGGCGGGACGCTATGCCCTGTTCGCCGATGCCGCGGATGCCCTCGCGGCCTTCGAAGCCGCGGCCCCGGGTGCGCCGCTGTCCACCGGCGCGTTGCGCCAGCTCGCGCGCGGCCTGGCGCCCGGCGCGAGCGGCGACCCGCTCGCGTACGACTGGAACGTGGACCCCGAGCTCGGCCGCGTCTTCCAGGTGGAAGAGATCGGCGAAGTCGATGCCGAGCCCGCGCCGCCGCCGGCGACGAGCTGGCTCGATTTCCTGGTGCGCCCGGCCCGAGCCGATGGCGCACCCGAGCGCTGGATACCGACGCGCGAGCAGCTCGCGGCCTACGAGACCCGGGTCGGCGGCCTGCTGCGCAAGACCTCGGCAGGCGAGCTCGAGCGCACCGCGCTGCCCCAGCCGTACGGGCGGATGTACCGCGACCTGGTCCCGACGACGGCGCTGATCGAGAGCTGCTGGCGCCAGTACGCGATGCGCGGCGGCAAGGTGAGCTATCTGCGCTCGCATTCGGGAAGCGTCGGCATCATGCAGATCAACCAGCGCGTCTGGCGCGGCTTCTACGACATCGAGCGCGTGCGCTGGGACACCGCCTACAACATGCGCGCCGGCGCGCAGATCCTGCTGCGCTACCTGACGGACTACGCCATTCCCTACGCGGAAAAAACCGGCAAGCCCGAGGACGCCGCCCGCGCCGCGTACGCGGTCTACAACGCCGGCCCGCGCGCGGTCGCGCGCTTCGCCAAGTCGCCGCCGCACCCGCGCGAAGCGCGCGTGGACGAGAAGCTATTGACGCTCTACCGCGGCATCGCGAGCGGCGAGCAAGTCGATCTTGCGAACTGCAGTGTCAGGAGCGCGGTAGCGCTGAAAAAGCCATAGCAGACCGACCTACACCCGAAACACCTTCAGGCGCTCGCGCGCGCTGACCACCCGCCGCGACTCGAGCGGCGTCGGCGCGCGCAGGTGCGAGCGCAGCGGATGGCGCAGCGAGCGGCGCGCCAACAGGGTTCTCAGTCTTGCATCGTCGATATCGGATTGCGCAAGCCGGCGCACCTCCCCGCCCTCCACCGCCGCAATCGGCAGGCCGTCCTGGAACAGCACGCGGCTGCGGTAGATCGCCGCCACGCGCGCCTCGGGCGTGAGGATGCCGACCAGGTTCAGCGGATCGGCCGCGCTCAGCACGACGAGCTCGCCCGTCTTCTCGCTCTTGCGCACCGCGCGCAGCCGTCCGACGGCGTCCGGCGCCGCGAACTGCTCGCCGCCAAAACCGGCGACGAAGCGCCCGCCGCGGATTTCGCCGCGCGCTTCCAGGCGCCGGTAGACGCGAACGAGCTCGCGCCACGGCGGGAGATGGGACTCCCGTTGCAATAAAGAACGAAAAACCACGCCGTAGCGCTTGAGCAATGCGCGCGCGATGGCTTCCACCTCATCTTGGGAAGTTGAAGAGAGCAACACCCAACGTCCGGCCGTTTCGATCATGCCCTTGCGCTTCTCCTGCGGCGCGAGCAGCGCCCGTAATCCGGCGAAACTGTCGGCAGTCGCGATGCCGGCGCCGGCTAGCTCGGCCAGACCGCGCTCCACGTAGCTCGGCAACAGCCTTGCATGACTTGCCAGCTCGTGGAAAAACGAGGCGCCGCGCGTTTCCAGCGCCTCGGCCACTGCCCTCGCCTCCGAAGACAATTCGATGGCATCGTGCTTCTCGACGCCCCAGTGGCCGAGGTGCGCGCGCGGCATGATGGCGATTGGCGAGCTGCGCAGCGGCGCCTTCGAGCCGGGCGTGAGCCGGCCCCAGGCCACGCGGCCGCTCAGGCACAGGCGGTCGATCTGCTCCGGCTCGTAGTCGGCGACGCGCGCCGGTAGAACGTCGTTCTCCCAGGCCGCGGCGGCGAGTTCGAAGCCTTCGATCTGCTCGACCACCGCCATCAAGCCGTCGGCGCCCTTCACCTGGTCTTCGCCCGCCACGTGCTGCCAGTGCAGCAGGAAGCGCATGAAGTCGGCGGCGCTGACAGGCTCGATTTCCGACCTGAGCTTGTTGAGGGTGTAGCGGTGGATCCGCGCCAGCAGCCGGCGGTCGCACCACTGCAGCTCGGTGGACGAGAACTTGCCGCGCAGGATTCTTCCCTGCCCTTCGAGCGCGAGCAGCGCCGCGGTTTCGGGCGAGGTAACCGGTCCGAGCACTTCGAGCCGGCTCGCCGTGATCTCCAGCTCGTCGTCCTTCAGCCGCTCGTGGGCGAACCAGGCGTTTTCACGATTCACCGCCCTTTCGCCGAGCTGCTCCAGCAGGTCTGTCCAGTGGGGGGCGAGCTCGTTCTCTTTGATGTAGCCCGCCACCATCAGCGCGTCGTACATCTCGTCCGCGGTGTTCGCGACCGGCCATGCTTCCCGGCGCACGCGCTCGATCGCCGCGGGGTCCAGCGCGCCGAGGTCGTCCGCGCTGCGCGCTTCCGTCGCGCGCCGCGTGTAGACCGCGCGCGTACGGCGCTCTTCCAGCGGCGCATCGTCGAGGAAGGTGTACACCGCGGAATTCAGCAGCTCGTGGCTGAGCACCGAGGGCTCGGGCGTGTCGCGCGCGACAAAGCCGATTTCGCCGTTCACCAAGCGAGCTAAGGTTTTTTCCAAACCTGTTGCATCTACCGCCTCCTCGAGCGCATCACGCATGGCCTGGTTGACGAGCGGATGGTCCGGGATCTCGCGCGCGCCCGGGAGGTTGTCCTGGCAGGCCACCGCGTCGGGGAACACG
The DNA here is from genome assembly GCA_036559525.1 of Burkholderiales bacterium. GTDB lineage: Bacteria > Pseudomonadota > Gammaproteobacteria > Burkholderiales > SG8-39 > SCGC-AG-212-J23. The sequence goes on from DATBSZ010000176.1 coordinate 6,297, forward strand.
GCCTGCAGCAGATCCTCGGCGTACATGCGCTGGAGCTGGTTCGGGATGCGCGCGCCGCCGCGGTTGCGCGGGACTGCGAGCGCGAGCGTGGCGCTCCAGCGCCAGCGCGTCTCGAAGATCGGCGATTGCAGGAGCGCCTGCATCAGCGTCTCGCGCACCGTGCCCGGGTGCAGGTAGCGCAGCACCTCTTCCAGCGGGAACGAGTGCGCCCCGCCGAGCGACAGGATGATTCCCTCCTCCGTCGCCGCCGCCTGCAGCTCGAAGTTGAAGCCCTGGCAGAACTTCTTGCGCAACGCGAGGCCCCAAGCGCGGTTGATGCGGCTGCCGAAGGGCGCGTGCAACACGAGCTGCATGCCGCCCGACTCGTCGAAGAAGCGCTCCAGCGCCACCGTGTCCATGGTCGGCACGGTGCCGAGGCTGCGCTTGGCTTCGGCCAAGTACGTGGCAATCTGCTCGGCCGCACTCTCGCTCAGCAAGTACTCTGTTTTCAGAAGCTCAACGGCAGAGGCAAGTTCGCCCTGCTTGCGCGGCTCGTCCGGTCCGGGCAGCTCGAAGCCCACCGCGGCGCGGAGCTGCGACGCCGCGGCGCTCATCTCGTCGCTGCGCGCCGGCGCCTCGCCCAGCCAGAACGGCATCGACGGCGGCTGGCCCTGGGCGTCGGCCACGCGCACGGTGCCGTTGCCGATCCGCAGGATGCGCCACGAGGTGTTGCCGAGCTGGAACACGTCGCCCGGCAGAGATTCGATCGCGAAGTCCTCGTTCAGCGTGCCGATGAAATGCCCTTCGGGCTCGAGCAGCACGCGATAGTCGAACACTTCCGGGATCGCGCCGCCGTTCACGATCGCGTTCAGGCGCGAGCCTTTCCGGCTTCTCAGTCTCTTGTTCAGGCTGTCGTGGTGAATCAGCGCGCCGCGCCGGCCGCGACGCGTGGCGTAGCCGCGGGCGAGCATCTCCACGACCTCGTCAAAGTCCTGCTTTTCGAGATTCCTGTACGGATAGGCGCCCTTGAAGAGATTGAAAAGCGCGTCCTCATCCCATTCCACTTCCGCGGCGGTCTCGGCCACGATCTGCTGGGCGAGGACGTCGAGCGGCTTGTCGGGCACGCTCACGCGGTCGAGCTCGCCGTCGTGGACCGCGCGCACCATCGCCGCGCACTCGATGAGATCGTCGCGCGTCAGCGGAAAGATGCGCCCTTTCGGCACGCCCTTGATGGTGTGGCCGGAGCGGCCGACGCGCTGCAGGAAGGTGGCGATGCGGTGCGGCGAAGAGATCTGGCACACGAGGTCGACGTGGCCGATGTCGATGCCGAGCTCGAGCGAAGCCGTCGCGACCAGCACCTTCAATTTTCCATTCTTCAGTTTTTCTTCCGCATCCAGGCGGGCGTCTTTCGCCATGCTGCCGTGGTGCGCGGCGACGTTGTCGGCGCCCAGGCGCTCGGAAAGCTGATGCGCCATGCGCTCGGCCAGCCGCCGCGTGTTGACGGTGATGAGGGTGGTGCGATGCGCTTCGACCAGGCCGACCAGCCGGGCGTAGATCTCCTTCCACACCTCGTGGGACATCACTGCTTCGAGCGGCGACGGCGGCACTTCGACCGCGAGATCCACCTGGCGCTTGTGGCCCTTGTTGACGACAACACAAGAGGAAGAAGTCAAAAACCTGGCGACTTCCTCGATCGGTTTCTGCGTAGCCGAAAGCCCGATCCGTTGCAGCTTTCGCCCGCAGACATGGTCGAGGCGCTCGAGCGAAAGCGCGAGGTGCGCGCCGCGGCGCGACTGCAGCACGGCGTGGATCTCGTCGACGATCACCACCCGCGCGGTCTTCAGCATGGCGCGCGAGCGCTCCGCGGTGAGCAGCAGGTAGAGCGACTCGGGCGTCGTCACCAGGATGTGCGGCGGCGTGCGCAGCATCGCCGCGCGCTCGGGCTGCGGGGTATCGCCGCTGCGAACCGCCGCCGTGATCTTCACCGGCGACAGCGCATGGATCTCCCGCCGCGGCACGGCCAGGTTCTTGTGGATATCGGCCGAGAGCGCCTTCAGGGGCGAGACATAGATGACCCGGACTTCATCCGGGAGACCGCCTTGCTGGACGCCTTCACGGAACAATTCGTCCAAAGCGGTGAGGAAGGCGGCCAGCGTCTTGCCGGAGCCGGTCGGCGCCGCGATCAGCGTGTCGTCGCCGCGCCGAATGGCGCGCCAGCCCTCTAGCTGTGCTTCAGTTGCTTCTTCGAACCGGCTGGCCCACCACTGGCGGAGGACCGGATGAAAATCGGG
>DATBSZ010000177.1:0-19971 GCA_036559525.1 Burkholderiales bacterium
AAGTGCGCACGCTTGCTGACCTAGCGGCCTCCGGAAAGGCCGTTTGTCGCACGCCGTCGTCGCCGCGGTGAAGGACGTCACGCGCGGCGACGAACTTTGTCATGCGACGAAAACTGTCAGACAAGAACTGTCAGTGACCAACGATTGTGAAAAAGTAAGAACGGCAACGAGAAGCAGCAGGTGTTGGTGCGAGACGAAGCGCGAACAACAGCGGCCCCACACACGGCGGCCGCGTGTCGCAGTTCCTCAATTGGATTTGGTGCTGCTGGTCCGACTCGAACGGACGACCTGACGCTTACGAAGCGACTGCTCTACCAACTGAGCTACAGCAGCTGACTGCAGGGCATGGATTATAGCGGCAGCGCGCAGGACGCGTGAACTAGTTAGCGTTGCGCGCGCCCGCGGGCGCCTTTCGCTCCGCCGTTTCCGCCGCCGGTCGTCCCCTTTTGCGCCACCTGCGGGCCCGTCCGTAGTATGGCCGGAACCCAAAAGGGGGTCTGCTTTGCGCAGGGTCGGAGGATTCACGCTGATCGAGATCATGGTCACCGTCGCGGTGCTCGCCGTGCTGCTTGTCGCGGCCGCGCCGGCGATGACCGACATGGTCCTCAACAACCGCATGGCGGGTCTCAGCAACGACCTGATGTCCGACCTGGCGATCGCGCGAAGCGAAGCGCTGAAGCGCGGCCAGCGCGTCGTCCTGTGCAAGAACGCCGGCAACGACTCCAGCTGCGGCACCGGCCTCTGGGCCAACGGCTGGCTGCTGTACATCGACACCGACGCCGACACCACGCTCGACGGCGGGGAAACCATTCTGCGCGTGCGCCAGGCGCTGCCCGCCGGGTACACGGTCACGCCGACGGGAATCATGGAAACCCTGGTGGTGCGCCCGGTCGGACTGGTCACGCCGACGGGAACCTTCAAGATCTGCGACCAGCGCACCGGCAACTTCGGACGCCTGATCACCATCTCCGCTGGCGGCCGCGCCAGCTCCGCCCCGGCAACCTGCCCATGAACATGCTCCCCACCTTCCTGCAAAGGACGCCGCCGGCCCGCTCGGACGGCGTCACGCTGATCGAGGTCCTGGTCGCGATCCTGATCCTTTCCTTCGGGCTGCTCGGCAGCGCCGGGCTTCAGATGGCAGGGCTGAGGGCAGCGCTCGCCGCGAACCAGCGGACCACAGCGACTCTGCTTGCCTACGACATCGCGGATCGCATGCGCGCCAACATGACGGGAGTCATTGCGGGCAACTACCACGGTTATACGGCGACGCAGGACGTGAACTGCCTGCAAGCCGCAGGCTGCACCGCGCAGCAGATGGCGCAGCACGACATGTGGGAGTGGGCTCAGGCGATCGCGACGCAGCTGCCTTCGGGCATCGGGATCGTATGCCGGGACGGGACGCCGAACGACGGCACCAGCAATGTGAGCCTGGTCACGGCCAACTGCGACAGCCTGGGCAACCAGTACGCCATCAAGATCTGGTGGCTCGAAGACCGCTCGGAGACCAACCCGACCGGTACGCTCAAGCGGTTCACGACGGCGATCCGGCCATGAACCAGCGCGCGCGGCAAGCGGGTTTTACCCTGATCGAAATGATGGTCGCAATGGCGCTCGGCCTGCTGCTGGTCGTCGTCATCGGCCAGGTCTTCGTCACCAGCAAGGAGTCCTACCGCACGACCGAGGACCTTTCGCGGCTGCAGGAAAACGCGCGCTTCTCCGCCGCCCAGATGAGCCGGGTGATCCGCATGGCAGCGTTTGTCACGGATACCAACAACCCGGTGGCCGCGCGCGGGGTGATGTTTCCCTCGGCAACCGCGCCGGCGCTCACGGGGGCCGACGGCCTTGCCGGCGCCCCGGATCAGGTCACGGTGCGCTACGAAGGCAGCGGCGCGGGCACCGCGGACGGCACGGTCCTCGATTGCCAGGGCAATGCCATCCGCGCGGGCGACATGGCCGTGGCGCGCTTCTACCTCGCCGCGGGCGCCAACGGCGCGAGCGCGCTCTTCTGCGACAACGCCGGCACGGTGGGACCGGGCATTGTCCCGGCCGCGGTCGAGCTCGCATCCGATGTCGAGAACATGCAGATCCTCTACGGCGAAGACACCGACGCAGACGGCACCGCCAACCGCTACGTCGAGCGCACCACCGTGCCCGCCCTCGACTACGAGAGAGTCGTGAGCGTGCGCGTCGCGATCCTCGTGCGCTCGACCAACCAGGTTGCCGCATCGGTCAACACCAGCACCTACAACCTGCTCGGCACGGTGTTCGACCCCGTCGACGACCGCCGCCTGCGGCGCATGTACACCTCGACCATCACGCTTCGCAACCGCGCGCCATGAAACGCCTACCCCTCCGCACCCAGCGCGGCACCGCGCTGATCATCGCGATGCTGTTCCTCGTGATCCTCGGCATGCTCGGCGTCACCACCATGACCGCCACCACGCTCGAGGAACGCATGGCGGGCAACACGCGCGACCGCGACATCGCGATGCAGGCGGCCGAGGCCGCGCTGCGCGACGCCGAGCGCGACCTCACCAACACGGTTGCGGGCAGCGGCCGGGTGGTGACGCTGGCCATGTTCAGCGCGGGCTGTACCGGAGGGCTGTGCACCGAAGGCGTGGCGATTTTCACCAACATCGACGACGCCGCGAAGAGCGCGTACTTCACGCAGTTTGCGAACCCAGCGCAGGCGTTGCAAGGGACGGCGCAGCAGCCGCGCTACATCATCGAGCTGCTGACCGCCATGCCGCCGCAGGTTCCGGCGCCGCCGGTGGGCCAGCAGATCCGCAACTTCCGCATCACGGCCAAAGGGTTCGGCCGAAACGCGAACACGATCGTCATGCTGCAGACCGTGTTCCAGCTGACCATATGAGCACATCATGAAGACTTCGATCCGCACCATCGCTCTGGCGCTGGCCGCTTCGGCCGCCGCCTCCACCGCGCACGGCGCCGGGCTCACGCTCGGCACCACGCCGCTCTACCTCGGCTCGAGCGTCGCGCCGATCGTGATGCTCTCGGTGTCGAAGGACGAGCAGCTGTTCCAGAAGCTGTACAACGACTACACCGACCTGGACGGCGACGGCCTGCTCGACATTACGTACAAGCACTCGATCAACTACTACGGCTACTTCGACGGCTTCAAGTGCTACAACTACGACACGGCGCTCAGCCGCTTCGTGCCGATCGCGCTCAGCCCCGCGAGCAACAAGTATTGCGACACCGTGGCCGCCGGGCGCTGGAGCGGCAACTTCCTCAACTGGGCGACCATGACGCGCGCCGACTCGGTGCGCAAGATCCTCTACGGCGGGCATCGCTCGACCGACACCGCGGCGCTGACGGTGCTCGAGCGGGCGAATATCCCCTTCGACACCCACGCTTTCGCCAAGTACTACCACGGCGCCGACATCAACCGGCTGACGCCGTTCACCACGACCGTCACTACGCCGACGACCTCGGCGGCGACGGGCACCGACGCTCTGTATACCGGCGCCATTGCGCAGCCCATCAGCGCCGGCACGAAACATTTCCGAAACATTGGTGTGGCCGTTTGCAAGGGAGACCAGGTCAAGGTCAACCTTGGCGCCGCGACTACCGTCAACTATGTGGTTGGCTATGTATCGGCTGTGAACGGCGTCGGGGACTGCAGCACCACCGGAGGCACCAGCGGCTTCTCCATCGTAGTCAAGACCCAAGGCGTGTCGGGCGCCGGGGCCGGGTCCAATGCAGGCGGTGCCTACACCCTGACCAATCTCGGCTCGACCGGCATCACGATCTGCAACGTCACCGACGCCGGCAGCACCAACCTTTCGCATACCACGACCAACCCGCCGCTGATCAAGGTCGCGAAGGGCAACTTCGCGATGTGGGCGAACAACGACATCACGCAATGCCAGTGGAACCCGGCGAACGGCACGCGCACCTTCGGCGGCACCGGCTCGAATGGCAACGAAGGCTCGCTCAGCGGCGGTCTTCCGACGCTCTTTCCGGCCGGCAGCGTGAACTGGTCGAGCGCGCACGAGCCGATCCAGGCGACGCACGGTCTCGCCGTCGGCGGCGTGTTCAACTTCGTCGCGCGGATCGAAGCCTGCAAGGCGGGGGTTCTGGGCTTCGAGCGCTGCAAGGCCTACGGCGCCGGCTTCAAGCCGATCGGGCTGCTGCAGTTCTACGGCGAGTCCGACCTGCTCTACTTCGGCCTCATGACCGGGAGCTATGCGAAGAACAAGTCCGGCGGCGTGCTGCGCAAGAATGCCGGCACGTTCACCAACGAAGTGAACCCGGCGAACGGGACGTTCCTGGTGCCGGCGGGCGGCGGCATCGTCGACACGCTGAACCGGCTGCGCATCTACGGCTACGACTACGCCACCACCAGCTATGGCGGGGCGGCGCCCGACCGGGATGGCTGCGGCGTCGTCACCTCCGGCAGCGGCACCGCCGCGCTGAACCGCGGCGACGCGCAGGAAGGCCTGTGCACGAGCTGGGGCAACCCGGTGGCCGAGACGTATCTCGAGTCGCTGCGCTACCTCGCGGGCAAGACCGTCGACCCCACCTTCACCTACGCCGCGGGCTCCAAGGACGACCAGGTGGGCGGCGCGCCCGGCTTGCCCAAGCCGGCATGGGTCGACCCCATGTCCGACACGACCAAGTACTGCCGCCCGCTGAACGTGCTCGTGTTCAGCGCCAACGTGACGAGCTTCGACAACGACCAGCTCGGCAACGTGACCCAGCTCAATACCGCGAGCTCGGCGGTCACGCTCACCAACGCGGTCGGCACCGCCGAGACGATCAATGGCAACAACTTCTTCGTCGGTAACGACGGCGCGGGAAACAACAACGAGCTTTGCACGCTGAAGAACGCGATCAGTTTCGGCAGCGTCTACGGCGTCTGCCCGGAATCGCCGCGCGGCCGCGGCAGCTACCTGATCTCGGGAATCGCGCACCACGCGCACACCAACCGCATCCGCGTCGCGCCCGACCCGACCGCGCTCGCGGTGCCGCCGACCAACACACGCGCCCTCAAGGTCAACACCTACGGCATCACGCTTGCCGCAAACAGCGGCACGGTGCAGATCCCGGTCGGAACCAACACCGTCACCCTGCTGCCCATCGCACGAGTGCAGGACATCATCGTCGGCGCCGGCTCGGGCGGCCTGATCGACTTCAAGGTGATCCAGCAGGACGCCACCAGCGGCAAGTTCTTCGTGCAGTGGGAGGTGTCGCAGCAGGGCGCGGACCGCGACCTCGACCTGTGGGGCGTCATCAGCTACACGATCAACACCGGCGTCACGCCGAACACGATCACGGTCACGACCGACGTGATCTCGGCGAACCCCAGCGGCTTCCTCGGCTTCGGCTACGTGATCGCCGGCACCAACCAGGACGGCGCGCACTTCCACTCGGGCTACAACACGTTCAACTACACCTACAACCCCGGCGGCATCGTCGAGTGCACCAACTGCCAGACCGCGGATGCGCCGACCTCCAAGACGTACAACGTCCAGAACTCGACGGCGCAGATCCTGAAGGATCCGCTGTACTACGCCGCCAAATACGGCGGCTTCAACGACGTCAACGCGAACAGCCTGCCGGACCAGACGATCGAGTGGGACAGCAAGAAGATCGACGGCAGCGACGGCACCGACGGCATTCCGGACAACTACTTCCCGGTGACCAACCCGGCCGCGCTGGAGGCGGCGCTCGATCGCGCTTTCATCTACATCCTGCAGGTGTCGTCGGCCTCCTCGGTGGCGACGAACTCGACCTCGCTCACCACCGGCAGCCGGGTGTACCAGGCCCGCTTCAACAGCAATGAATGGAGCGGCCAGTTGCTCTCGTTCACCATCCTGCCGACCGGCGTCATCGACCCGACGCCGAACTTCGACGCCGGGCAGCTGTTGCCGGCGTCCAACTCGCGCATCATCACGACCTACAGCCCCAGAGCCGGGGCGCCGGGGGTGTCGAATATCCCTGCGGGGGTCCCGTTCCGCTGGGGCAGCCTCCAGGCGGCCCAGCAGACCGCGCTGCGCAAGGACGGCAGCTCGCAGATCGTCGACAGCCTCGTCGGCGGCGCGTGCACCTCGGACAACGTTCCGGTGGGCTGCACCGACCGCGGCTCGCTGCGCCTGGAATGGCTGCGCGGCAATCCGGTCGCCGAAGGCACCACGGCGACGGCGCTGCGCGTGCGGCCGAGCACCAAGCTCGCCGATATCGTCAACTCCACGCCGCGATTCGTCGGGCCGCCCAGCGCCTCCTTTACCGATCCAAACTACCTGGCCTTCCGCAGCTTCTATGCCGGCCGCACGCCGATGCTCTACGTCGGCAGCAACGGCGGCATGTTCCATGCCTTCGAGGCGACGACCGGAGCCGGTGGCGGCATCGAAAGGTTCGCCTACGTGCCCGGCAAGATGTATCCCAACCTCACCCGGCTGACGACCAAGCCTTATTCCCACCGCTACTTCGTCGACGGCACGCCTTCAGTCACCGACGCCTGCTTCGGCGCGTGCGGCGCCATGAACGACTGGAAGACCATCGCGGTCGGGGGCTACAACTCCGGCGGACAGGGCTACTACGCGATCAACGTCACCGATCCGAATTCCTGGTCGACCGAGGCCGGAGCGGCTGCTTCCGTGCTGTGGGAATTCACCGACGTCAACGATCCCGATCTCGGCTTCTCGTACAGCAAACCGCTGATCGTAAAGATGTCGAACGGCCGGTGGGCCGCGGTGTTCGGCAACGGGTACAACAACTCGATCGCGGAGAGCGGCGAGCTCGCCTGCGACATCGGCGACGGCTCTGCAGGCAACCCGTACGGGCGCGCCGACGCCCAGCCGGGCTGCAGCACAAGCCTGAGCGGCCATGCGTACCTCTACATCCTGTTCCTGGACGGCGGCACCGACGGCACATGGACGCAGGGCGTCGACTACATCAAGATAAACACCAATACCGGCACCGATACTGCGACGCCGTCCAACCTCACGCCGGGAACGCCGAACGGAATCGCCACGCCGGTATCGGTCGACTTCAACGGCGACGGCATGGTGGACTACATCTACGCCGGAGACCTGGTCGGCAACCTGTGGAAGTTCGACGTTACCAGCTCGTCGCCGGGAGGCTGGGGCGTGGCTTCGGCGGGGGCGCCGCTCTTCATCGCGCAGGACGCGTCGGGCAACCGCCAGCCGATCACCTCGGCGCCGACGCTGTTCCCGCACACGAGCGGCGGCTTCATGGTGCTGTTCGGCACCGGCAAGTACATGGAGATCACCGACGACACCGGTCCGTTCAACATGAGCGCCTTCTACGGCATCTGGGACAAGCTCGACAACAGCACGGTGACGCGCTCGGAGCTGATGCAGCAGAAGGTGCTCAACGTGAGTGCGGGTAACCTGGACGGCGGGCTCGTCGTCGGCACGAACAAGGTGCGGCTCACCAGCGCCTATGTGCCGAACTACAGCGGTGCAGACCGGACCAATACCGTGTTCGGCGACGCGGACACCGACCCGGAGTCCCAGGCGCCGACCGCGATCACGCCCGCCAACCAGCGCGGCTGGTTCCTGGAAATGCCGAATTCCGGCAACGGCGGCCCGCCGAACGCCCCGGCCACCGGAACCGGCGAGAAGATCGTGTTCGACCCGCTCATCAGCACCGGGAAGATCGTGTTCACCACGCTGCTTCCGTCGACGCAGCCTTGCGACGCCGGCGGCACGAGCTTCATCATGGACATGGACCCGGTGTCGGGAAGCCGGTTGTCGTTCTCGCCCTTCGACCTGAACGGCGACAGCAACTTCAGCAGCGCCGACTTCGTCAGCTACGGCGGCAAGATCATCGCGGTGTCCGGGCTCGGCTCGACCATCGGCATCGTGCCGCAGCCGACGGTGATCCAGGGTCCGGCCGGCGGCGGCATGGAGATCAAGGTCCTGTCGGGCTCCTCGGGCGGCCTGCAGACGGTCCTCGAGAACGCCCCCGAGCCCACGCCGACCCCCGGCGCGCGGACCTCGCGGCGCCTCATCTGGCGCGAGCTGTTCTCCAACTAGACAATAACGAGAAGCCCAATAACCGAGGACCGACATGGCTAACCTGCACGCCCGCCGCGGACGCGGCTTTACCCTGATCGAAGTGATGATCGTCGTGGCGATCATCGGGTTCCTCGCCGCGATCGCATACCCCGCGTATACCAACCACATTCGCAAGGGCAAGCGGGCGGAAGCCAAGGCGAGGCTTCTCCTCGTGTCGCAGCGGCTGGAGCGCGCCTATACCGACAACGGCACCTACGTCACCGATGTCGCTCCCTTGGTCGGCCTGACCGCCGGCGCCACCGTGTACTCGGCCGACAACAACGATGCCTACAGCGGCTATCGCATCACGGTGGCCCCGGCCGCCGGCGGCATCAACACCGGCTATACCATCACCGCCACACTAAATGCCGGCTTCACCGATGACGAGTGCGGCAACCTTACGTTGACGAGCACCGGAGTCAAGGGAAAGACCGGCTCGGCCCCCATCAGCCGCTGCTGGTGAGCCCCGAGCGGCGGCTCGCCTTTTCCGTGGCCGCGTCGAGCGGCCTGCACCTCGGGCTGCTCGCCGGCGCGGCGAGCCTGCTCTCGCCGCCGAACGACCATTTCCTGCGCGATGCGCATCGCGGCCCGTCGCTCGAGGTCACCCTGATCGCCGCGGCGCCGCCTGCGCTGGTCATAGACGCGGCGCTGCCGCCGATGGCCGATGCGGTGCGGGTGCTTTCCAAGCGAGCGGCGCCGCGCGAGAAGCCGGGCGCCGAGCGCGAAGCGCCGCCTGCGAAGCCGGAGACGGTGTACTACTCGGCGCGCGAGGTCGACGTGCGCGCGGTCCCCATCGGAGACATCGTGCCCATCAATCCCGACCTCAGCGGTCGGGAAGCCGGAATGGTGGTGCTGCGACTGCTCATCAACGCCGCGGGCAACGTCGACAACGTGCTCGTCCTGAAAGCCGAGCCCGCCAGCAGCTTCGGCCCGCAAGTCCTGCTGCCCTTCAAGCAGGCGCGCTTCCTACCCGCGCGCAAGGCCGGCATCGCGGTGAACAGCGAGATGCTGATCGAGCTGCGCTACGGCGCGCTCGAAACGACCAAGCCCTAGCGCGCGGCCCGGACGAGCTCGCGCGGCAGGGTGAACACCACGCGCTCGGTGATTCCGGGAAGCACCCGCACGTTCTGCGCTCCGAGCGCCTTGAGCCGCGCGAGCAGCTCGTCGACCAGCACCTGCGGCGCCGAAGCGCCAGCCGTCACGCCGACGCGGCGCTTGCCCGCGATCCACTCCGGGCGCAAGTCGGCGGCGCGGTCGACCATGTAGGCCTGCGCGCCCATGTGCTGCGCGACCTCGCGCAGCCGGTTCGAGTTCGAGCTGTTCGGCGAGCCCACCACGATCACCACGTCGCACTGCGGCGCCATCAGCTTGACCGCGTCCTGCCGGTTCTGCGTGGCGTAGCAAATGTCGTCCTTCTTCGGGCCGCGGATCGCCGGGAAGCGCGCTTTCAGCGCGGCGACGATGGCTTTCGCATCGTCGATCGACAGCGTGGTCTGGGTGACGTAGGCGAGCTTGTCGGGCGTGCCGACCTGCAGGCCCGCCACGTCCGCGACGGTCTCCACCAGGTACATGCCGCGCACCGCCTGGCCCATCGTGCCCTCGGTCTCGGGATGGCCGCGATGGCCGATCATCACGATCTGGTAGCCGGCCTTCAGCATGCGCGCCACCTCGACGTGCACCTTGGTGACCAGCGGGCAGGTGGCGTCGAACACCTTGAGTCCGCGGCGGTCGGCATCGGCGCGCACCTGCTGCGACACGCCGTGCGCGCTGAAGATCACCGTGCCGCCCGGCGGGACCTCGTCCAGCTCGTCCACGAACACCGCGCCCTTGGCGCGCAGGTCGTCGACCACGTACTTGTTGTGCACGATCTCGTGGCGCACGTAGATCGGCGCGCCGTGCAGCTCGAGCGCGCGCTGAACGGTCTCGATCGCGCGCTCGACGCCCGCGCAAAAACCCCTGGGATTCGCCAGCAGGACTTCCATCGGCCTATTTTCTCATGCCGTACGCGACGTCGAATGCCGCTTCCAGGCGTGGGTGGCTGCCGCGCAGACCATCGACCACCCGCTTCGCCCAGTCGAAATACTCGCGGCGGCGCGCCAAGTCCCAGCCCGCCGGCGGCCGCTCGGCAACGTCGCGCAGGTTGCAGATCTTGTCGGCGAGCTTGACCAGCTTCGCTTCCGGCGACAGGCGCGCGGCGTTCTCTACCTGCAGGCGCTTGCGGTCAGCCTTGTTGAGCGCCTTGTCATCGGTGACCTCGGCGACGATGCGCGCCACGCGCGCGCCGAAGGTGTCAACCAGCTCCTCGGGCGTGGTCGCCGTATCCTCCACCGTGTCGTGGAGCAGCGCCGCACACAGCACTTCCACGTCGCTCACGCCCCCTTCGTTCACCAGCACGTCCGCCAGCGCGATCGGATGGTTGATGTAGGGCGATGCTTCGTGATCCTTGCGGCGCTGGTCGCGGTGCTTGTGCGCAGCGAAGGCGAGCGCCTTAAGAAGGAGCGCCAGCTCGCTTTTCATGATGCACGAACCCGTCGAGGATCAGGAGCACCGCGCCGACGGTAATCGCCGAATCCGCGACGTTGAACGCCGGCCAGTGCGGCCAGCGCTCGAGGATGTAAAAGTCGAGATAGTCGACCACGCAGCCGAAGCGCGCCCGGTCGATCACGTTCCCCAGCGCGCCGCCGACGATCAGGCCGAGGGCCGCGCAGAACAGCCTCTTTCCCGGGTTGCGCACGATCAGCGTGCCGCAAAGCACCGCCGCGGCGAGCGCGAACACGATGAACAGCGGCGTTTGCCACCCCGGGGCGTCGGCCAGAAAGCTGAACGCCGCGCCCTTGTTGCACACCAGCACCAGGTTGAAGAAACCGGTGATTGCCTCTCGCGGCGCGCGATCGGCGAAATAGCCGAGCACCGCCCATTTCGCGAGCTGGTCAGCGACGACGATCGCGCCGGCCAGCGCGAACCAGCGCCAAGCGCTAGACATACTTGCGCTTCTCGCCCGGACCGCGCAGGTTGGTTTGGCAGCGGGCGCACAGGCCCTCGCCGTTCACGTCCGCGGTGTAGTGCCAGCAGCGCTCGCATTTGGGGTTGCCGCTCGGCACCACGTTGGCGGCGAGCGCGTCCCCGCGCGCCACGCGCGCCGCGGAAGTCATCATCAGGAACTTGAGCTCGCCCGCGAGGCTCCCTAGCAGGTCGTAGTCGGAGGACGGCACCGTCAGGTCGACCTCGGCCTGCAGAGACGAGCCCACCTTGCCCGCGGCGCGCAGGTCCTCGATCTGCTTTCGCACCGGGGTGCGCAGCTCGCGCAGGCGGCCCCATTTGGCGAGGAGCGCGGCGCGGTCGACAGGAGCCGGCACCTCGTGCCAGGTGTGGAAGAAGACGCTGTCGTCCTTTTTCCCGGGAAAGAGCTGCCACAGCTCCTCGGCGGTGAAGGACAAGATCGGCGCCATCAGGCGCACCAGGCTGTGGGTGACGTGCCAGAGCGCGGTCTGAGCCGAGCGCCGCGCAGCCGAATCGGCGCGACAGGTATAGAGCCGGTCCTTGAGCACATCGAGGTAGAAGGCGCCGAGATCCTCGGAGCAGAAGGCCTGCAGCTTCTGCGCCACCAGGTGGAACTGGTAGCGTGTGTAGTCGGCAGTGACCTCGTCTTGCATCGCCGCAGTCATGGCGAGCGCGTAGCGGTCAATCTCGACCATGTCGGCGGGGGCGACGGCGTGCTTCGCGGGATCGAAGTCCGAAGTGTTAGCGAGCAGAAAGCGCAGCGTATTGCGAACGCGCCGGTAGCTCTCGACCACGCGCTTGAGGATCTCGCTCGAGATCGTCAGCTCGCCGGAATAGTCGGCGCTCGCCACCCACAAGCGCAGGATTTCCGCGCCCAGGGTGCTCGCGATCTCCTGCGGCGCCATGGTGTTGCCCTTCGACTTCGACATCTTGCGGCCTTCCATGTCGATGACGAAGCCGTGGGTGAGGAGTGACTTGTACGGCGGCGCGCCGTCGGTCATGCAGGAGATCAGCAGCGACGAATGGAACCAGCCGCGGTGCTGATCGGAGCCCTCCAGGTACATCTCGGCCGGATAGGTCGACTGGCTGCGGTGCGAGCCGCGCAGCACGGTCTGGAACGTGGAGCCCGAGTCGAACCAGACGTCCAGCGTGTCCCGGCTCTTCTCATACTGAGCACTCTCGGAACCGAGAAGCTCCTGCGCCGTAACGCTCTGCCAGGCCTCGATGCCGCCCTGCTCCACACGCTGCGCCACCTTCTCGAGCAGTTCGGGCGTGCGCGGGTGCAGCGCCCCGGTCTCGCGGTGCAGGAAGAAGGGCATCGGCACGCCCCACTGGCGCTGGCGCGACAGCGTCCAGTCGGGCCGGTTGGCGATCATGCCGTGAAGCCGCGCCTGGCCCCACGCCGGGAAGAACTGGGTGTTCTCGATCCCGCGCAGCGCCGTCGCGCGCAATGATTCTCCCTTCACGGGCTTGTCCATCGAGGCGAACCACTGCGTGGTGGCGCGCAGGATCACCGGCGTCTTGTGGCGCCAGCAATGCATGTAGCTGTGGGTGTGCTTCCAGTCCACCGCGAAGAGCGCGCCTTTCTCCTCGATGGTCTTGACGATCTTCGGATTCGCATCCCAGATCGAGAGACCGCCGAAGAGCGGCAGCGATGCGGCGAACTTGCCGTCGCCCATCACCGGCGTGAGGATCTCGTCGTCCTTCATGCCGTAGCGCCGGCACGACTCGAAATCCTCGACGCCGTACGCCGGGGCCGAGTGCACGATGCCGGTGCCGGCGTCGAGCGAGACGTACTCGCCGAGGTAGACCGGCGCCTCGCGCTCGTAGAACGGGTGCCTGAAGCGGATCTTCTCGAGGGCTTTGCCTTTGCAGGTCCCCACGGTCTTGCCGCTCAGGCCGTATCGCTTGAGGCACGCCTCGCGCAGTTCGCTGGCGAGGATAAGCAGGCCTTTGTCCGTGTCGACCAGGTCGTAGCTGAGTTCCGGATGGACGTTGAGCGCCTGGTTGCCGGGCAGCGTCCACGGCGTGGTGGTCCAGATTACGGCGAAGCCGGGTTTGGTCACCTTGGTGCTGAAGACCTTTGCGACCTTCTCCGGTTCGGCGAAAGCGAACCCCACGTCGATCGCCGGATCCTTGCGATCCTCGTACTCGACCTCGGCCTCGGCCAGCGCCGAGCCGCAGTCGAAGCACCAGTTCACCGGTTTCAGTCCGCGGTAGACGTAGCCGCGCTCGAGCAACCGGCCGAGCACGCGGATTTCCTCGGCCTCGTTGCGGTACGCCATCGTCAGGTACGGGTCGTCCCACTCGCCGAGCACGCCGAGGCGCTGAAACTGCGTGCGCTGCCGATCGATCTGCTCGGTCGCGTAGGCGCGGCACAGGCGCAGCGTCTCGTCGGTGGGCAGGTTCTTGCCGTGCTTCTTCTCGATCTGCACCTCGATCGGCATGCCGTGGCAGTCCCAGCCGGGCACGTAGGGCGCGTCGAACCCCGCCAGGGTCTTCGACTTGACCACCATGTCCTTCAGGATCTTGTTGACCGCGGTGCCGATGTGGATGTCGCCGTTCGCGTAGGGCGGGCCGTCGTGCAGCACGAAGCGCGGCCGCCCCTTGGCGAGCGCCCGCAGGCGCCGGTACACGCCCTTGTCGTGCCACTCCTTGACCCACACGGGCTCTCGCTTGGCGAGGTCGCCGCGCATCGGAAACGGCGTTTCCGGAAGATTCAGCGTGTCCTTGTAATCAGCCATGTTCGAGGAAGTATTCCTTTGCCTGGCGGGCGTCACGGGCAATCGCGGCCTGCAGCGCCGGCAAGCCGTCGTACTTCTCCTCGTCGCGCAGCTTCTTCAGGAAGCGCACGCGCAGGTGCTCGCCGTAGAAATCGCCGTAATGGTCGAAGAGATGCACCTCGAGCAGCGGAATTGCCACCGGGTTCACCGTCGGGCGCCGGCCGACGCTCGCCACGCCGCGCCCGTAGCGATCGACCTCGACCACGAAGATCCCCGCGATCGGCGGCGGCCGCCGCAGCACGATGTTCGCCGTCGGAAAGCCGAGGTTCTTGCCGAGCTTGGCGCCGTGCGCAACGCGGCCGCTGATGGTGTACGGGTGCCCGAGCAGGCGCTCGCCCTCGGCGAGGTTGCCGGCCGCGAGCGCTGCGCGCACCGCGGAGCTCGAAACGCGCTTGCCGTCGAACAGGACGTCGGGCATCGTCTCGAGGGCAAAGCCCTGGTTCTGCAGCGTGGCAAAGCTCCCGGCGCGACGAGCGCCGAAGCGGAAGTCGCGCCCCACCAGCAGCCATTGCACCGCCAGGCCGCGCACCAGGACCTCCTCGATGAAGCGCTCCGCGGGCAGCGCGGCGAACTTCGCGTCGAAGCGCGCCACGTGGACGCGGTCGACACCCGCCTGCGCCATGAGCTCGAGCTTGTCGCGCAACCGGGTAAGGCGCGCCGGCGCCGCGTCGGCGGCGAAGAATTCCCTGGGGTGCGGCTCAAAGGTCAGGATGCAGGAGGTGAGCTTCGCTTCGCGCGCCCTGGCGGTCACCCGGTCGATGAGCGCGCGGTGACCCCGGTGCACGCCGTCGAAGTTGCCGATCGTCAGCGCACACCGGCCCCGGGCGCGCTGCAAAGAGCCGTGCGTGACGACCATGGACTCGGTTAACACGCTGAATTATAGTGTCTTTATGAAAAATATCGAAGAGCAGATGAGTATCTATGCGGCCTACCACCAAGACGCGCGCAACAAGGTCACGCACTTCATCGGCGTCCCGGCGATCATCCTGTCGCTCTTCATCCCGCTCGCCTGGATCCGCTTCGATGCCGGCGGCGTGACCATCACCGCGGCGATGCTGTTCGCCGCCGTCGTCGTGCTCTACTACTTCTTCCTCGACGTTGCGCTTGCGCTGGCCATGCTCGCGGTGACAGGGGCGCTGGTCTGGCTCGGCCACCAGATAGCGCAACTCGGCACAGCACAAGGCTGGATCTGGTTCGCGCTGCTTTTTGTCGGCGGCTGGATCCTGCAGCTCGTCGGCCATGTCTTCGAAGGCCGCAAGCCGGCGCTCGCGGACAACCTGTTCCAGATCTTCGTCGCGCCGATCTTCCTCGCCGCCGAAGTGTTCTTCGCCCTGGGCTACAAACCGCAGCTACATCGCAGGATCCAGGAACGAGCTCAGTTCAGCCGAGCGCAAAGCGCGGACAGCTCGAACAACTTGCCGCGCACCTCGTCCAGGTCGGGTGCGTCGGGCTCGCGCTCGGCGTAGTCGGTCAGGTCCTTGAGCGCGGCCCGGTAGCACTCCAGGCGCTGGTAGACGTAGCCGCGGTCGCGCAGCTCGGCGCTCGCGTCGGGCGTGACGAGCAGCATGCGGTTCAGCACGTCGAGCATGCGCTCGGGCTTGTCGCGCTCGCGATAGATCCCCTTCAGGTTGCGCAGCAAGCGCGACAGGATCTGCCGGTTGGTCGCCGGCTCGAGGAACTGATCGAGCGGCAACTCTGCAGCCGGCAGATCGTCGGCGACGCCATCGGGGATCACGCGCTTTACGCGGCTGCGCAGCTCGGCCTCCGACTGCGGCGCGCCGCCCGCGAACGGGTCGAGCACCAGCGTCCCGCCCCGCAGGCGCAGGCGCACGAGAAAGTGCCCGGGGAACGACACGCCTTCGAGCGGCAGGCCGATGCGCCGGCCGAGCTCCATGTACAGAATGGACATCGTGATCGGAATGCCGGTTTTCCGCTCGATGACCTCGTTCAGGTAGCTGTTGCGCGGATCGTAGTAGTCGTCGGTGTTCCCCCAGTAGCCGAGGTCCTCGTAGAGGAACTGGTTGAGCGCGACCACGCGCTCCTCGGCGCCGCCGGTCTTCGGCAGGCGCCCGCGCAGGCGGATTGCCATGCGCTCGATCTCGCCCATATAGCGGTCGACGTCGAGCCCGGGGTAGGCGTCCTCGGCGATCATCAGGCACGCCCGCGCGAGGTCGATGCGCGCGTCGTCGCGTGCGATGAGCGCGGAGAAGGCCTCGAGCGCGACGCCCATCACTCCGCCGCGCGCCGCGAGAAATCGCGCGGCCGGAAGCCGAAGGCGAAGAGGCACCCGGCATAGGCGGCGGTGCCGAGGAGCACCAGGCCGAGGATCGCGGGCACTTTGAGCTGCCAGCCCGCCTGGAGCCACCACCGGGCCTCGCCCATCGTCGTAAAGAGCACGATCGCCATGAATGCCACCGAGGCGAGGATCTTGAGAATGAAGACCGGCCAGCCGGGCTGCGGCAGGTAGATTTTTGCCCTCTTCAACATGAAGTACAAGAGCAATGCGTTGAGGCACGCTCCGAGGCCGATGGCGAGCGCAAGGCCGGCATGGCGCAGGGGACCGACCAGAAACAGGTTCATGAGCTGCGTGGCGACCAGCGTGAAGATGCCTATCTTTACCGGAGTCGCCACGTCCTGTCTTGCATAAAAGCCCGGCGCGAGGATCTTGACGAGGATCATCCCCACCAGGCCGAGGCTATAGGCGACGAGCGCCTGGCGCGTCATCCAGGCATCCTCGGCGCTGAAGCGGCCGTAGTGGAACAGCATCGCGATGAGCGGCAGCGCGAGCACGGCGAGCGCTACGGCGCTTGGCACGGCGAGCAGCACGGTGATACGCAGGCCCCAGTCGAGGAGCTTGCTGTACTCCGTGGTGTTGGCCGCGGCGTGGTACTTCGACAGGCTGGGGAGAAGGATCGTGCCGACCGCGACGCCGAGCACCCCCGCGGGCAGCTCCATCAGTCGGTCGGCGTAGTAGAGCCACGACACGCTGCCGGTAGGCAGAAAGGACGCGAAGATCTGGTTGAGCAGCAGCGAAACCTGGCTCACCGAGACCCCGAACGCCGCCGGCGCCATCAGCAGCAGGACGCGCCGCAGCCCGGGATGCGAAAAATCCAGTCGCCAGCGCGGCAGCAGCTTCATTTTCATCAGAAAAGGGATCTGGAAAGCGAGCTGCAGGAGTCCTCCCGCAAACACCGCCCAGGCGAGCACCATCACCGGCGGATCGAAATACTCCGCCAGGAACGCGGCGCCGACGATAAAGGCGACGTTGAGCAGCGCCGGGGTGATCGCCGGCACCGAGAAACGGTTCCAGGTGTTGAGGACGCCGGCGGCGAGCGCCACCAGCGAGATGAACACGATGTACGGAAAGGTGATCCGGAGCAGCCCCACGGTCAGCGAGAATTTCTCCGGCTCCGCGGCGAACCCCGGCGCCGTCAGGTAGACGATGAGCGGCGCCGCCGCCATGCCGAGCGCCGCGGCGAGCACCAGGGCAAGGAACAGGACCGTGGTGATCGAGTCGATCAGCGACTTCGTCTCCTCGGGGGAGGTGCGGTTCTTGTACTCGGCCAGGATCGGCACGAACGCCTGCGAGAACGCCCCCTCCGCGAAGAGGCGCCGCAGCAGGTTGGGAATCTTGAAGGCGACGAAGAACGCGTCGGTGGCCAGGCCTGCGCCGAACACCCGCGCGATGAAGAAGTCGCGCACGTAGCCCAGGACCCGGCTCACCATCGTCAGGCTGCTGACCGTCGCCAGGATCCGCAGGAGGTTCATGCTAAAATTTTATAAATGGCAAACATCAAATCCGCCCGGAAGCGGGCCAAGCAGGCGGTCGAGCGCCGCGTGCACAACATGAGCCTGCGCACCGAGGTGCGCACGGCGATGAAGAACGTGAAGAAGGCCGTCGCCGCCGGCAACAAGGACACCGCCGCGAAGGCGCTGCGCGAGTCGCAGCGCGTCATCGACCGCATCGTGGCAAAGGGTGTCCTGCACCGCAATGCCGGCGACCGTCACAAGAGCCGCCTGGCACACGCCCTCAAGGGCATGAAGTAGACCGCGGTTACCACGCAGTTACCACTCAGTTACCCACTACGCCGTATCCCCGACACGCTGCCACTCGGCGAGCCTGGTCCGCTCCGCGACGCGCCCGTCGCGCACCCGCAGCTCGTTGTCCTTCGCGAAGTTGACGAGAAAGCGGTAGGCCATCGGCTCGATCTGCTCGAGCCGCACGTCGACCACCACGCAGCGCACGCCGTTCGCGGTGATCGGATGGACGAACGGCGAGTACTGCATGCGATGGTCGCCGCCGCGACGGTCGCCGCCGAAGGCTGCCATCACCCCGCACAGCCGCTCCGCCCAGTCGCTCGGCCGGAAAGGTCTTCCGTCGAGCGTGATTCCCTGGATGACGAACTCGACGACCGCCTCTTCTGCCATGGCCAATTATAGTAAGAAGGCCTGATGACCAAGCCTTCGAGCCGGATCCTCGTAATCAACGACGAGCATCTCGTGCTGCGGGAATTCGTCAAGGGCCTGAACGCCGCGGCGCGCACGCTCGACAACCCCCTCGGCATCAGCTTCGCCGGCGTCAACACCGCGAAGGAAGCGCTGCGCGTGATCGAGGCCGACGGCAACCTCCAGGCCGTGCTCGTCGACGACACGCTCTACACCTTGGGGTCGAATTCGGGCTCCCATTCGAAGAAGAAGCTGCAGATGTCGGCGCTCGAGCTCGTGCAGCGCATCACGCGCTTTCGTCCCGAGCTCGACGTCTACATCGTCATCGCGCAGGAAAAGGAGGACGACGTCGTCGACGCGCTGTTCGCCGAGTCGGTCGACGGCTACTTCTACCGCGAGGAGCGCGACTACCGCGGCATCTACCGCATCCTGAACGCGCAGATCCAGGAGCGCGCGCGCACGCCGTTCTACGACCAGCTCAAGAACTACGTCTGGATGGCGAAGGACCAGTGGCATACCCCGGGCCATTCCTCGGGCGAATCGCTGCGCGGCAGCCCCTGGGTCAACGATTTCTACGAATTCATGGGCGAGCACGTGTTCGACGCCGACCTCTCGGTGTCGGTGCCGATGCTCGATTCGCTGATGGAGCCGACGGGCGTGATCGGCGAAGCGCAGGCGATGGCGGCGAAGGCGTTCGGCGCGCGCCGCACCTTCTTCGCCACCAACGGCACATCCACCGCGAACAAGGTCATCTTCCAGACCCTGCTCGCGCCGGGCGAGAAGCTGCTGCTCGACCGCAACTGCCACAAGAGCGTGCACCACGGCGTGGTGCTCTCGGGCGCGCATCCGGTCTATCTCGACTCGGCGCTGAACCGCAAGTACGGCCTGTATGGCCCCGTCCCGAAAAAAACTCTTTTGCGAGAAATAAAAAAACATCCTGACGCGCAGGCGCTCATCCTCACTTCCTGCACGTACGACGGGCTGCGCTACGACCTCGCGCCGATCGTCGAGGCGGCGCATGCGAAGGGCATCAAGGTGATCATCGACGAGGCGTGGTACGGCTTCGCACGCTTCCACCCGGCGTTCCGCCCGACCGCGCTCGAGGCCGGCGCCGACTACGCCACCCAGTCGACGCACAAGGTGCTCTCGGCGTTCTCGCAGGCCTCGATGATCCACGTCAACGACCCCGGCTTCCGCGAGCACCTGTTCCGCGAGAACTTCAACATGCACACCTCGACCAGCCCGCAGTACGGGCTGATCGCCAGCCTCGACGTCGCGCGCAAGCAGGCGGTGATGGAGGGCTACAAGCTCCTCGGCCGCACTCTGGAGCTCGCCGCCGAAGTCAAGAAACTCATCAATTCCACCAAGGTCTTCCGCGTGCTCGAGCTCGACGACCTCCTACCCGACGCGGTGAAGCACGACGGTATCCGGCTCGATCCGACCAAGGTCACGATCGACATCTCGGGATGCGGCTACACGGTGGAAGACCTGCAGAAGGCGCTGTTCGAGCGCTTCAACATCCAGGTGGAGAAATCCACCTTCAATACCTTGACGTTGTTATTGACGATAGGAACAACCCGATCCAAGGTCTCGCGCCTCTACGACGCCCTTATGCGCATCGCGCGCGAGCAGCGCGCGCCGCGGCGCCTGGTGCAGACGCCCGAGATCCCGCCGTTCACGAAGCTGGTGTTCCT
>DATBSZ010000178.1:0-12341 GCA_036559525.1 Burkholderiales bacterium
GGTGGATTGCTGCGTAGTACGAATCACCGCGAAGGAAGAGCTCAATCGCGCGTTCCAGCAGTTCAAGCGCGACGACGTGTTTCTCGGCAACCGCTGCGGGCATTCAGTGAGGCCTAACGTCCAATAGCCAGAATATCTGCCGTATATCACGATTGCCGCATTGGAGTATCAGCCGAGAAACAATGGCTTGCGCCGAGCGAGGACGTGATAGCCGGCGCGCTACGGGTTAACTCGTTGATTTTCGACGCGCGTGGGATGGGCGGGTAAGTCGAGGGGGTCGGGATCGCAGCCGAGCGGCGAGCAGACTTGCTCGAGCGGGCGGCGCTCTGCGTCGACGCCGAGGAAGAGCGTGACGACCGCGGCGACGCACATCAGGACGGCGGCGAAGGCATAGGCGCCGAAGAGGGCGCTGCGGCTGCCGCTCTCGATCATCGCGCCGTAGAGCGGCGGGCCGAGGAAGCCGCCCAGCGCCGTGCCCGCTGCGTAGAAGAGCGAGATCGAGATCGCCCGCATCTCGAGCGGGAAGATTTCGCTCACCGTCAGGTAGGCGGAGCTTGCCGCGGCGGAAGCGACGAAGAAAATGAGGGACCAGCTCAGCGCCTGCGTCAGGGGGGTGAGCCATTCCTGGCTGAAGGCGTAGCCGGTGACGAGCAGGCCCATGCCGGCGATCGCGTACGTGGTGGCGATCATGATGCGCCGGCCGACGGTGTCGAAGAGATGCCCGAGGAGCAGCGGGCCGAGGAAGTTGCCGAGCGCGAACGGAAAGATGTAGTAGCCGACGCGCTCGTCGGGGACGCCGTAGAAGCGCGCGAGGACCAGCGCATAGGTGAAGAAGATGGCGTTGTAGAAGAAAGCCTGCGACGCCATCAGCGTGAGCCCGAAAATCGCGCGCGAACGGTAGCGGACCAGCAGGACATGCAGCACTTCGCTCCAGGACACCGAGCGCAGCGGCCGCAGCGCAAGCCTCTCATTCACGGGGTGAGCGACCCCCACTTCATCCTCGATCCGGCGAACCACCGCCTCGGCTTCCTCGGCGCGGCCGTGCATCAGGAGCCAGCGCGGGCTCTCGGGGACGTGGCGGCGCACCAGGAGAATGGCGAAGGCCAGGATGCCGCCGAGGCCGAAGGCGATGCGCCAGCCCCACTCGGCGCCGATGAAATCGGGGTCCAGGAGGACGATGCTCAGGCCCGCGCCCATCGCGGCGCCGATCCAGAACGTGCCGTTGATCGCGAGGTCGACCCGGCCGCGCAGGCGCGCCGGGATCAGCTCGTCGATCGCCGAGTTGATCGCGGCGTACTCGCCGCCGATGCCGAAGCCGGTCAGGAAGCGGCAGAACGCAAAGGAAAAAATATCGAATGAAAAGGCGGTAAGGACCGTGGCGACGAGGTACACGACCAGCGTGACGAGGAACATCCGCTTGCGGCCGAGCTTGTCGGCGAGGCGCCCGAAGTAGAGCGCGCCGAGCACGGCGCCGCCGATGTACGCCGACGCCGCCCAGCCGATCTGGCTCGCGCTGAGCCCGAGGGTGTCGGGCCGCTGCAGAGCCGGGCCGAGAGAGCCGACCACGGTCACCTCCAGCCCGTCGAGCAGCCAGCTCACGCCGAGCGCGATCACCACGCGCCAGTGCCAGGCGGACCATGGCAGGCGGTCGAGGCGCGCCGGGATGTCGGTGGTGATCGTGGACATGCGTCACCTACGACACGCTGTGCGGCGGTGCGTTCGAAAGGTAACATCCGCGGTATGAAAGCTTTGTTCCTCTTGCTAGGAATTCTTCTGGCTGGGACTGCAAATGCGCAGTACCCGGCAAAGCCGCTGCGCCTGATCGTGCCGTTCGCCCCCGGCGGCTCGACCGACATCTTCGCGCGCCTGATCGCCGAGCGCGCGCAGGCGCCGCTCGGCCAGCCGGTGGTGGTCGAGAACCG
Organism: Burkholderiales bacterium; assembly: GCA_036559525.1. Taxonomy (GTDB): domain Bacteria; phylum Pseudomonadota; class Gammaproteobacteria; order Burkholderiales; family SG8-39; genus SCGC-AG-212-J23. Next base: position 1,923 of record DATBSZ010000178.1, read on the forward strand.
CGCCGGCGCGGCGGGCAACATCGGCGCCGAGGCCGTAGTGCGCTCGGCGCCGGACGGCTACACGCTGCTGATGGCGACGACCGGCGTGATGGCAATCAACAACGCGCTCTACAAGAGCATGACGTACGACGCGGCGAAGGACCTCGAGCCGGTCGTTTACGTCGCCTCGATCACCAACGTGCTGATCGTGCCGCCCGACTCGCCGGCGAAGAGCGTGGCCGAGCTGATCGCGCTGGCGAAGAAGGAGCCGGGCAAGCTCACCTTCGCGTCCTCGGGCGCGGGGGCCTCGACCCACATGTCGGCCGAGCTTTTCAAGAGCATGGCCGGCATCGACATCCTGCATGTTCCTTATAAGGGCAGCGGGCCGGCGATGCCGGACCTGATGTCGGGCCGCGTGTCGATGATGTTCGAGAACGCCCCCGGCGCGGTGTCGCACATCAAGGCGGGCAAGCTGCGCGCGCTCGCGCAGACCGGCCTAAAGCGCTCGAGCGCGCTGCCGGAGGTGCCGACGGTCGCGGAGTCCGGGGTGCCCGGCTACGAGTCGCTCTCCTGGAGCGGGATCGCGGTGCCGGCAGGGACGCCGCGTGCCGTGATCGATCGGTTGAACAAGGATCTGAATTCAATTCTTGCAATGGCGGACATGCGGCAGAAGCTCGCGGAGCAGGGCGCCGACACGATCGGCGGCCCGCCCGAAGCCTTCGCCGCACACATCCGCGCCGAGCGCGAGAAGTGGTCGCGCGTCATCAAGACCGCCAACATCGTCGTCAACTGATGGGGTTTCTGTCGGCACGGGCGGATCGCGCGCGCCTTTCCGCGTCGGCCCGGGCGGCGCAGCGCGCGCGCGAGCTGCGCGCCGCGGGCAAGAGCATCATCGAGCTGGCGCAGGGGGAGCCCGATTTCAACACGCCCGACCACGTGATCGAGGCGGCGCACCGCGCGATGCATGCGGGCCAGACGCACTACACGCAGGTGGACGGCACCCCGGATCTGAAGGCGGCGATCGCGGCCAAGTTCCGCCGCGAGAACGGCATCGAGTGCAAGCCGGAGAACGTCTCCGCGGGCGCGGGCGGCAAGCAGGTGCTCTACAACGCCCTCATGGCGACGCTCGATCCGGGCGACGAGGTGCTGATCCCGGCGCCGTCGTGGGTGGCGTACGCCGACATCACGCATTTCGCCGAGGGCGTCCCGGTGTGGCTGCCGACGCGGCCCGCGGACGGTTTCAAGCTCTCGCCGCAGGACCTCGAGAAGTCGATTACCCGAAGAAGCAAATGGCTGATGCTCAACTCGCCATCCAACCCGACCGGCGCGGTGTACACGGCCGACGAGCTGCGCGCGCTCGCCGCGGTCCTCGAGCGCCACGCGTCGCTGTGGATCATCAGCGACGACATGTACGAGCACGTGCTGTTCGACGGCCGCCCCTTCGCCACGCTCGCCGCCGTGGCGCCGCAGCTCGCCGCGCGCACGCTTACCGTGAACGGGCTCTCCAAGACGTTCGCCATGACCGGCTGGCGCCTGGGCTACGCCTGCGGGCCGGTGGAGCTGATCCGCGCCATGGCGCGCATGCAGGGGCAGAGCTCGCTCAACCCATCCTCGGTGAGCCAGGCCGCGGGCGTGGCGGCGCTGAACGGCCCGATGGACATCGTGAAGAGCCGCTGCGCCGAGTTCCAGGCGCGCCGCGACTTCATCGTCCCCCGGCTAAATGCAATCCGCGGGCTCGCCTGTGAAGCGCCGCACGGCGCGTTCTACGTATATGTCTCGTGCGCGGGCTGGATCGGCAAGCGCACGCCTCAAGGGAACGCGATCGCGAACGACGCCGACGTCACCGCGCACCTGCTGGAGAACGGCGTCGCCCTGCCGAACGGCGCCGGCTACGGGCTGTCGCCGTATTTCCGCGTTTCGTTCGCGAGCTCGCTCGCCAACCTCGAGGAAGCGTGCAAGCGAATCGACGCCGCGGCGCGTAAGCTCGCCTGATGCACCTGGTCGAACGATTTGCCGACTGGGCAGTTTCCTTCAGAGAGACTCCTCTGGAGAAGACGGTGCTGCATCATGCCCGCCGCGCCGTGATCGACTGGCACGCCGCGCTGTATCCCGGAATGGTCGTGCCGCCGGTCACGCTGATGAAGAAGGCCTTCGCCGGGGAGAGCGAATCGCCGCGGCTGAAGGCGCTGATCGAAGGCACCGCCGCGCACACGGTGGAAGTGGACGACATTTTCCGGGACGGCATCTACCACCCGGGCGCGCCCACCATCGCCGCGGCCTTTGCAATCAACCAGAACCTCGTCAGGGCAATCGTGGTGGGCTATGAGATCTCCACCCGCATCGGCGCGGCGATGGGGAAGGCTCACTACAAGCACTGGCACAACACCGGCACCATCGGCTGCTTCGGCGCGGCGGCCGCGGCGGCCGAAGCCTTGCAACTGAATCGCTCGCAGTTCGCGCATGCGCTCGCCACGGTCACCACATTCGCCGCCGGCCTGCAGCAGGCGTTCCGCATGGACTCGATGTCGAAGCCGCTGCACGCGGGGCGCGCGGCCGAAGCGGGCGTCGCTGCGGCGCTGATGGCGCGCGAGGGGATCACCGGATCGCTCGACGTCATGCAGGGCTTCGCCGCCGCCATGGGCGACAAGCCCGACTTCGAGCGGGGTCTCGCGACGCTCGGCAAAGACTTCCACATCACGCGCATGACGTTCAAGAACCACGCCTGCTGCGGCCACACCTTCGCTGCGATCGACGGCGCGCTGGAGCTGAAGAAGCGCATGCAGGTAAAGCCCGAGGACATCGAGCAGGTCGAGGTGGCCACTTATAAGGCCGGGCTCGAGGTTGCGCATTACGAGGCGCCGCGCACGCCGGCCGAAGGTCGCTTCTCGCTCAAGTACGTCGTCGCGACCGCGCTCTCGCACGGCAGCGTGCGCCTCGCGGCTTTCGAGCCGCAGCGGCTTGAAGACCCTGTCACCCGAAAACTTCTTCAGAGGATCTCGGTTTCGGTCGATCCCGAGCTCGAAGCAGCATTTCCGGCGCAGCGCGCGGCGCGGGTCGCGATCCGCGCGCGCGGCAAGCGCGAGGAGTGGCTGCAGCCGACGCGCATCGGGGACCCGGACGCGCCGCTCTCGGACCGCGCGCTGGAACAGAAGTATTTCGAGCTCGCGACGCCGGTTCTGGGCCAGGAGAAGGCGAAGGAAGTTCTCAAACGCCTCTGGCAGCTCGAATGACGGATGTCCCGGTCTGCCGACCCCCTGACAAGGGGGTCGTGAGCCGCAGGCGAGCGGGGGGTTTGATCTTCGCGAAAACCAAACCCCCCGCTCGCTTCACTCGCTCCCCCCTTATCAGGGGGGCAAGACCTTGATCGATCTCGCCCAAGCACTCTTCTCGCCGCGCGCGGTGGCGCTCGTCGGGGCGTCGGGCGACGCCGCCAAAACCACCGCGCGGCCGCAGCGCTACCTGAAGAAACATGGCTATCAGGGCCGTGTTTTCCCGATCAATCCCACTCGAAATGAGGTTCTCGGCCAGAGGAGCTACGCAAGAGTGTCCGAAGTGCCCGAGCCTGTCGACCACGCCTACATTCTGACCGGCGAGGTGGAGCAGGCGCTCGAGGACTGCGGCAAGCGCGGCGTCGCGGTAGCGAGCATATTCAGCGGCGGCTTTGCTGACGCCGGGCCGGAAGGGGCGAAGCGCGAAGCGAAGCTCGTCGCGCGCGCCCGCGAGCTCGGTGTGCGCCTGCTCGGGCCGAACAGCATGGGCGTGATCGACGTTCCCGGGCGCCTCGCACTGAGCGTGAACGCGGTGCTGGAGATGGACGCGCTGCCCCCGGGCACGACGAGCATCGTGTCGCAGAGCGGCACCATGCTCGGCACGCTGCTCTCGCGCGGCGCGGCGCGCGGCCTGGGCTTTGGCAGGCTGGTGTCGGTGGGCAATGAGGCCGACGTCGGCGTCGGCGAGCTGGTCGACTTGCTCGCGGCCGACGCCGGCACGCGCGTGATCCTGCTCTTCCTGGAAACCATCAGGGATGCTCAACGCCTGGCGAGCGCGGTTCGAGCTGCTCATCTGGCTGGGAAAGCCGTGGCCGCCTACAAGCTCGGCCGCTCCGCCCTCGGCGAGGCCGCGGCGCTCTCGCACACCGGCGCGCTCGCGGGGACCGATGCCGCCCTCGACGCCTACTTCCGCGACTGCGGCATCGTGCGCGTCGACATGCTGGAGACGCTGCTCGAGATCCCGCCTCTCCTGGCCGGCCGGGTTCCGCTCGATCTCGGCCGTGCAGGGAAAGTCACGGTCGTCACCACCACCGGCGGCGGCGCGGCGAGCGTGGTCGACCGCCTCGGCATGCGGGGGGTCGAGCTCGCGGCGCCGATCATGGACCTGACGATGGCCGCCAGCGGCCAGGACTACGGCGCAGCGCTGGCCAAGGCTGCGCAGACGAATTGCGACGCGGTGCTCGCCTGCGTCGGCTCATCGGCGCAGTTCCACCCCGACTTGGCGGTTCAACCCATTGTCCAGGGTCCGAGGGTGAAACCCCTGATCGCCTTCTTCACGCCGCAGGCCGATCGCTCGCTGGCCCTGGCCGCGGCCGCAGGCATCCCGGCCTTCCGCACTCCCGAAGCGTGCGCCGACGCGGTGGCGTCTTTCCTCTCGTGGCGCTCGCCGAGAAAGCCGCCGGCGCTTGCCGTCCCGGCGGATCTTCCGGAAAACCCGTTCGAGCTCCTCGCCGCGCTCGGCATCCCGGTCGCGCGCTGGGCCATCGCCGAAGCCCCGGCGTTCGCCCACGGGATCGAGTATCCGGTGGCGCTCAAGCGCCTGGAAGCGCACAAGACCGAGCGCGGCGGGGTGGTGCTCGGCATTCGCGACCGGGCGGAACTCGAAAAGCAGGCAAAAAAAATGAACGCGGACCGGGTGCTTGTACAGACAATGCAGTCGGGCCTGGCCGAGGCCATCGTCGGCTATCGCGACGATGCGGTGGTCGGCCCCGTGGTGCTGCTCGGCGCCGGGGGCGTGCTGACCGAGATCCACCGCGACTACGTGTTGCGCATGGCGCCGGTAAGCGAGAGGGAGGCGGGGGAAATGATCGAACAGGTGAAGGGATTCGCCGCGATCCGCGGCTATCGCAACCTGCCGCGCGGCGACCTGGGGGCGCTCGCTCGCGCCGTGTCGGCGCTTTCCGCGCTGGCCCTGGTCCCCGGCAGGCCGCTGCGCGAAGCCGAGGTGAATCCGCTCATCGTAAGCGCCGAAGGCGTGGTGGCGGTCGACGCGCTGGCGGCGCGCAAGGGGGCGGCATGATCGGGTTCATCGGCCTGGGCGTGATGGGCGAGCCGATCTGCCGCAACCTCGCCGCGAAGAGCGGCGAGAAAGTGCTCGCCTACGACGTCGACCCGGCGCCGCTCGGGCGTCTGAAGGAAGCCGGCGTCGAGACGGCGGCTTCGGTGCGCGAGATCGCCGAGCGCTGCAATTTCATCTTCCTGTCGCTGCCGGGCGTGCAGCAGGTGAAGACCGTCTGCGTCGGGCCGGGAAGCCTGATGCTCTACATGATCGCCGGCAGCTACATCATCGATCTCAGCACGGTCACGGTCGCGCTTACGCGCGATCTGCAGTCGCGCTTCTCCGCGCGCGGCGTGTATTTCGCCGACGCGCCGGTGGCGCGCACGCGCGAGGCGGCGAAAAAGGGCACCCTCTCCGTCATGGTGGGCGGCACCGAGCAGGTGTACAAGCGCATCCGGCCGCTGCTCGTCCACATCGCCACCGACATCACCCACTGCGGCGGCCCGGGCGCCGGGCAGGCGACCAAGCTCATCAACAACATGGTGCTGTTCCAGAACGTGGTCGCGCTCGCCGAGGCGATGACGCTCGCGCGGCGCGCCGGCCTTTCGGCCACGCGCGTGTTCGAGGCTCTCATGCTGGGCTCGGCGGACAGCTTCGCGCTGCGCCACCATGGACTGAACGCCATGCTGGGGGACGAATATCCCGAGCGCGCCTATTCGGTCGAATACGCGCTGAAGGACGTGCAGTACCTGCTCGAGTTCGCCAGGCAGGCGCGCGTCGAGCTGAAGGGCGCGAAGCTCGCCATGGAAGCGCTCGAGCGCGCCGCCGCGGCCGGCAACGGCGCGAAATACTTTCCGGTGCTGGTCAAGACGCTCTGATGCCGCAGGCCGCTCTGCGGGAAATTCTCCTCGCCGCAGGACTGGATTTTTCAGAAGTCGACTTCGCCGGCGACGACCCGGTCCTGCCCATCCGGTATCGCGTCGCCGCCGCCGGCGCCGCATCGCTGGGAGCGCTCGGCCTCGCCGTAGCGAAGCTTGCCAACAGGGCGCAACGAATCAGCGTGAACGCGCGCGCGGCGGCGATCTCGCTGCGCAGCGCGACGTATCTGCGCATCAACGGCAAGCCCCTGCCGCCGGTCTGGGACCCGCTGAGCGGCTTCTACCCGGTGCGCGACGGCTGGGTCAGCATCCACTGCAATTTTCCGAACCACCGCGAGGCGGCGATGGGCGTACTCGGCGCCGGCGCCGATCGCGCCCGCGCCGAAGCCGCGAGCCGCGCGTGGGACGGGGAGGCGCTCGAGGACGCCATCCATGCCGCCGGCGGCTGCGCAGGGTTTGTCCGTTCCCAGGATCGATGGAACGCCCATGCGCAAGCGCGGGCGGTGGCGCAACAGCCTCTCCTTCAGATCGAACGCATCGGCGACACGCCGCCGGAATTCTCGAAGAATGCGCGCCCGCTCGGCGGCGTCCGCGTCCTCGATCTCACCCGGGTGCTCGCCGGGCCGACGTGCGCGAAAAGCCTGGCCGAGCACGGCGCCGACGTGCTCAAGATCAGCGCCGCGCACTTGGCCGATTCCGGCCTGGTCGAGCTCGACACCGGGATGGGAAAGCGCTCGGCACGCCTGGATCTTAGAAATCCGGGGGAAGTGAAAGCTTTTCAACGGCTAATCCGCGAGGCGGACGTCTTTGTCCAGTCCTATCGGCCCGGCGCGCTCGCCGGACGCGGGTTCTCTCCCGACGCGCTGGCCGAGCTCCGCCCCGGGATCGTCTGCGCTTCGCTGAGCGCCTGGGGACCGGCCGGGCCGTGGCGAGAGCGGCGCGGCTTCGACAGCATCGTTCAGGCCGTGAGCGGCATCGCGCAGGCCGCGGGAGGAGATGCGGGCTCCGGCGACAAGCCCCGCCTGCTGCCCGTCTCGGCGATCGATTACGTCAGCGGCTACCTGATGGCGTTCGGGGTTTGCGTCGCGCTCGCGCGGCGCGCCACCGAGGGCGGGAGCTGGCTGGTTCGCGTGGCGCTGGCACGCGTCGGCAAATGGATCGTCGACCGCGGCACGCTCGAGGATTACCGCGGCTTGCCCGCCGATCTGCCGGAGAGCGAGCTCGCCGCGCTGTTCGGCGAGATGGACGCGCCCGACGGCCGCATCCGCTATCTCAAGCCGGTCCTCGGGCTTTCCGAAACGCCGCCGTATTTTGCGAGGCCGCCGGTCCCGCTCGGCTACCATCCGCCCGTATGGACTTCCAGCTGACGCCCGAGCAGGCGCAGTTCCGCGACTCGGTCCTCGCCTTCTCGAAGAAGCACCTCGCGGCCGGGGCGCGGGAGCGCGCCCACAAGCCCGACTATCCATGGGACGTCGCCCGGCTGATGGCCAAGCAGGATCTCCTCGGGATCACGCTGCCCGAAGCGGACGGCGGGCAGGGCGGCAGCCTGATGGACGCGGTCATCGCGATCGAGGCCGTGGCTTCGGTCTGCCCGCGCAGCGCCGACGTGGTGCAGGCAGGCAACTTCGGGCCGATCCGCGTATTGGGGGAATACGGGTCGCAATTTCAGAAAACCCGGTTCTTGAAGAAGCTTCTTTCAGGTGAAGCCGTCATCTCCGTCGGGATGACGGAGCCCGAAGCCGGATCGGCGGTGACCGACCTCCAGACCAGCGCCACGCCCGACGGCGACGGCTTTCGCATCAACGGCACGAAGGTTTTCACCACGCATTCAGCCTACGCCGAAGTAATCCTGACCTACGTGCGCTTCGGTCCCGGCGTCAGCGGAATCGGTTCCGTCCTGATCGAGAAGAGCGCGCCAGGCGTCCGCAGGGGTAAGCCATCGACGTTCATGTCCGGCGAAGAATGGGCCGAGCTCCACTTCGACGACGTGCGTGTCCCGGGCGAGATGGTGCTGCTGCGCGAAGGCGGATTCAAGAAGCAGATGGCAGGCTTCAACGTCGAGCGACTTGGAAACGCCTCGCGCTCGCTCGCGCTCGGCCGCTACGCCTTCGAGCGCGCGCGCGAGTGGGCGCTCCAGCGCAAGCAGTTCGGAAAGTTGCTCGCCGAGTTCCAGGGGCTGCAGTGGAAGTTCGCCGACATGAAGATCCAGCTCGACGCGGCTCAGCTGCTGCTTTACCGCGCCGCCGCCAACGCCGACCGCGGCATGCCCTCGGCCGAGGAGACGGCGATCGCCAAGGCCCATTGCAACCGCACCGGCTTCGACGTCGCGAACGAGGCGCTGCAGGTCATGGGCGCGCTCGGCTACAGCCAGGAGGAGCTGGTCGAGTATTGCATGCGCCGCTGCCGCGGCTGGATGATCGCCGGCGGCTCGATCGAGATCCTCAAGAACCGCATCGCCGAGGGGATCTTCGGCCGCAGCTTTTCCCAGCGCGGATGATCAACGCGGCACGCTTTCTCGGTTTGCTTTTCACGGCGCTGGCGCTGGCGCCGGCGCTCGCGCATCTGCTCGAGCTCCCGAACAAGATGGGCCTGTCGCGCGACGAGTACCTGGTGGTGCAGCAGATCTATCGCGGGTGGTCGATGCTCGGCGTGCTGGTCTTCGGCGCGCTGCTTTCCACGCTGCTGCTGACGATCCTGGTGCGCAAGCGCCCGGGCGAATTCGGGGCCGCGTTGACCGCCTTTCTCGCCATCGCCGGCACTCAGGTCGTGTTCTGGATCTTCACCTTCCCGATGAATCAGCGGACCGCGAACTGGACCATCCTTCCGGATCATTGGGGGGCGCTGCGCATGCAGTGGGAGTACTCGCATGCCGCAGCCGCAGTCCTCAACCTCGTCGCGCTGGTTGCGGTCATCGTCTCGGTCCTGGCGCGGAGGAAACCGTGATCGAAGACCTGGCGCAGCTCGTGAATCGCGACCCGGCGATCGTGCGCTGGGGTCGGCGCATGCACGAGACCTTCATGGTCGAGGTGGGTGATACCCAATACCTGCTGACGGTTCGCGACGGCCGGCTCGAAGTCGAGAAGGGACCGTTCACGATGCGCTCGTGGAAATTTGCCATCCGGGCGAGCCGCGAGTGCTGGGAGAAATTCTGGCAGAAGACGCCGGCGCCGGGCTGGCATGATCTGTTCGCGCTGCTGCGGCGCGGGGATGTGAAGTTCGAGGGCGACCAGCGCGTGCTGATGGCCTACCTGCTCTACGTGAAGCTGGTTCTCGCCGCTCCGCGCAACGCATGAAGCCCGAACCGAAAACCGGCGAACCTAAAATCAGGGACAGACCACGTTTTTCGTGCGCGCCACTGGGGAGAAAACGTGGTCTGTCCCTGATTATCCGTGGGGCATCGTGAAGCTCGAGCCGATCGTCGGGCGCTACGTTCGACTGAACGACTGTCGAATCTATTTCGAAGAGGCGGGGCAGGGCATTCCATTGCTCTGTCTGCACACCGCCGGCTCCGACGGCCGGCAATACCGCGGCGTGCTGAACGATGCCCAGATCACGAAGAGCTACAGGGTGATCGCGTTCGACATGCCGTGGCACGGCAAGTCGTCGCCGCCGGCGGGATGGCAGAACGAGGATTACCGGCTCACCACCGGCTCGTACACCGCGATGATCATGGATTTCATCAAGACGCTCGGCCTGGAGCGCCCGGTGGTCATGGGATGCTCGATCGGCGGGCGCATCGTGCTGGACCTCGCGCTCAAGCACGCCCGCGAGTTGCGCGCGCTGGTCGGCCTGCAGACCGGGGCTTTTGTGGAGCGCTACTACGACGCGGCGTGGCTAGACCACCCGGAAGTGCACGGCGGCCGCGCCTGCGGCGCGGTGGCTTATGGGTTGATGTCGCCGCTCAGCCCGGAGAGCGAGCGCTGGGAGACCGTGTGGCACTACATGCAGGGCGGCCCGGGCATCTTCACCGGCGACCTGTACTTCTACCAGGTCGAGGGCGATATCCGCGGCCGCATCGGCGCCATCGACACCAGCGTCTGCCCGCTGTATCTGCTGACCGGCGAATACGACTACTCCGCCTCGCCGCGCGACACCGAGGCCGCGGCCGCGCGCATCAAAGGAGCGAAGATGACGGTCATGAAGGGCCTCGGACATTTCCCCATGAGCGAGAACCCAGAAGCGTTTCTTGGCTATCTGAGGCCGGTGCTCGAGGAGATTCGCAAATAAGACAGGCATTCGCCGCCGTATTGCTCGCGCTGGCGAGCGCGTCCGCCGGCGCGTTTCCCGACAAGCC
>DATBSZ010000179.1:0-2694 GCA_036559525.1 Burkholderiales bacterium
GTGCAGCCGAACCTGATCCTCGACGATCGCTACGAGCTGCTCGCGCCGGATCGCGTTTTTCTCTCGGTCGCGGCAGCCCAGAGTCTTGGCCTTGGCAAGGGCGACACGCTCCCCCTCGTTGTGGGTCAAACCATCACAGAATTGAAGGTCGCTGGCGTGTTGTCCTCGCTGCGCGGGGTGTCCGCGCTGACGGACATCGCGACCGCGCAGTGGCGCTTCGGGCGCCTGGGCGAGCTGAACCGCGTGGACGTGCGCCTCTCGCCCGGGGCCGAGAGGCAAAGGGTGTCGGCGGCGATCCAGGCGCTCCTGCCGCCCGGCAGCCACGTGATCGCGCTCGAGACGCTGGAGGAGGCGAGCGCGTATCCCTCGCGCTCGTACCGCGTGAATCTGAACGTCCTGGCGATGGTGGCGCTGTTCACCGGCGGCTTCCTCGTGTTCTCGGCGCAGGCGCTGGAGGTTGCGCGCCGCCGCGGCGAGCACGCGCTGCTGCGGGTTCTGGGGTTGAAGAGAAAACAGATTTCCCTGCTGGTGCTGGAGGAGGCCTCGCTCCTCGGCGCGGTCGGGGCGGTGCTCGGGCTCCTCCTCGGGTACGCGCTCGCGTCGCTCGCGGTGCGGGCTTCCGGCGCGGACCTGGGCGCCGGGATGTTCCGGGGCGGCTCGCCGCAGATCGAAATCGGCGCGGCCGGCGCGGTCGCGTATTTTCTCGCCGGCATCCTCGTCGCCGTCCTCGGCGCGCTCCTCCCGGCGCTCGACGCCGCGCGCACGCCGCCGGCCCGCGCGCTCAAGGCGGGGGACGAACAGACGCTGTTCGAGCGCATTGCGCCTCTTTGGCCGGGTGTCGTCCTGCTTGCCGCAGGTGGCGCGCTCGCGCAACTCGGCCCGGTGCACGGCGTGCCGCTTTTCGGCTACGCCGCCATCGGCTGCCTGCTCGTGGGCGCAATCGCATTGGTACCAATCATTTCTGCTTTCCTGTTCAAGCATCTTCCCTTGCCGACGTATCCGCCGATGAGGCTCGCGCTCGGCCAGTTGCGCGCCGCGCCCGGCCAGGCGGCGGTGAGCCTGGCCGCGATCGTGGCGAGCTTCTCGCTGATGACGGCGATGGCGATCATGGTGGCGTCGTTCCGGCAATCGGTGGACGACTGGCTGACGACCGTGCTGCCGGCCGAGCTTTATTTCCGCTCCACGCATGCCGGGGACACGGGCATCCTCGAGGCCGGGTTCGAAGAGCGCGTGCGCGCGCTGCCGCAGGTCGCGCGCGCCGATTTCCTGCGCAGCGGCCGCATCCTGCTCGATGCGGCGCGCCCGCCGCTCGTGCTCATCGCGCGCGACCGCGCCGACAGGACGTTTCCCATCCTGGGCGAGCGCTACGAGCGCCGCACGGGCGACCCGCCCGCGGTCTGGATCAGCGAGGCCGTTTCGGACCTGTACGGCTTCGCTCCCGGACACCGGCTCGGCCTGCCCATGCTCGGCAAGAGCCACCCAGTGGTCGTCGGCGGCGTCTTCCGCGACTACGCGCGGCAGCATGGCGCCGTCCTCATCGAGCGCTCCGACTACGTCGCGCTGACCGGCGATCGCGCCGTGAACGACGGCGCGCTCTGGCTCGCGCCCGGAACCACCCCGGCGGCGGCGATGGAAGCCCTGAGCGCTCTACCAGGAGCCGCGCAGCTCGAGATGGCGCAGCCCGGCGAGATCCGCGAAGTCTCGCTGCGCATCTTCGACCGCAGCTTCGCCGTCACCTACGCCATGGAAGCCGTCGCGGTGCTGGTCGGCCTGTTCGGCCTGTCCTCGAGCCTCGGCGCGATCGTCCTCGCCCGCAGGCGCGAGTTCGGCGTGCTGCGCCACCTCGGCCTGACGCGCGGCCAGATCCGCGCCATGCTCGCCGCGGAAGGCGGCCTGCTCGCGCTGGTGGGCTCGGCGGCCGGCCTTGCCGCAGGCGCGGCGATCAGTCTGGTGCTGGTCTACGTCATCAACCGCCAGTCGTTCCACTGGAGCATGGAGCTCCATCCGCCTTACCTGCTGTTGCTTGGATTCGTCTTCATTCTCGTCTTCCTTGCAATTCTCACGGCCGTCATCTCCGGCAAGGAAGCGATGGGCATGGCGCCGGTGCGCGCCGTGCGCGAGGACTGGTAGTTCGGGGACGGAGCCCGAACTAGTTAGGGCTCCGTCCCCGAATTAGTAGTTGGCGGGCACGTTCATGGAGCCCTCTGCCGACAACACCGTAACGCCGCCGACTTTCACGCGCACGACGCGCCCGCCGCGCTTCTCCGCCGAGGCTTCGAGCCTGCTCGCGCGGCCCATGGCAACGCCCTGGTCGATGCGCCAGGTGAACACGCCGTCCGCGGCGGGGAGGCGCGAGGCGAGCACGCTGGCGAGCCCCACCGCCGCGGATCCGGTCGCCGGATCCTCCTCGATGCCGAGCGCCGGCGCGAACATGCGCGCATAGACCTCCTTCTCGCCGGTGAAGAAGTAGAGCTGCGACGCCCAGGCATTCTTGAAATGCCGGACCCAAGCGGCGCGATCGAGCTCTACCCGGTCGACCGCGGCCTTGTCCGCGAGCCGGACGAATGCGAAGCGCACCCCGCCGCTGGCGAACCAGGCTTCCAGGACCGAGCTTTCCGGGAGCGAAAGCGCCGCGGCTGCGGCGGATTTCTCCACCCGGTCCGGGGGCGTCTCGACCGGCTTCTCGATCGTGAA
>DATBSZ010000180.1:0-5711 GCA_036559525.1 Burkholderiales bacterium
AAGTCGAGGTCGGAGCGCGAGCCGTCCTCGGGCGAGAACTCGACGTCCGGGCAGTGCTTGCGCGCGAAGCGCACCGAGAGCCTCGCCTGCTCGAGCACCTGCTCGGGCGACATGCGCAGCTTCTTCTCCATGTGCAGCGCGCTGGTGGCGATGAAGGTGTGCACGCGCCAGGACTTCGCCCCCTTGAGGGCGTCGATGCCGCGCTGGATGTCGCGGTCGTTCGCCCGGCACAGCCCGGCCACCGTCGAGTCCTTGACTACGTTGGCGATGGCGCGCACCGCCTCGAAGTCGCCGTTGGACGAAGCCGGGAAGCCGGCCTCGATCACGTCGACCTTCATGCGCTCCAGCGCGCGCGCGATGCGCAGCTTCTCGTCGCGCGTCATCGAAGCGCCGGGGCTCTGCTCGCCGTCGCGCATGGTGGTATCGAAGATGATCAAGTTGTCGGTACGCATGGAATGGGTCCTTGGCCTTTTTCAGGCCTGGTCGCAACACGGATTGTAGGCGGGAGTATTTAGCGCGCGGGGCGCAGCAGCAGGCCGCCCAGCGCGAGGAGCGCGAGCGAGAGAAGAGCGAGAATCGCCTGTTGCATGGAACGACTATAGCCCATTTCTAAATAATTGTCTCCTGAGGGCCCGAGTAGCGCACCAGCGGCTCGGCGAGGATCTGCAGGCTGATCACCGTGTAGAGCACCATCAGCGCCGTCATCGGCACGAGTGCGCGCAAGGCGCGCCCGCGCCCCGCGAGCAGGCGATCGGCGGCGGCGTGCGCCAGCACCACCGAGATCGTGTGCCCGACGACGATCGCACCGAGCGCCAGGTACCAGGCGGTCCTGGTCGCGATGATCGCGTCGTCCACCGTGGCGCCAGCGGTGCCGAACAGGTTCCAGCCGAAGCCAAAAGGATCCGACACCAGGAATGCCAGGCTCTGGCCCTGGACGATCAGGTACGTGAAGGTGTGCGCAAAGTGGTAACCGACGGCGATCGGGACGAGGGTGAGCGCGAAGGCTCGCGCGTAATCGAGCGTCGTCAGCGAAGCGTTTGCCGCAGCCTTCGCCAGGCGGCAGGCGGCCAGATAGAGCCCGAGGAACACGAGCCACATGGCCAGCAGCCCGGCCGTATGGAGCGCAAGCCACGCGCCGTCGCCGAGCTGCGGGTCTAGGGCGTGCACCGCGTCCTCGATGGCGACCCAGTGCACGCTCGCCTGGAAGCCATCGAACAGCACGATCGCCAGCATGGCGAGGATGAACGCCACGTGCGCCATTGGCAGGCGCTCGGGCTCGCGCGGCCACAATCCCGCGGCGTAGGGGCGCACGACCAGCCTGCCGTTCGGGGCAGCGGCGAAAGGCGCGAACCGCGAGAACAGCTCGAACACGCGATGAAATGGATCGGCGTGCTCGAGCCAGGCTTGCGCGCCGTAGCGCGCCATGCCCGCCCAGGTCACCACGCTATAGGCCAGCACGAGCCCGGCGAGCACCGGCGGCGTCGCGCGGAACGGGAACACCAGCTCGAGCCAGCCGAACGCGAGCAATGCCGCCACCGCGGGCCACGACCCCAGGCTGCGCGGCCAGGATCGCGGCGGCGACGGCGCCCGCGCGAAGAGCTCATGGAGGGTGCGCCACGGGTTCACCACCGGCCACAGGTTGCCGAGGAGCATCGCCACATAGGAAAAGCCGACCCATCCGACGATCCAGACCAGCGTCGGAGCGATGTTGCGGTTCGGGTCGCGGCTGCCGATGAATCCGGCGACGAGCACCAGCACCAACGCGACTACGCCGGCGATCCTCAGCGCCGCGATCGTCCAGCCCGGGATGAACGCGCGGGAGAACTCGCAGCGCGCAGCCGCGTAACGCTCGACGCGGCTGCCGGCGAAGGCGGCGGCGGCGACAAAGGTGAGGGTCACGGTCAGCGCGGCGCCGACGATGAACAGCCATACCGGAACCGCAAGCTCGTGGCGCGCCCCGAACCCATGGGCGAACGCGCCCGCCGGCGCAAATGCCAACGCCGCGAGCGCGGCGTGCACCGCGTTCAGCGCGCTGCCATCTCGTGCGCGCCGGATTCCCTGAGCACGCCGAGGATCGCCTTCTTCGGCACCGACGCGTCGTAGCCGGCGGCCTGGTACTGGCTGTAGAGCTTGAAGTCGGACAGCCGGGTGAGAGCGAAGTTGGCGAGCTTGTTGGCCTGCGGCGACTTGGGGTCGACGCCGAGATCCTTCGCCACCTCGCGCGCCCAGGCATGGGCGAACTGGCCGGCAATGTAGTGCGAATACGACCACGAGCCGTCCGAGTAAACGATCATCCACCACTCGGCCATGCGCTTCGCCGGGTCCACCTTCGGCGCCGGCACGCGCGCGAGCTTGGCCGCTTCCGCCAGCGCCGCGTTCAGTCCTTCCTTGCCGTCGACCTTGTCGACGTCCCAGAAGGGATCGAAGTGCGCCGCCGCCGTCGCAATGATCAAATCGGCGGGCGCGCCGCGCTTCATCAGCTCGGCGTACACGATGGCGCCGTGGCCGCCCATCCAGCGCCACTTGGCGATTCCCTGCTCGCCGCCCCAGTAGGCGGGAAACCAGTCCGGCCGCTTGATTGTCCCCGTCGCCGGGTCCCACTGGTACCAGACTTTCGCCCAATCGTGCAGCGTGAGCGCAGCGATGATGATGTCGCGGTTGGTGTTGTCCACGCCGTGCACCTTGGCCATGGCGTCCGCCCAGCCGAGCGAGATCTCGATGTTCTCGACCGCGTGCACCGCGAGGCCGCCGGGGTAGAAATGGTGGCCCGGCCCGCCGGCGGCGGGCGCGATGAGGAAGGCGTCGCGCTCCGCGGTGGCGTTGAACACCGTCGAGCGCGGCGCGGTCACCATGTCGAGCACCAGCGCGCGGATCTGCGGGTCCTTGATCGAGCGGATGTGCACGAGAAGCTGGTCGTATTTCGCGCGGATCCACTTGCTGGTCGTACCCATGCGCTCAGGAGACATGGCGTAGATTTCTTCGAGGCGCTTGCCCGGCACGTCTGATTGCGCTGTGGCGGCGCCGATGGAAAGGAACGCGGCCGTGCCGGCTGCCGCAATCAAGTGCGTGAACCGCATCATCGACCTCCCCGTTGGATGACTGCCGATCGAGTCTAGCAGGCTGCTAAACTTTGCGCGCCTTGAGCTTCAGTCCTGAGGCCTATGTGCCGCTCCTGTTTCAGGGCGCAAGAATCGGCTGGCTGCGCCCGGAACTCGCGGCGCGCGTGCGCGCCTGGTCCTCCGTATTCTCGGCGAGCGCGGAGCGCGTAACGCTCCTGCAGCCCGATGCGCTGGCGCCGGTGCTCGAGCAGCTGGCGCAGGAAGGCTTCATCCCGGGCTGGCGCAACGAGCGCTATCGCATCGCCGACCTTTTCGACATCGAGCGCGCCGCGGCGCGCCCGTTCGGGCTCACGACCCGCGCGGTGCACGTGAATGGAATTTCTTCCGACGGCAAGATGTGGCTGGCGCGCCGCGCGCACACCAAGCCGATCGATCCCGGCGTGCTCGACAACCTGGTGGGCGGCGGCATCGCCACCGGCCTTTCCGTCGAGCAGACGCTCGTCAAGGAAGCGTGGGAGGAAGCGGGCATCGCTAACGAGCTCGCGCGCACCGCAACGCGCGGCGGCACGATCCGGGTCCTGCGGGAGGTTCCCGAAGGCGTGCAGTCCGAGCTGATCGAGAGCTACGACCTCGCGCTGCCGGCGGGCTTCCAGCCGAAGAACCAGGACGGGGAAGTGTCGGAGTTCAGATTGGTTTCATTTTCTGAAATAGAAAACCAGACCATGACCTTCGAGGCGGCACTTGTCGCGCGCGATTGCCTTAGCCGGCGAAGGGCGCCTTGAGCGAAGCTTTTGCCGCGACCTTGGTGCCGGAAACCTCGATTTCGTAGTTGCCGCCGATGTCTTCCGAATGCACGAAGCCCATACCGACCATGCAGCCGAACGTCGCGCTGTAGCCGACCGAGGACAGCTCGCCCACCGGTTTCCCGTCGCGCAGGATCGGCTCGCCACCCCAGGCGAAGAGCTCCGTCTCGGGGAAGGTGAACATCAGGAGCCTTTTCGAAAGCCTTTCCGGCGGCCGGCGATTCTCGGGCCGCACGGCAAAAGCGAGCCCCGCCTCGTAAGGCGTGCAATCGGGCGAGAGCTCCGGGCCGAACGCGCGCCGCCCCGCCTCGATGCGCAGCGCGTCGAGTGCGTAGTAACCGCAGTCCCGCAGTCCGAGAGCCTTTCCAGCCGCCCAAAGCCGGTCGTAGAGGCTGGGGGCCTCCGCCACCGGCACGTAAATCTCGCTGCCCGGCCCGCCGACGTAGGACGCGGGGACGGCGCGAGCGCTTCCGATGTCGGTCTTTTCGAGCAAATGTCTTGCGTTGGGCCCGAGAATGGAAATCACCGACCACTCGGCAGTGACGTCTTCAACCGTCGCCTCCTCGCCGGGCTTCCGGTTTCGGAGAAGCCAGGCGCGGTCGCGCACCGGCTGCGCCGAGCCGGTGACGATGAAGAAGTCGTCGTCCGCCCAGCGCTGCACGGTGACGTCGCTCTCGAAGCCGCCCTTGCGGTTGAGCATCGCGGTGTAGGCGAGCTTGCCGATGTGGTTGGCGCACACCCGCTCGAGGAGCGCCAGAGCGTCGCGCCCGCGCACGCGCAGCTTGCCGAACGAGGTCTGGTCGAGGATGCCGACCGTGTTTCGGATCGCGCGCTGCTCTTCGATCACCGCGGCGAGCCAGTTCGGGCGGCCGAGCGTGTACTGCATCTTCGCGCCGAAATAGTTCGCGCGCTCCCAGCCGAACTTGGAGCCGAACTGGGCGCCTTTGCGTTTCAATCTCTCATAGAGAGGAGAAACCCTTTGCGGGCGGCCCGATTCGAGCTCGTGGCGCGGCCAGCGCATGGCGTAGTGCAGGCCGAGCGTCTCGACGGTCCGCGCCTTGAGCCATGCCGCGTCGGCTGCGAACGCGCCGAAGCGGCGGACGTCGACTTCGAACAAGTCCATCGGCGCCTCGCCGCCCGCGATCCACTCGGCGAGCAGCTTGCCGGCGCCGCCGGCGTTGGCGATGCCCGCAGAGTTGAAGCCGGCGGCGACGAAGTAGTTGCGGATCTCCGGCGCCTCGCCGAGGATGAAGTTGCCGTCGGGCGTGAAGCTCTCCGGCCCGTTCAGCAGCATCTTCACGCCCGCGGTCTCGAGCGCCGGCACGCGGTGCATCGCGGCCTCCATCAGCGGCTGGAACTGGTCCCAGTCCTCGGGCAGGAGCTGGAACTCGAACTTGTCGGGAATGCCCTCCATGCCCCAGGGCTTGGCCACCGGCTCGAAGCCGCCCATCACCAGCCCGCCGACCTCCTCCTTGAAGTAGATGAAGCCGTCGGGGTCGCGCATCACCGGCAGCATCGGGTGCACGCCCTCGATCGCCTCGGTGACGATGTAGAAGTGCTCGGCGGAGTGCAGCGGGATGTTGACGCCGTCCCGCGCGCCGAGCGCGCGCGCCCACTGCCCGGCGCAGTTGACGAGGATCTCGCACGAAATCGGGCCTTCGCTGGTTTCGACGCCGCTGACGAATCCATTCTTCTTGTTCACCGAAGAAACCTGGACAACCTCGCGGACCTGCACACCGAGATTTCTCGCGCCCTTCGCCAGGCTCATCGCCAGGTCCGCCGGGTTCGCCTTGCCGTCGGCCGGAAACCACAGCGCGCCCTGCAGGTCGTCGATGCGCAGCAGCGGCCA
>DATBSZ010000181.1:0-27375 GCA_036559525.1 Burkholderiales bacterium
GGTCAGCGCCCACGCCACACCGATCCCGACCGCCACGACCGGCGCCGATTCCTTCGTGCCCAAGGCCGCGACCAGCGCAGCGAAGCCCAGTGCCTTCGCCCAGCGCCGATCCGAGGCGAAGCCGACGAACGCCCACAGGAACAGCGGCAGCATGAACACTTCGGGATGGAAGTCGAAGGCGTTCGCGTTCCTCGTCGGCAGATAGGCCCAGTAGAGCCACGGCAGAGCCGCGGGCGCCCAATGGGGTTGGCCGAGCGGCCCGGGACCGAAGCGCGCGCGCGCGAGGTAGTACAGCGCCGGCCCGCCCGCTGCCAGGCCCAGCGCCTGGACGAAAACCAGCGTCTCCGGCCGGGGAACGAGCCAGAACACCGGCGCGAGCAGCCAGTAGGTGGGCGACTGGTGGTCGGCAAAGAGGTTGATCCCGCCCTTCACCGCCGACACGTAGCCGTTGCCGTGAGTGAGGTTCCACATCACGTTGGTGAAGATGCCGAGGTCGTAGCCATGGCTGTCGAGCGCCCAGTGGCGCAGGAGCGACACGCAGAACCAGGCTAAGGCCACGACGGCGGTGACGACCCACAGGGGGCGCGGGCCCGCGCGCTCGAGCGCACCGAGCCAGGCGCGCCCGAGCTTTATTCCCAGCCGGACGAATAGGCTCTTCTCCCACGGCTCGCTCGAGTAACGCCGGATCGCCGCGGCGACCAGCGCCACGACCAGGACCGCGCTCGGGCCGTGCGTCAGGTGCCAGATCGCGCGCGTAGAGACATCGCGGTGGTTCTCGAACAGCCACCCGAGGAGCGCAGCCGACGCAGCCACGGCGGCGCTGCTCCAGAGCCTCGCTCGCCAGGAGACGCGCCGCCATCGCAGCACCGCCTCGACCACCAGGGCGACGATCAGCAGCGGCAGGCCGTAATCCGGCAGCTCCATGCTCGTCCCTTCGAACGAGCCCCATTCCGTCACCCACGGAAACACGATCAGCGTGGCGATGAAGATGTCTAGGAGGCGCACAGGTAGAACGACGAGGCGTAGCGGCGCGCCAGGGGAAGATTGAGCGCCAGGCTGTCGAGCGCCTCGAGCCCTGGCGCGAGAAAGCGCGGCGTGCCGGGCGCGAGCCAGGCGAGCGGGCCGAGGAAGTAATCGCTATAGCCCGTCCTCACCTCGAGGAAACCGGCTTCGCCCGCCATGGCGGCGAGCGCCCGCGCATCGAGCTCGCGCTCGTCGGGGCTGTGGTAGCGCTCGTAGGTCTTGCGCACCAGGCCACGGAACAGGCCGACCAGGCGGCGGCGGCTCGGGTCGCTCGAGTAGAAGAGGCCCCCGGGCCGCAGCGCCCGGCGCGCCGCCCGCAGCGTGTCGCGGATCGCCGCATCGTCGAGGTGATGCAGGAAAGCGAACGCCGCGACGATATCGAAGTCGCCTTGCCATTTTCCCGCGACCTCGAAAGCGAGGTTTGCAAACTGCGCCGACTTGGCGCGCGCCTGGGCGATCGCCACCGGAGAGATGTCGACGCCAAGGACCGTCCCCACGTGGGGCGCGAGCCGCCGCTCGATCGAGCCGTCGCCGCAGCCGAGGCTGAGAATCCGGTGGGCGCGGCCGGCACGCGCAATCCGCAGGAACTGGCGCGCCGCCCGATCGTGCACCCGGCGGAACAACGGGGTATCGAAAAGCGCCGCTTCCGCCTCGTAGTGCCGGTCGTGATAGTCGCGCTCGCTCATCGGCAAGGCGCGAGATCGACGATCTCGCCGGCCCGGTAGCGATTCAGCACCACCTGAGCGCCGATGGTCTCCATGCGGGCATCAAGGTCGACGTAGTGGCGTGCCCAGCCGCCGAGGCCGAACGGCTCGGTGACCGCGGTCTGCCCACGGAACAGGCGCGGGCAGCCTTCCTCGATGCGGTCGAAGAGCGCCGACGCCCGGCGCTCCTGCTCCAGCAGCGCTGAGTCGATCGGCGCCGGGCGCAGCGCGCAGCTCGCTACGGAAAGCGGCTCGCTCGACGGCGGCGTGCGGCTGATCCAGTTCGCGCCGCGCGAGAGCGCGTCCGCGTCGTCGCGCCGCCATTCGATCGCGAAGCAGTCGGCGCTGTCGAGACGATAGCCGATCCAGCTCAGCGTCCGGCCGTCGAGGTGCTCGAGGGCGCGGCCGAGGACGCGCACGCGGCCCCGGTGGCGCTCGGCGAGCGCGGCGAGCCGCGGCGAATCGGGCGCGAGGGTGCGCTGGCCGCGCACGTTGACGAAGGACGAATCGGGATGGACGAACGGCGCGACCACCGCCATCGGCAGCGTCTCGAGCGTGAGGTAGAGCGCGGGCTCGCGCAGCGCCTGCGGCGGCACGTCGTAGGGAAACCATTGCTTCGACCACGGCTCGGCGATGAACCAGCGCGGCGGCGCCGCGACGATCGCGGTGACGAGCTGGAGCGCGAGCAGCACGCCCAGACCGATGCGCGCGATGCGAAGCGGCACGAGGCGCTCGGCGAGGTACGCAAGGCAGACCCCGGCCAGCAGAAGCAGCGCCATGCCGTAGCGGGCGTTGCCCGAGGTCGCGAGCCACGCCACGTACGCCAGCGCGAAGAAGCCGAGCAGGCGCCAATCCCCGACGCTTTTTCGGTAAGCGGGCAGCGCGAGCGCGAGGACGGCGAGTGCCGCAAACCGCAGGTCGGGCGCGAATGTCTCGGCGTAGAGCGAGCGGTCGAGCATGACCATGCGGAACGGAAGGATGAGCGCCGAGACCAGATCCGGGGGACCAAAACGTCCGCTGCCTGCGCTCAATCCCGGATACAGCGGATTGCCGAACTCGCGCAGCATCAGCGCGAGCCAGGGACCGGCGAAAAGCGCCACCGCCAGCGCGCCCCCGGCTACGTAGGCCGCCGCCGCCCGGCGGCCCGACAAAAAGGCCAGGGGAAGCGCGGCGAGAGCGAAGATCGCGTTGGAATACTTCAGCGCCGCGGCCAGGCCGAACAAAAGCCCCGCAACGAAGGGTTGCTGTCGGTGAAGAAGCAAAAGCAAGCCCGCCAACACGAACGGAACCAGCAGCGGATCGAGGAACGAGGTGCCCACGGTGGCCCAGAACACCGCGCTCGCGGCGCCGAGCGCGGCCGCGAGGCACGACAGGACGATGCGGTCGCGCCGCGGCAGGTGGGCAAACAGACCCCAGGCGATCGCGTACAGCAGCGAGATGCTCAGGCCGTGCGCCACCGCGAGCGCCGCCGAAACAACGACGCTGTGCCAGCCCGAAGACACCATCAGGTAGAACGGCAGGTAGCCGATCGGGTTCAGGTAGCTCTGCGCGCTGGCGGCGAAAAAATCCTGCTGCAGGCGCCCCTCGAGCAGCTGGAACGGGGCGTAGTAGTGGTAGTTGAGCAGGTCCCAGTTGAGGTCCTTGCCGGCAACGACCGTCCACGCGGCGCAGATCGCCGCCGGAAGGCAAAGCAACGGCAATAGCGCCCTCAACGTCCCTTGCGCTTGAGCTGGCTCACGCGGTTCTGCAGATCCTGCAACGCGGCCTGATTGCCCGTGTCGCGGTAAATCGTCTCCAGCGGATGGATCGCGCCGCTCTTGGGCGAGGGCCAAAGCGAAAACGCGGTCTCGAGGTCCCGGATGGCGCCGGGCCCGTCCTGCGCGTTGGCGCGCAGGATCCCGCGCAGCAGGAAGTAGCCCGCCACGTGCTGCTTGGGCGCGTCGGAAGGCAGCAACGCGCCCGCCCGGTCGAGATAGGCGGCAACCGCGCCGGCGGAATAGCCTCGCGGATTGTTCAGCAGGCCGTCGGCGAGCCCGAGCGCGCCGTAGAAGTCCTCGCCCAGCAGCTCGAGATGGCGGCGCGTGCGCGCGTCTTCGGGGGCCTGCCCCGGGGTCAGCGACATCCCGAGCACGCTGCCGTAGCGGCGCCGCAACTCGCTCTGGAAGTAGGCGATCCAGGCATTGCCGATGCTCTCCTTCGCGATCGCATCCTCGAAGAAGCGCACGGCCTCCTCGGGGAGGTCGACCGTGATCCGCTTCGAATCGGTGGAGGACTTGTCGACCTCGATGTACAGCCATCGATCGCGCCGCGCATTGCCGGTGTAGGCGTCGAGCGTGAACACCACGGGAACGGTCTGCTCCTCGATGAACTCGCGCAGGATGCGGTCCGCGATCTGCTGGTCGGTGCGCAAGGGATGAAACAGGCGATTGCCGAGGATCAGGCCCTGCGCCTGGTACAGCGTGATGTCCGGCCGCATCTCCTCCACCATGTGGAAATACGCCATCGGCAGCAGGTCTGCGTCCCCCTGTCCCCATACGACGGCGTTGGGCGGCAGCAGCTTGAGGACGGTCTGGGCATAGCGCGCGGCCCACTCGTGGTTGGCGCGCAGGTTCACATGGGCGCCGACCGCGGCAACGAGCGCGAGCAGCGCGGCGCCCGCAGCGAGCGCGCGCGCACGCGGCAGCGCGTAGCGCTCGACGAGCCAGCCGAAGCCCAGGCCGAGCCACAGTGCGCCGATGGCGTACGCGGGAAGCGGGTAGACGTGGAAAATGTGCTTGCGGAAGACGTCGTAATCGAATCCGAGCAGCAGCACCAGCACGACCGACGGCATCAGGAAACAGATCGTGAGGAACGCGGCGATCCGCCGGCCAAGCGTGCGCCACTGCAGCGCAAACCCGGCCGCGGCGACCACGGTGCCGATGACGGCGAATTGCACGAGCAGCTCCCGGCCCACAAACGTGAGGTATCTCACCTTGTCGAGCCAGCCTGCGGTGGGCGAATGATCCACTTCGGCATAGCCCGCCCGGCTGAGGAAGAACAGGATCTCGGTGACGCTGTCGAGCTCGCCGTAGAAGCTGATCGGCAGGCCGGTCCACGATCGGCGCACCAGCCAGGCGTAGGGCAGCAGGCCGACGACCACCAGGATCAACAGGAGCCCGATGCGCCGCAGGAGCTCGGCGCGCAGCGGCCAGAGCAGCACCGCGAAGGCCGGCGCGGCGAGCAGCATCAGCGGATAGTGGTTCGCGAGGCTCAGGCCGAACACCAGCGCCATCCACGGCAGTACGCCGGGGCGCCGTTCCGCGTCCAGCCCGAGGTACACGAGCAGCAGGAGGAAGAACGTGTTCAGCGTGTACACCTCGGCGATGATCGATTGCGACCAGAACACCGGCGACAGGCCGAGCGCGAGCGCCGCGACGTAGGCGGGCAGCACCCCCGGGATCAGGCGGCGCATGCAGAGCCAGGCCGCGCCGGCGCTGAGCGCGCCGAACAGCGCGCTCGCCAGGTGGACGCGGTAGGCGACCGAGCCTACCGGCAGGTAGGTGAAGAGATGGCCGATCAGCGTGAACAGCGGATACCCGGGCGGATGCTCGATGCCCAGGAAGTAGCAGGACAGGACGAACAGCGAGTCGTCCTCGAGGCTCACGGTGCGCGGCGTGGTGACCGCATAAAGCGCGAACAGCGCCAGCGCGACTGCACCCGCCTGCATCCAGTCTGAACGCGCGGGCCGGAACGTAGTGGGGGAAAGCGTCAAGGCGGGCGGGAAGGTCAAGGCTTGCGGGCGTTCGATCCGCCCCAGGTGAGCGACGCGGTGGTATAGAAGTTCCAGAGCGCCGCGATCAGCGCGCCGGCGACGCCGGCGGCCCAGTATGCGACCGACTGCAGGAACAGCCACTCCGCTACCGCGAGGTTGATGAACGCGCCGATGCCGCAGGCGACGTAGAAGCTCAGCAGGCCGCGCCACAGGCGCCTGCCGCGCAAGCGCTGGTCGCCGTAGGTGAACATGTTGTTCAAGAAGAAATTGCTGGTCATCGCGACCCAGGTCGCCAGCGCCTGGCTGGCGAGGAAGTTGCCCCCGGTCGCCTGGAACGCGGCGGTCAGCACCGCGAGGTGCACGCCGACGCCGGTCACGCCCACGGCGCCGAACAGGAAGAAGCGCGCCGGCAGGAAGCGGCCGGTCATGTGGTAGAGCAGCAGCATGAAATACTCGGCGATGACGCGCGCCCCGAGCTTGCTTTCGCCGTGCTGGCGGCTTCGCATGCGGTACGGCAGCTCGGCGACGCGCACCTCGCCGCGCGCCGCCGCCACCAGGTCGAGCAGGATCTTGAAGCCGCGGCCATAGAGCCGGCGCACCACGCGCTCGAGGAAGCTGCGCCGCACGAGGAAGAATCCGCTCATCGGGTCGGTGAGGTCCTTGCACAGGAGCTGGCTGAGCGCGCTCGCGAGCCGGCTGATGCGCACGCGCTCGGCCGCGAGCTCGCCGGTGCTGCCGCCTTGCATGTAGCGGCTCGCCACGACGACGTCCGCGCCCTCGCGCTTCACCGCCTCAAGCAGCTTGGGCACCAGGGTCTCGTCGTGCTGCAGGTCAGCGTCGATGACCGCGACGTAGGGCGCCGAGCTCGCGAGCATGCCCTCGATGCAGGCCGAGGCCAGGCCGCGCCGGCCGATGCGGTGGAGGCAGCGCACGCGCCGGTCTTCCTGCGCGCGGCCGCGCACCACGTCCTCGGTGCCGTCGAAGGCGTCGTCGACCACGATGATCGTTTCCCAGTCGAGCCCCGCCAGCGCCCGCTCGAGCGCGCCGAGCAGCGGCGCGATGTTGTCGCGCTCGCCGAATGCCGGAACCACCACGGTGAGCTCAGGCAATGCGCCCTCCCCGCTTCCATGCAAACCAAGCCGCCGCCAGCCAGCCTATCGAAGCAAAGACCGATATCGCGGCCCCCAGCCGGAATTCCCAAGGGGTGTACTCCAGCCGCAGCCGGTGCCGGCCCCGGTCGAGCGCCACGGCGCGCAGGGCATAGTTGGCCGGCATGATCTCGTAGCGGCGGGTATCGCCGGCGTCGAGCGGCACCGCGCGCCAGGCCGGCGTCCACGCATCGGTCACGAGCAGCACCGACGGCCGCTCGAGCTCCGCCTCGATTTCCATGAAATCGCTCCCTTCGCGCAGGATTCTTGCACGGCCGGGCGTTTCGCCCGCGACCGGCACCGGCGCGGGCTCGCGCTCGAGGATCACCTCCCTCGACGGGTCGAAGCCCGGCGAGCCCATGGCCTGCAGGATCGCCGCGCGCCCGGCACGTACCTGGTGCGAGCCGATGAGCTCCAGCCGGCCGAGCGGCGGCGTGCCGCCGGGGTGGATGGTCATGACCCCGTCGTCGAACGCGACCACGTACTTCACTCGCACCATGGCGAGCAACGGGTGGAACTGCCGGAAGATGACGTGCGGAATGTTGTTTTTCTCGGGATCTTCGCCCGCGCTCCAGCTGATGAACTCGGCGTAGCGCCGCGTAACGCCGGGATCGTACCCCCAGGCGTCGAACGCTCCCATCGAGATCGCCGCGTTCGGGCGCGCGAGATTCAGGATACGGTATTCGCCCGGGTTGCGGCGCAGAAAGCCGGCGAGCTCGGGGATGAATATGTGCGTGCTGTCGAACGTCGGGCGGTTGAGCCGCGCGTACGCGAAAACCTCCGCCACCGCGAGGACGCCGAGCACCACGGCGGCGCGCGCTTCCTTGCGCGCCCAGAGCAGCAGTCCGGCCGCGGCGGCGAGCGTGAGCGCGGCGACCATCAGTCCGAGCGCGGCGAAGCTCCGGGAGGCGAACAGGAACCCGGCATCGGCATAGCGCGCATGGTCGAGGTAGGTCTGCCCCGTCGCCAGCACCGCGCCGGCCACCGGCCGCCAGTCCACGCTTTGGGTGAGGACCCCGGCGACGCCCAGCGCCAGCGCACCGGCTCCCGCGGCCCACACGGCGCCTCGCGGCACGTCGCGGCCGCGCAATAGCCGGTCGAGCCCGCTCCCCGCGAACAGGATGAGGATCAGCGCGGTGATGAAGATGAACTTGCCGGCGCCGCGAAAACGATCGAACCACGGCAGCCAGTCGAACAGCAGCGGGAAGAGC
Source organism: Burkholderiales bacterium (assembly GCA_036559525.1). Lineage (GTDB taxonomy): Bacteria > Pseudomonadota > Gammaproteobacteria > Burkholderiales > SG8-39 > SCGC-AG-212-J23. The sequence continues at coordinate 7,838 of DATBSZ010000181.1, forward strand.
GGGCTGTTGTCGCCCAGCGCGAGGACTGCCGCCACGCCGGCGGTGACCAGCAGGGGAACCCGGTTCGCAAGCTGTCCCCGGGCGATGCCGTAAGCCGCCAGCGCGAGGCCCGCGACGCCAATGAAGGCCGACGCTTCCCACAGGTACCAGCGGCCCCAGTACGGATGTGTGGCGACGTCGCCGAAGAATCCCGGCGCCAGCAGCGTGAGGAAATTCTCGGTCGGAAAGCTGAAGTACTTCGCCAGCTCGAGCGACATCGGGCGGTCGCGGACGGTTTCGGCGGTCGCCTGGAAACCGGTGAGGAGCTGCACCGCGGCCAGGCTTGCGCCCCCGGCGTAGAGGCTGGCGACACCCAGAATCTGCATCCTGAGCACGCTGTAGAGGCCGGCCGTCAACGCCGTCAGGTAGACGGTCTGCGGATGCCCGGCGAAGATCTGCATCGCCACCGCCGCCATGCCCGCGAGCAGCCAGCGCGGCCGGCGCGAGTCGATCCACGCGTCGAGCGCGAGGAACACGAGCGGCACCCACGCCATCGCCGCCATGCCCGCAATGTGGCCGGCGTAGACCCGCAAGAAGTGCGGCGCGCAGAACATGGCGAGCGCCGCGGCGACGAACGCGGCAAAAGGCTGCAGCCCGCGGCGCAGCGCCCAGAGATACATGAACGCACCGAGCAGCCACACGTTGAGCGCGACGCTCCAGTTGGCGGCGAGCGGCAGCGGAAGCGCGAGAAACAGCCAGTTGGGCGGGTAGAGCAGCGCCGATTGCATGCCGCCGAAGAACGGCACGCCGCCGTAGATATGCGGGTTCCACAGCGCAAGGTTGCCGCGCGCGAGCTCGCCGAAGCCGAAGTTGCGCCAGTGCAGAAAGTGCAGCGCGAGGTCGGTATTGTCGACGCCGAGCACCCGCGGACCCGGTGCGATGAGGACGTCGAAGAACATCGCGAACACGAGCGCGGCGAGGCCGCCGAGACCCGCAGGGAGCGGTCTCACCCGTCGGTCTTGAGACGAAGAACGCTGAGCAGGAACGAGGCGAGCATCAGCTCCATGCCGCCGACAAGCAGCGCGGTGGCCGGGATCGTGTCGCGCATCACCACGCGCGGATCGAGAGGCCCGAAGCCGGTCTCGCGCCACTGCCAGAAGGCCGCGGCGCTCCACGCAAGACCGCCCAGCGCCATGAAGAGGCCCGCCAGCAGCCCCCTCTCCAGGGTCAATACCTTCAGCAGCCGGTCGAGTCCCGGCTGGCGCGGCAGCAGCCCGGCATTCTGCGCCGAGACGCGGGCGAAGAGCGCGAACAGGCAGAGCTGCAGACCGAGCAGCGCGGCGGCCGAGGCGTACAGCATGCTGTGGATGTCGAGCCCGGCGCCGAGGATGTGCAGCGGCGTGAAGTAGAGCGCGCTCATCAGGCCGATGCCGAGGGCGAGCAAGGCCAACCCCGGATACAGGAATAGCCAGCGCGGGCTGAAGAGCAGCAGGAACCTCAGGTGCCGCCAGCCGTCGCGCCAGCGCCGCAGGTGCGCCGGCCGACCGCGGCCGTCGGGGTGCAGCGTGGTGGCGACCTCGGCGATGCGCCATCCCGCGAGCGCCGCCTTGACCACCAGCTCGCTCGCGAACTCCATTCCGGGGGTCCTGAGGTCGAGCGACCGGACCGCCTCGCGGTCGAAGCCGCGCAGGCCGCAGTGGAAGTCGCCGACGCGCGCGCCGAAGAACAGGCGCCCGACGAAGCTGAGGAGGGGGTTGCCGAGGTAGCGGTGCGAGGGCGGCATTGCGCCGGGCAGGATGCCCCCCCGGAAGCGGTTTCCCATGACCAGCGGATAGCCCTGGCGCAGCTTTTCCACGAAAAGCTCGAGGCGGCCGAAGTCGTAGCTGTCGTCAGCGTCGCCCATGATGACGTAGCGCCCGCGCGCGGCGGCGATCCCCGCCGCCAGCGCCGCGCCGTAGCCGCGCTCGGCGACTTCCACTACGCGAGCTCCCGCCTGCTGCGCGAGTGCCGCCGAGCCGTCATCGGAGCCGTTGTCGGCGACCAGCACCTCGCCAGCGATTCGCGCGCGCTCGAGGAAGCCGCGCGCCTTGGCGATGCAGCGGCCGACCGTAGCCGCCTCGTTGAGGCACGGCATGAGAATCGTGAGTTCGGTCATCCTCCCGGATCCCGCAGGCAAAAAAAAAGGTACCCCGAAGGGTACCTTTGATTGAAGCTAAGCTTTTTTATTAGCCGCGGCAGGAGCCGGGCAGATACTTGCCAGGCACGTTCGTGCCGTCGGTGGTGCTACCGCAGCGCCAGCCGAACAGCGCCATGCTGTTGCCCGGGGTAACGGTCGCCGTAGTGTTGGGCGAGGACAGCGGCGTCAGCGTGACCACTGAGCCGTTCACCGACAGCGAAACTCCCTGCACGGTGGCCGAGACGTTGCCGTTCGCGCTCGTGTTGACGGCCGCGACGTACTTCGTCGCCGTGGTGCCGCCGTACTCGCAGCCCCAGCCGTTGGGCGCAATCAGGCCGGCCGGGCCGGACTGATACACCTCAGTGATCGAGGTGCGGCATGCGCTCATGCCCAGAATCACTTCAGACATCTTCGCGCGGATCGTGTAGTCCTGATACGCCGGCAGCGCAACTGCCGCCAGAATGCCGATGATCGCGACAACGATCATCAGTTCGATCAGGGTGAAGCCCTTCTGCAGCTGTTTCATGGAACTCCCCTTCCTGTTTGATAAATGTAGCGGTCGGCTTTATACCGGACGCGCCCTCTAGGTGCAACGTCCGTGCCATGGCCCGACACCCCCCGAATGGCGCTTTTTGCGGGAAAAAATCACGCCGCGCGCCTTTCGGCAGACAGGATCCGTCAGCCCCCTGCCCATTTTCGTCAATCCCGCCGGGCCTGGGCCACGAGGAAGCGGAATACCGGCTGCCATGAGGCTGCGGTGCCGACGCGGGGACCGTGTTTCACGATCGATTGCATGGCTTCCTTTCCCCGACCGGCGAGCAGCAGCCCGGCCATGTGGGCGGCCAGCGCGTAAGCGGCGAACTCCGCGGGCAGGCTAGCGTCGGCTTCCAGGATCTGCCCGGCCGCCGAAGCGATTTCTCCGCCGTTCTCGGCGCCGAGCGCCGCATGCAGCCGCAGCCACTGCCGTTCGGTTTCCGTCAGGCGCGTGCGGCAAGGCGAGCCGGCCAGCAGCCGCCACACCGCCTGCCGCTCGGCGCGCCCCAAGTGCTGATTCACCAGCCAGGCAGCATCGAGCAGGACGCGCCGCAGGGTCGATGCCGGAACGCGCACGCTGCAATCGACGAGCGCCGTGCGCAGCAGCACGAGGTCTCCCGAGACCGCCGCCGACAGCGACTCGAGCTCGGCGAGCCTGCCGCTCAGCAGGTAAGCGCCGGCGGCGCGAGCCTGGGCGGCGTACCCGGCCCGGACCAGCCACGGCCGGCTCGCGGGTGAAAGTCGCGCCGGATCGGGCTGGCCGACGCGCGGCCGGTCGAACAGATCGAGCAGCGGAAAGCCCGCCTCGAGCAGCCGCGGGATTTCTTCGTCCGCCGGGCGGTGCAGGAAGCGCGCCTTTGCGGCGTTGAGGTCGAGCACGGGGTAGAAGTCGGAGTTCGCCGGCACGCGGAAGGAGGCGAAGTAAGGGTGCATCGCGGAACGGCCGGCGACGCGGTGGAGCAGCAGGTCGTCCAAGCTGCGGATCCCGAAACGCTCGAGATCGGCGCGCAGGCGCGGGCTGTCGAACGCGCGCGCGTCGGGGGCGCGCAGCGTGCCTTTGTGGACGGCGACCACCAGCAGGTCGCCCGCGTTGGGCATCCAGATCTCGTAGTCGGAGAAGTGGGCATCGAGCGCCGCGATGATGGTGGCGAGCAGCACGGGCGAGAGCTCGTAGACGTTCACCCATTGCACCAGCAGGCCGCCGTCGCGCAGGTGCCGGCGCACATCGCGGTAGAACTCCGACGAGAACAGGCTCGCGACGCCGCTCACCCAGGGGTTGGAAGGCTCCGAAACGATCACGTCGTAGCGTTCCCCGCGCGCCGAGAAATAGGTCTTCGCGTCCTCGAAATGCAGCCGGCTGCGCGGGTCGTCGAACGCGCGCGCGTTGAACGGGCGCAGCGCTGCCGCCGCCGTGACCACCGCCGGCTCGATCTCGATGGTATCCACCGACTCGACGCGGTCGGAGCCGAGCATGACGTGGGTGGTGAGCCCGGTGCCGAAGCCGATGTTCGCGATGCGGCGCGCCTCCGGCAGGAGAAAGAACGGCAGCGCGCCGGTCAGCGTCATCGTGATCTCGTCGTGCGTCACGCCGGCGCCGTCCACCCGGATGGCGCCTTCGGACTTGCCGTTGGTGCGCAGCGCGATCAGCTCCTTCCCCCCGGTGATGCTCACGCTCGCGGTCTTCCCGTCGAGGTGCAGCCTCACTTCTTCCCCACCGCCCTGGCGCATCAGCACATTGGAGCGGTACACGCCCGAGGCCATGTGCAGGGGATCGAGCCGCACGCCGATGATCGCGAAGCACACGGCGGCCGCCGACACCGCCGCCGCGGCATAGGGCCGGCGGCCGACCCCCAGAAGCACCACTCCGAGTGCGAGGTCGATGGCTGCGCCCGCGATGATGAGCCCCTTCAGCCCCAGCAACGGAAGCCCGAGGTGCACCGCGGCGACCACGCCGGCGATCGCGCCGGCGGTATTCGCGGCGTACACCTGGCCGATCGCGCGCTCGCCCGCGCCGGCCCGCATCAGGGAGGCGGTGAGGAGCGGCAGCGTCATGCCGGCGCAGAACGCGGCCGGGAACATCACGGCGAGGCAGATGCCATGGCTCACCGCGTTGAGAGCGAGGTACCCCCCCGGGGTGCGGGCAAGCGATTGCATCGTGAGCTGCATGAACTCGAAGCTCGCCACGTAGACCGGCAGCGTCGCGAGCGCGGCGATCCCCATCGCGACCTGCACCAGGCCCAGCAGGCGCAGCGTGTCCCTGGCCGCATCGATCCTGCGCCGCACCCACAGGCCGCCGAAGGCAAGGCCCAGGATGAAGGCCGACAGCATCAGCTCGAAGGCATGCGTCGAGGTCCCGAGGACCAGCGCAAGCATGCGGATCCAGCCGATCTCGTACATGAACGACGACATGCCGGTCAGCGCCGCGACCGCGAGCAGCAGGCGGCCCATGGGGACCGGCGCGTTTTCCGCCGCCACGGAAGGCGCCGGCGCGGTGTCGGATCGGCGCGGCAGAAACATGACCCCGGCGGCGACCGCGAGGTTCAGCACACCCGCGATGGTGAGCGTGCCGGGCAGGCCGGCCAGCTCGATGAAGTAGAACCCGCTCGCGAGCACGCCCGCGCCAGCGCCCAGGCTGTTGGTGAAGTAGAGCATCGCGATTGCATACCCCGCGCGCTCGGGCCGGAGGCGCAGCACGCCGCCGGTCATCAGGGGAAACGTCATGCCGAGCAGCACCGATTGCGGCAGGATGAGCGCCGCGGCCAGGGTCCATTTAAGGGCGTGCACCGCGGCGGGGGAGCCGAGCGCAGGAATCACGGCTTCGAAGGCGAACGCGGTGGTGGCGACGAACACCGAGTGGAACACGAGCGAGATCAGACCGATCAGCGCCTCGATGACCGCGTAGGCGAGGAGCAGGTCTCGCCAGCGCGCGGAGATGCGGCTCGCCCCCCAGGCGCCGAGCGCCATGCCGCCCATGAAGATCGCGAGCACCAGCGTCTGGGCGTAGGCAGCGTGGCCGAGGAAGAGCTTCAGGTAGTGGCTCCAGATCGACTCGTAGATCAGGCCGGCGAAGCCCGAGACGGTGAACAGGACGAACGCCGCCGGCAGCAGGATCAGCGGGCGAACGGTGGCGCCTAGCTGCATCGGGAGCGCAGCAGGGGGCGCAAGGTTGCGATGTGCCTAAGGCTTGTAGCCGGGGATGCGCGACTCATCGACCTCGTCGATCTGCTCCGGGTCGAGGAACATCTCGGCGTAGCGCCGGTAGACCTTGCGGCGCACGAAGATGTCGAACAGATCAGGATCGATGTGATGGTTGAGCTTCATGCGGCCGAGGATCTCGAGCGATTCCGAGAGCGTCTTGCCTTTCTTGTAGGGGCGGTCGCGCGCGGTGAGGGCCTCGAAGATGTCAGCGATTCCCATGCAGCGCGCCTGCACCGACATCTGCTCGCGCTTCAGCCCCCGGGGGTAGCCCTTGCCGTCCATGCGCTCGTGGTGGCCGCCCGCGTACTCGGGGACGTTTGTCAGGTGCTTCGGCCACGGCAGCGCCTCGAGCATCTTGATCGTGGCGACGATGTGGTGGTTGATGATCTTGCGCTCGTCCTCGGTCAGCGTGCCGGCACGGATGGTGAGGTTCTTGACCTCGTCCTCGGACAGGAAATCCGCCTCGTGCCCCGAGACCTCGCGCCAGCGGTAGGCCGCGATGCGTCGCACGCGCTCGACGTCGTCGTCGCGCATGCGCTCGCTGCCGATGTTGCAGGCGTGCAGGAAGCGGCGGTCGTCCTCCAGCTCGCGCAAGCGGTTGCGCAGATCCCTTTCTGGAATTTGATTCTTAAGGGATTGGATTTCCAGGTCCCGCTTCAGGATTTCGAAGCGCGTGTCGATGAGGTGGATGCGGTCGTAGATCGTTTCGAGCTTGGTCGCCTTGTCGACCACGTGCACCGGCGTGGTCACCTTGCCGCAATCGTGCAGCAGCCCCGCGATCTTCAGCTCGTAGCGGTCTTTCTCGGTCATGTTGAAGTCCGAGAGCGGACCGTCGCGCGTCTCGTTCACCGCCTCGGCGAGCATCATCGTGAGCTGCGGCACGCGCTGGCAGTGGCCGCCGGTATAGGGCGACTTCTCGTCGATCGCCGAGTTGATCAGGTTGATGAAGGACTCGAACAGCTGCTCGAGCTGGCTGATCAGCATGCGGTTGGTGAGCGCGATTGCCGCCTGCGAGGCGAGCGACTCGGCGAGGCGCTGGTCTGAGGCGGAAAACGCCACGATCTCGCCGCTGCGCGGGTCGTGCGCGTTGATCAGCTGCAGCACGCCGATGGTCTCGTACTCGTGGTTGCGCATCGGCACCGTGAGGAACGATTTCGAGCGATACCCGGTCTTCGCGTCGAAGGCGCGCGTGCCCGAAAAGTCGAAGCCGTCGGCGGTGTAGGCGTCGGCGATGTTCACCGTCTTGCCGGTGAGCGCGGCGTACGCCGCGACCATGCTGTGGTTGGGCGCGCCGTCCTTGTACAGCTGGATCGGGTAGAACGGCACCGGGTTGCCGCTGGTGCCGCCGAGGTAGTACTTGAGCGAGCTGGTGCGCACGATCTCGAAGCGCAGGGTGCGCTCGTCGGTCACGCGGTAGAGCGTGCCGCCGTCGGCGCGGGTAATCGACTTGGCCGCGGTAAGGATCCCCTCGAGCAGCCGGTCGGTGTCGCGCTCGGCCGAAAGCGACGCGCCGATCAGGTTGAGCTGCTCGAGGCGCTGGCCGAGGTCCTCCGACGGGCTCGCCGACGCTGGCGGAGCGAAGCGCAGGCCCGCCGTGGTGTCGATGATGCTCGCTGCGCCGATGTCGCGCTTGCTCACTTGACGCAAACGGCGCGCACTTCCTTCATGTGCGTAACGCCCATCAGGCATTTCTCCATGCCGTCCTGCTTGAGCGTGCGCATCCCCTCCTCCAGGCAGATGGCGAGCATCTCGGCGACGCGCGCATGCTCCTGGATCGCCTTCTTCAGCCGGTCGCTCGCGACCAGGAGCTCGTGCAGGCCGCAGCGCCCCTTGAAGCCCGAGCCGCCGCACTTGTCGCAGCCCACCGGCTTGTAGAAGGTGAGCTGGCCCTTGTCGCTGCCGTAGGCCTGAACCCAGCTCTTGTACACCGCCTCCATGGCGCCCTTGGGGTCCGCCTTGAACCGCGACGTGGCCATCAGCTCCTCGCAGTACTCGCGCAGGAACGAGGTGAGCTCGGCAGACTCAGGCACGTAGGTCTGCTTGCAACTGCACAGGCGCTTCGCCAGGCGCTGCGCCAGGATGCCGAGCAGCGCGTCGGAGAAGTTGAACGGGTCCATGCCCATGTCGAGCAGGCGCGTGATCGATTCCGGCGCCGAGTTGGTGTGCAGCGTGGCGAACACGAGGTGGCCGGTGAGCGAGGCCTCGATGCCGGTCGAGGTCGTTTCCTTGTCGCGCATCTCGCCGACCATGATGATATCGGGGTCGGCGCGCAGGAACGACTTCATGATCACGGCGAAGTCGAGGCCCGCCTTCTTGTTCACTTGCACCTGGCGCAGCCCTTTTTGCGTGATCTCGACCGGATCCTCCGCGGTCCAGATCTTGGTATCGGGCGTATTCAGGGACTTGAGGACCGAGTGCAGCGTCGTGGTCTTGCCCGAGCCGGTCGGCCCGCAGCAGAAGAACAGGCCGTAGGGCTTGGTGACCGTATTCTTCAGCTGCTCCAGGTTCCGGTCGGTGAACCCCATTTTCTCGAGCGGGATCGGCTCGCCGGCGGCGAGAATCCGCATCACGATGTCCTCGACCCCGCCCTGGGTCGGGATCGTCGCGACGCGCAGCTCGATGTCGAGCGGGCCGAACTTCTTGAACTTGATCTTGCCGTCCTGCGGCTTCCTCTTCTCCGAGATGTCGAGGTCGCACATGATCTTGATGCGCGCCACGATCGCCGCGCGGTAGCTCGCGGGCACCTCGATGTAGGCGCCGAGCGAACCGTCCTTGCGCAGCCGAATTTCGGTCTTGGCCTTGCCCGGATAGGGCTCGATGTGGATGTCCGAGGCGCCCTGGTTGTAGGCGTCGATGATCACCTTGTTCACGAGCTTCACGAGCTCGTTGTCGGCCGCCGCCGAGGCCTCGTCGGCGGCCCCGGCGTCGAGCACATCGGTCGCGGACTCGTCGCCCATGGCGCCGAGCAGGTCCTCGACGTTGCCCAGGTCGGCGCCGCCACCGCCCTCGGAGCCGTAGAACTGGTTCACCGTCTCCCTGAAGTCCTTCTGCGTCGCGACCCTGTAGTTGATGCGCGCCTTCGGGAACACGTTGGAGGCGATGCGCGAGGAACGGATGCGCTCGGGGTCGAGGCACAGCACCGCGAGGCCGTCCTTGCTTTCGTCGATCGGCACCCACTGGTTCGCCTCGACGTACTCGCGCTTCAGGTTTTTCAGCAGGTCGGCGGGCTTGACCCGGTCGGACTTGAACGGCTCGTAGGGCACGCCGAAGAACTTGGAGAGCGCCGCGCCGATGGCAGGTATCTTCACCTGAAATTCGTCGGTCAGCACCTGCTCGATGTCGACCGCCTTCTTCCTCGCCTGGCGCGCCGCGAGCTCGAACTCGCCGGCCGAGAGCACGGCGTCCGCGATCAGGTAATCGTACTTGGTCTTGGCGACCTGGGGCTTCTGGCGCTGCTTGAACGCAATGGCGAGCGTCTGCGAGAGCTCGCCGACGCCTTCCTCGGTCAGCGAGCCGAACGGCACCCCCGCCTTGTTGTTGATGATCTGGATCACGCCGATCAGCTCGTTCGAGCCGGCTTCCAGGATGGGCGCGACCAGCATCTGCTTGGTGCGGTAGCCGGTGCGCTTGTCCACCTCCTGCAGGAAGCGCAGGTTGGCGTTGAGCGAGCGCAGCTCGTTCTCGTCGTACACGTCCTTGATGTTGGCGGTTTTCTTGGCGAGGGCGACGTAGCCGGCGATGGAATGCTCGGCGATCGGCAGCTTCAGGTCCTTGAACGAGTTGAGGCCGGTCTTCACCTTCGACACGATGGACTGTTTGTCCTCGCCCACCGAATAGATGGTGAGCCGGTCGGCATTGAAGAGCGCGCACACGTCCGCGCTCACCTCCAACATGATCTCGTCGATGTTGTTGGTGGCGTGGATCTTGTTGGTGACCGCCTGCAGCTGCTTCTGGAACGCGAGACGCGCGCCGACGTCGGACTGCGCCGGCGCGTGCTGGCTCAGGACTGCGCTCATTTGCGACCTCCCCTGCCCCTGCTTATAGCTTGACCTTAAATGATAAGCCTAGGATCCCTGATTTTCAACGAATTTCCGGTTTTTCCAACACAGCTTTTAACCCTCCCTCCAGCAACCACACCTTGAAGCCGCGTTGAGCGAACAAAAATGCCGCAGCCGCGCTGCGGCGGCCGCTCTGGCAGTACGCGACGTACTCTTTTGTGCGATCTAGCACAGCGAACATGTTGCGGACTTCCGCCAGCGGGACATTGATCGCCCCGGGCAGCTTGTCGTACTGGTATTCGGAGGGGTAGCGCACGTCGAGCCAGAGCGCGCCGCGGCGCACTTTTTCGGACGCCTCGGCATGGTCGATGCGCCGCAGAAGCGGCTCGCGCAGGAGCTCGTTGAAGTGCGCGCGGTTGAGGCGCAAAAGCTGGCCGTCGGTGAGCGCCGTGACGGTCGCGTTGCGCTTCGCCTCCGAGACCAGCGCTTCCTCGCCGAACCCGTCGCCGCTCTTGAGCTCGGCGAGCACCACCTCGGCGCCGCCGACCAGGCGTCCGACCTGGAAGCGTCCGGACTCGATGACGTAGTAGTAGTCGCCTTCGTCGCCTTCGCGGATCACGGTCTCGCCGCGTGCGGTCTTGACGCGCTCGAAGCATCGCAGGAGCTCGTCGATGCGCGCCGTGGGCAGCGGGGCGAACACGCCGGCGCGCAGGCTGGAGAGCGGGAACGGGCCGCTCGCAATGACGTCGCGGCCGCGCGCGGCCGCGACCTGGTCCCAGGTGGCCAGGATGTCGAGCAGCTCGTCGTCGACCACCAGGAGATCGACGTCGGTGATGGCCCTGGCGCGCGCGATGCGCTCCTTGCGCCGGTTGAGCGCCTGGCGCGTCTCCTCGCTGCCGCCGACCACCACCAGCGTGCCGCCGCCCTGGAAGCGCAGAAGGATCTCGCCCGCGAGCAGGAACACCGACTGCTCGCCGTCGGTGCGCCCGGCGAGCGGATCGGCGCCGCGCACGACGCGCTCGATCAGCGTCGCTTGGGCGAGCTCGGCGAGGCGCTCGGGCGAGAGCCCCGCGAGGGGCGCCAGGCGGGAAAGCTGCTCACCTGTAGCCCTGAGCGGACTCTCCATGCTCGATGCTCAGAACTCCAGCACGAGGTTGTTCTGCAGCATGCGCGGCCGGAAGGCGCCGGCGCATTCCTCGATCTCGAGCATGGTCGGCTCGATCTCGCCGGGCTTCAGGTGCGTGATGTAGATCTCGGGGTTGCGCTCGAGCTTGGCGAGCTCCTCGGCGAGCGTCGCCGGGCAGAGGTGGCGCGAGATCTCGGCGAGCTGGCGCTCCTTGTTGGAGAACGCGGTCTCGATGATCAGGAATTTGAGGTTGGCGATGCGGTTGACGACGCGCCACAGCGCGTCGTTCTGGCCGGTGTCGCCGGTGAACACCAGGCTCGCGGCGCCGCTGTCGAGGTGGTAGCCGACCGCCGGCACGGTATGGCGCGCGGGGATCGGCGTGATGCTGCGCCCCGCGAGCGTGACCGTGCTCCCGACCTCGATCTCGCGGTAGCGCATGAACGGCGCCTCCGGGGTGGGAATCTCGGTGAAGTCGGGCCAGATCGCCCAGTTGAAGAGGTGGTTCTTGAGGATCTCGATGGTGGCGCTCGTCGCGTACACGTTGAGCGGCCTGGAGCGCATGCCGCCGACGGTGTCGACGAGGAACGGGATCGAGGTGACGTGGTCGAGGTGCGAATGCGTGATGAAGATGTGGTCGATCTGCGACAGCTCCGCCAGGGTCAGGTCGCCGACCCCGGTGCCGGCGTCGATCAGGATGTCGCCGTCGAGCAGAAACGAGGTGGTGCGCAGGTGGCGCCCGCCGATTCCCCCAGAGCAGCCGAGCACGCGTAAACGCATGCGCCGGGCCTCTCCTATTTTTCGTCGAACGCCGTGACGCCGTCCCAGTCCGGCGGCAGCGCCCGGCGGCGCAGGTCTTGTATTTTTGTCAGGTACGCCGCGTACAGGCCGCGGCTCGGGTTGGCGCGCTGCAGGCTCAAGAGGCTCGTCTCCGCGGCGTCCCACTCCCGGGCGCGGTAGGCGCGCAGGGCCTCCTGCCACGACTGCAACTCCTCGCGCAGCCCTTCCTCCGGCCTTTCTCCGACAGGCTCATAGACGGTAATAGCCTCGTCTTTGCCCTTGACCCGGACGCGGTCGATTTCCCTGAATACCACATCTTTGACTCGGCTGCGCGTGGCCTCCCCCACCAGGATGCCCACGGCGTAATTTTTTGTTCGGCCCTCCAGGCGCGAGGCGACGTTCACCGCGTCCCCCATGGCGGTATAGGCGCGGCGCACGCGCGAGCCCATGTCGCCGACGCGGACCGTGCCGGAATTGACGCCGATGCCGATCTCGAGCCGCGGCCAGCCGCGCGCGGCCAGGCGCGCGTTCAGCGCGCCGCACTGGCGCTGCATCTCGAGCGCCGCGAGCACCGCGTGGCGGGCGTGCTGCGGGTCGTCCACCGGCGCGCCCCAGAACGCCATGATCGCGTCGCCGATGTACTTGTCGAGCGTGCCGCGGTGGCGGTCGCGGATGATCGCGCTCATCTCGCTCAGGTATTCGTTGATGTACTCGCGCAGCGCCTCGGGGTCGAGCGATTCGGAGATGCCGGTGAAGCCGCGCACGTCGCAGAAGAGAATCGTCAGCTCGGCGTTCTTCGGCTCCATCGTGTAGCGCTCCGGGTCGCGCGCCATGCGATCGACCAGCTCCGGCGGCACGTACTCGCCGAAGCGCCCGGCGAGCCGGCGCTTGGAGCGCGACTCGACGAAGTAGCCGTACGCCATGTTCATGGTGTAGATCGCCCCGGCGACGAGCAGCGACGAGGCGAGCGGCAGCACCAGCCCGCCGGCGCTCCAGGCGGCCACGTTGAAGGCGACGATCAGCCCCATGCCGAGCGCGGTGGCGAAGGTCGCCCACAACGCTGACAGCTTCGGGATCAGCACCGAGAGCACGAGGCCCCCGACGACGAGGAGCACCACCTCGGCGCCGGTGGTGTACCAGGGCCGGCGCTTGAGCTCGCGGTCGAGAATGCCGGCGATCAGGTTGGCGTGGATCTCGACGCCGGGAAAGGCGCCGCCCACCGGTGTCGAGCGCAAGTCCTGCAGCGCCGGCGCGGTGGTGCCGACGAGCGCGATCCTGCCCTTCAGCCGCTCGGGGGCGACGCGCTCGCGCAGCACGTCGGCGAGCGAGAAGTAGGGGAAGCTCCCTTTCTCGCCGCGATAGGGGATCAGCGACGCCGCATTCTCGTCCACGGGGATCGCGACGCCGCCGACATCGAGCCACTCCAGGTCGTTCGGCCGCTGCTCGGGATAGCCCGGCGCCACGCGCACCGCCTGCCCGGTGCTCAGGGCCATCCAGGCGCGCACCAGGGCGAGCGACAGCGCCTCGTAGTAAGCGCCGTCGAACTCGATCAGCATCGGCACGCGACGCGAGACGCCGTCGAAGTCGGGCAGCGGGTTGAAGTGCCCGGCGCCGGCCGCATTCTGGAGGTAGATCGGCAGGTTGCCGGTGTATCCGCGCCAGCCGAAGAGCGCGACGTTGCGCCCGGCAAACGTGCCGCGCGGCAGGCTGGGCTCGGGAAGCGAGTTCGCCCTGACCGCCCGATCCTCGATGTTGAAGTAATAGCCGAGCACGACCGGCCGGCCCTTCAGGCTCTCGGCGAAGGTCGCATCGAAGTCGAGGCCTGCGCGCAGGCGGGAATAGGACCTTTGGAACTCGCGATTCCCCTGCAACTCGCCGCGGGCGAGGCCATCGAGCACGTCGATTCCCGAGCTCGGGTCGCGCTCGGCCCACACCACGTCGAAGCCCACCAGCGCGACGCCGTAGCGGTCGAAGAGCTTCGCCGTGAGATCGGCCATCAAGTTGCGGCTCCAGGGCCAGCGCCCGACCTCGCCGAGGCTTTTCTCGTCGATGTCCAGGATGACGATGCGTTCGTCGCGCCCGCGCGGCATGGTCATGCGCAGGCGCGTGTCGTACAGGATGTGCTCGAGCTGGGTGACGAAGCGCAGCCGGCCGTCCGCGGTGGGATACCACTGCAGCGCGTGACCGATCAGGAGAAGCGTGATCGCGAGACCGAGCGCGATCCTCAGGAGCTAGACCTGCCTTTATACCTTCATGAAGAATTCCATCTTCACGCCCGCGAGCTCGATGACGTCGTGATCCTTGAGCGCGTGGGGCGCGGCGCCGATCGCCTGGCCGTTGACCATCGGACGGGCGGCGCCTTCGACGTGGGTGATGAAATAGCCTTGCGGGCGGCGCGTGAGCACCGCGACCTGCACGCCCGGCTTGCCGAGCGTGGTGAGCGGCTTGGTGAGCTCGAGCTCCTTGCCGGCGTTTGCGCCCGAGAGCAGCTGGATCGCCCCCAGGGGCTGGCCGGGCTTGGGCGCGGCCGCCGGGGCAGCCGCTGGCGCGGGGGCTGCTGCGGGCGCTGCCGCCGCCGGTGCTGCCGCGGGAGCCGCTGCCGGCGGGGGAATCGGAGCCGGTTTTACCGCTTCCTTGTCGGCGACGCCGGCAGCCGTGGCGGTCGCCACCACCTGCTGCACCGCCGCCGCGCGCTGGGCGACTGCCGCCTGTGCGCCGCCGCCCGGTGCGGCAGAGGGGGCTCTGACCTGGTCGGCGGCCGCCTTCATCTGCGAAGGGCGCAGCACCATGGTCTTCTCGAAATCGGCCTTCTCGCCGCCACCCGTAGTCGCGGGCGCCGACTCGCCGATGAACTTGAGCTTGTACTTGCCGAGCTCGACGACGTCGTTGTTCTGCAGGAAGTGCTTCTTGATCGGGTTGCCGTTCACGACGGTGCCGTTGGTGCTGCCGAGGTCTTCGAGGAACGAGTCGTTGAGGATGGTGACGATCACCGCGTGCTCGCCGCTCACCGCGAGGTTGTCGATCTGGATGTCGTTGTGCGGCTTGCGGCCGATGGTGGTGCGCTCCTTCGTCAAGGGGATCTCCTTGAGCACCAGGCCATCCATGCTGAGTATCAGTTTCGCCATAGCGGGTCCCTGAGGGAGCTTATTTTAGCCAGCCGAAAACCTTGCCCATGACGCCGCGCCGGCCGGGATACTCCCGTAGGACGCGGACCAGTATAACCGAAACGTTATCCCGCCCCCCGTTGTCGTTGGCCATCTGCACCAGCTGCTGCGCGGCGAGCTTGAGGTTGCCGCCGAGGGTCTGCAGCGTCATGCCGATGTCTTCGTCCTCGACCATGTCGCACAAGCCATCCGAGCAGAGCAGGTAGATGTCTCCCGCTCTGGTGGTGTACTCGTGGATCTCGGGCTCGACCGTCGGGTCGATGCCGAGCGCCTTCGTCACCAGGTTCTTGTGCTGCGCCTTCTTCGCCTGCTCTGGGGTGATGATTCCGGAATCGATCTGCTCCTGCAGCAGCGAGTGGTCGCGCGTGACCTGGGTGAACTTGCCGTCGCGCAGCATGTACAGCCGCGAGTCGCCGAGGTGCGCCACCAGCATCCGGTTGTCGTAGTAAAGGCAGACCACGAGCGTCGTGCCCATGCCGGCGTATTGCGGCTGGCTCTGCGCGGCCTGGTAGATCGAGCTGTTCGCCTTGAGCACCTGCTCGCGCACCAGGCGCGCGGCGATTTCCTCGCTGGTGCGGCTGTCGACGTCGTAGGGCTTGGTGCTGGCGAGGATCTGGCGCATCTCGCTGACGATCACCGTGGTCGCCATGCCGCTCGCCACCTCGCCGGCGTTGTAGCCGCCCATGCCGTCGGCGAGCACCACCAGGCCGTTCCCGGTATCGGCGGCGATCGAGTCTTCGTTGTGCGAGCGCACCATCCCCGGATCGGTGCACGTCGCGATCTCGAGGTTCTGGCTGAGATCCATGCTCGCTACGACCCGCTTTTCTTCGCCAAACGCAACTTCAAAAGCGCCCTCCCCGCTTATCCGCGAGGCGCATTGTTGCAGCCCAAAGCGAGATGAGTCAACGATTTAGCTGAGGATCGCGCCTGCCTTGATCGCCCCGGCGGAAACGAGTTCCGCCGCAGCCACTTTCTTGCCGTCGCCGAGCTTCGCGCGCAGCACCTCGATGCGCCCGCCCTGCGCGGTCACCTGGAAGGACTTGTCGCCGACCTCGACCACCTCGCCAATCTTGCCCCTGACCGCGCCGAAGGTGCGCACCGGGTGTTTGCGCGCATCGAACACCTGCAATTCCTTTCCCTCGAGGGTGGACCAGGCGCCCGGCGCCGGATTGCACCCGCGCACCAGGTTGTAGACGAAGTCGACGTGGTTCGCCCAGTTGATGCGCGCCTCGGCCTTGCGGCACCAGCCCTCGTAGGTAGCCTGGGACTCGTCCTGCACCACCTCCTTGTGCTTGCCCGCGAGGACCAGATCCGCGGCCTCGATCATCGCCTTCACCCCCATCGGAAAGAGGCGGTCGAAGTACACCGTGCCGAGCGTGTCGTCCGGGCTGATCGGGGTTTCCTTCTGCAGCACGACCGGACCTTCGTCGAGGCCGTCGGTCGGCCGGAAAATCGTCAGGCCGGTCTTGCTGTCGCCGCGGATGATCGGCCAGTTGATCGACGACGGCCCGCGGTACTTGGGGAGCAGCGAAGGGTGGTACTGGATCGTGCCGCGCTTGGGGATATTGACGAAATCCTGCGGCGCGAACTACAGCACGAACGCCATGATGCCGAGATCGACGTTGAGGTTTTTCAGCGCCTGCTTTGCCTCGGCACTCTTCAGCGACGCGAACTGAAAAACCTTGACCCCCTTCTCCTGCGCCGCCACCTTGAGCGCGTCGGGCCTCGCCCCCGGCTTCTCCGGCGCGCAGAACACGCCGGCCACCTCGTCCTTGCGCGCGAGGAACGCTTCCAGCACGCTCTTGCCGAAGTCCTGCTGCCCGACGATCGCGATTTTCATCAAGCCGCTTTCTTCGGCGGCACCGAGAACGCGCCGGCGCTCTTCAGCTTGGCGATCTTGTCTTTTTCGTAGCCGAGGACCTGCTGCAGGATCTCGTCGGTGTGCTCGCCGAGCGTCGGCGAGCGCCGGATCTGCGCCGGCGAGTCCGACAGCTTGATCGGCATTCCCACGTTCCACCACTTGCCGCGCTGCGGATGGTCGAGCTCGACCCACATGTCGCGCCCGCGCACGTGCTCGTCGGTGGCGAGGTCCTCGGTCGACATGATCGGCCCGCACGGCACGTCCAGGGGATTCAGGATCGCCATCAGCTCGCGCTTGGTGTACTTCTCGGCGAACTTGTTGATCAAGGTCCACATCAGGTTCTGATTTTTTCTTCTATCTGAAATTTTCGCGAACCGGGGGTCGCACGCCATCTCGGGCATGCCGACGTCCGGGCCGATGCGCTTGGCGAGGTCGTCCCACACCGCCTCCTGCACCACGACATAAAGCCAGTCGTTGGGGCCGTGCGGCTTGCAGTGGATGGCGTTGCCGAGCTGGCCGCCGCCCGAGTCGTTGCCGGCGCGCGGCACGTCGCCCATGCCCTTGTAGGTCGGCACCGAAAACTCCGACAGATCGCCGCGCGTGAGGCGCTGGTGGTCGCGGAATTTCACGCGGCAGAGATTCATCACGCCGTCCATCATCGCGACCTCGACGTATTGGCCTTGTCCGGTTTTCTCCGCCTGCCTCAAGGCAGCCAAGAGACCTATTGCCAAATGCAACCCGGTGCCGCTGTCGCCGATCTGCGCGCCGGTGACGAAGGGTGGGCCGTCCGGCACGCCGGTGGTGCTCATCGCCCCGCCCATCGCCTGCGCCACGTTCTCGTAGGCCTTGAAGTCGGAATACGGCCCGCTCGAGCCGAAGCCCTTGATCGAGCCCATCACGATCGCCGGGTTCAGCTGGTGAATTTTCTCCCACGGGAAGCCGAAGCGGTCGAGCACGCCCGGGCCGAAGTTCTCCATGATGATGTGCGACTTCTTCAGCAGGTCGACAAACACCTGCTTGCCCTCTTCCGTCTTCATATTGACGGTAATCGAGCGCTTGTTGCAGTTGAGCATGGTGAAGTAGAGCGAGTCGGCGTTCGGCACGTCGCGCAGCTGGCCGCGCGTTGCGTCGCCCTGCGGGTTCTCGAACTTGATGACGTCGGCGCCCAACCACGCCAGCAGCTGGCTGCAGGTCGGACCTGCCTGGACATGCGTCATGTCCAGAATGCGAACCCCTTTCAGCGCTTCCATTACTTTTTCTTCCCTGCAGTTGGATTGAGACTCGTGATGCGGCCGCTTTCGGTGCCGGCCGTTTCGTCGATCACGGCATTGATGAGCGTGGGCTTCCTCGAGCGGATCGCGTCTTCCATCGCCTTGCGCAGCTCCGCCGGCGTGGTGGCGTTTACGCCCACGCCGCCAAAGGCTTCCATCAGCTTGTCGTAGCGCGCGCCCTTCACGAACACGGTGGGCGCGGGATCGCGACCGTTGGGATCGACGTCGGTGCCCTTGTAGACTCCGTTATTGTTCATGATCACGATGCACACCGGCATGTTGTAGCGGCAGATCGTCTCCACTTCCATGCCGGAAAAGCCGAAGGCGCTGTCGCCCTCGATGGCGATGACCTGCCCCTTGGTCACGGCGGCCGCGGCGACGCAGTAGCCCATGCCGACGCCCATGATCCCCCAGGTGCCGACGTCGATGCGCTTACGCGGCTTGTACATGTCGACGATCGAGCGTGTGAAGTCGAGCGCGTTCGCGCCCTCGTTCACGAACATCGCGTCCGGGTTCGCCTTCACGATGTCGCGCACTACGTTGAGCGCGCTGTGGAAATTCATCGGCGAGGGATTCTTCGCCAGCGTCTCGGCCATCTTGGCGACGTTGGTGGTCTTTTTCTCGGTGATTGCATTCAGCCATTCGGCCGGGGGTCTTGCCCAATTGCTGCCCATTCCGGCCAGCAAGGCGGAAACGCACGATCCGATATCCCCGACCAGCGGCGCGTCGATGCGCACGTTGCTGTCGGCTTCCTGCGGCGAGATGTCGACCTGGATGAACTTCTGACCGCCCCAGTCCTTGTGGCCCTTGCCGCCCCAGGTCTTGCCCTTGCCGTGCGACAGCAGCCAGTTGAGGCGCGCGCCGATCAGCATCACCACGTCGGCGGCCGGCAGCACGAAGGAGCGCGCCGCGGAAGCGCACTGCTCGTGCGTGTCGGGCAGCAGGCCCTTCGCCATCGACATGGGGAGATAGGGGATGCCGGTTTTTTCGACCAACGCACGAATTTCAGCATCAACCTGGGCGTACGCCGCCCCTTTGCCCAGAACGATCAGCGGTTTTTTCGCACCCTTGAGCAGATCGAGCGCGCGCCTGACTGCGTCCGGGGCGGGAATCTGCTTCGGCGCCGCGTCGACGACCTTGATGAGCGAGTTTTTTCCAAGAGAAGAATCTATGGATTGCGCGAACAGCTTGGCGGGCAGGTCGAGGTAGACGCCGCCCGGGCGGCCGGACACCGCGGCGCGGATGGCGCGAGCGACGCCGACGCCGATGTCCTCGGCGTGCAGCACGCGGAACGCGGCCTTGGCGAGCGGCTTGGCGATGGCGAGCTGGTCCATCTCCTCGTAGTCGCCCTGCTGCAGGTCGACGATCTCGCGCTCGCTCGAGCCGCTGATCAGGATCATCGGGAAGCAGTTGACCGTGGCGTGCGCGAGCGCGTTGAGGCCGTTCAGGAAGCC
>DATBSZ010000182.1:0-20828 GCA_036559525.1 Burkholderiales bacterium
GGGCAGAAGCTGGCATCTTGCACCGCGGACTACACCGTGGCCGCCGACTGTTCTAGAATCGCCGGCTAGGCCCGAATCTGATCGTCATTACCCCGTTCACCCTAGGAGGAGGAGAAAATCAATGAGCGCTTCACGCCGTAAATTCCTGCGCGGTGCCGCAGCCGCCACGGGCGCCGCGACCCTCGGCTTCCCGATGATCGCCAAGGCCCAAGGTCCGATCTCGATGCGCTGGCAAAGCACCTGGCCGGCGAAGGACATCTTCCACGAGTACGCGAACGACTTCGCGAAGAAGGTGAACGACATGACCGGCGGCGACCTCAGGATCGAGGTGCTGCCCGCCGGCGCGGTAGTGCCGGCGTTCGGCTTGCTCGACGCGGTCACCAAGGGCACGCTCGACGGCGGCCACGGCGTTCTCGTGTACCACTACGGCAAGCAGAACGCGCTCGCGCTGTGGGGCTCGGGCCCGGGCTTTGGCATGGACGCGAACCAGCTCCTCGCCTGGCACAAGTACGGCGGCGGCAAGGACCTGCTGAACAAGCTCTATGCCTCCATCGGCGCCAACGTGGTGTCGTTCCCCTACGGCCCGATGCCGACGCAGCCGCTCGGCTGGTTCAAGAAGCCGATCACCAAGGTCGATGACTTCAAGGGCCTCAAGTTCCGCACCGTGGGCGTGTCGATCGACGTGTTCACGGGCCTCGGCGCCGCGGTCAACGCGCTGCCCGGCGGTGAGATCGTCCCGGCGATGGACCGCGGCCTGCTCGACGCGGCGGAGTTCAACAACGCGACTTCGGACCGGCTCCTCGGCTTCGCCGATGTCTCCAAGGTATGCATGCTGCAGAGCTACCACCAGAACGCCGAGCAGTTCGAGATCATGTTCAACAAGCCGAAGTTCGACGCCCTGCCGGCGAAGATCAAGGCGATCATCGAGAACGCGGTCGAGGCGGCCTCGTCCGACATGTCGTGGAAGGCGGTCGACCGCTATTCCAAGGATTACATCGAGCTGCAGACCAAGGACAAGGTGCGCTTCTACAAGACGCCCGACTCGATCCTCGCGCGCCAGCTCGAGACCTACGACGCCGCGGCCAAGAAGCGCTCGGACAACGCGATGTGGGTGGAGATCGAGAAGTCGCAGCGCGTCTTTGCCGAGCGCGCGGTGCGCTGGTATCTGGATACGCAGGTGAGTCCGCGCATGGCGTACACGCATTATTTCGGCAAGAAGCCGGCAGCAAAGAAGGCCTAAGAGCCTGAGCGACCCATCAGCCATCCGGCGCGAGCCGGATGGCTGTTTCATTTAATGCAAAACACGCTACTTCTCGTCGACCGGCTCAGCACCTGGATCGGCCAGGCGTTTTCCTGGTTCATCGTCGCGCTGACGCTGCAGGTGTCCTGGGAGGTGTTTTCGCGCTACGCGCTCGACGCGCCGCACTCCTGGGCGTTCGACGTGATGATCATGTTCTACGGCACGCTCTTCATGATGGCCGGCGCCTACACGCTGGCGAAGAACGGCCACGTGCGCGGCGACGTGCTCTACGGGTTCTTCCGGCCGCGCACGCAGGCGACCATCGACCTCATCCTGTACATCGTGTTCTTCATCCCCGGCGTGTTCGCGCTGACTTACGCAGGCTACTACTACGCTGCCGACAGCTGGCACATCAGGGAAACCTCGAACGTCACCGCCGAGGGGCCGCCGGTCTACCCGTTCAAGATGATTATCCCGTTCGCGGGGGCCATTCTCCTCCTGCAGGGCATCGTCGAGATCATCCGCTGCGTGATCTGCCTCAAGCAGGGCTATTGGCCGTCGCGCGAGCAGGACGTCGAGGAAGTCGACGTCGCGAAGCTGAAAGAGGAACTGCACGTCAAGGACGAGGATATTGCGAAGCTCGACGTCTACGTCACGAAGGATAAGGCGTGATCGTCCGCAGGGAGCTGTGGTTCGGCTTCGGGCTCATGGCCTTGATCGTGACCACAGTCCTGGTGCTTACGCCTTGGGGCAGCCTGATGGATGCCCATTTGAGCAAGGAGGACCTCGGCACCCTCGGGTTGCTCATGCTGGCGCTGATCGTGGTCGCCATCATGCTCGGGTTTCCCACGGCCTTCACGCTCATGGGCATGGGCGTGTTCTTCGCCTGGCTCGCCTATCGCAGCGTCAACCCGCAGATGGCGGTGAACCAGGTGCTCGACCTGTTCGTGCAGCGCACCTACGGTGTGATGTCGAACGACGTGCTGATCGCGATTCCGCTGTTCCTGTTCATGGGCTACCTGGTCGAGCGCGCGCAGCTGATCGATCGGCTGTTCAAGAGCCTGCACCTCGCCACCTCGCGCGTGCCGGGGTCGCTCGCGGTGGCGACCATCATCACCTGCGCCATCTTCGCCACTGCCACGGGGATCGTCGGCGCGGTGGTGACGCTGATGGGCCTGCTCGCGTTTCCGGCGATGCTCAAGGCCGGCTACAACATCAAGGTCGCCGCAGGGTCGATCACCGCCGGCGGCTGCCTCGGCATCCTGATCCCGCCCTCGGTTCTGCTGATCGTCTATGGCGCGACTGCTGGTGTGTCGGTGGTGCAGCTCTATGCCGGTGCGTTCTTTCCCGGACTCATGCTGGCCTCCCTCTACCTCGGCTACATCATCCTGCTCGCGAAATGGAAGCCGAGCCTGATGCCACCGCTTGCCGAGAGCGAGCGGCGCGTTCCGCTGCCGCCCTCAGTCCAGGCGCTGGCGACCCTTGGCAGCAATGCATTGGCCGCGATCGGACGCGTGCTTGCCGGCCGCGGCGTGCCGGGTGTTCCGAGACGCACGATCCTCACGCAGCTCGTCGTCACGCTGATACCGGCGCTGGCGATCGTCGCAATCCTCGGCACGAGCTACCGCATCGCAACCGCTCCCGACGTGCAGGCGAGCACGGCAGGCCTGATCGAGGCCGGCGGGGCGATCGCGGCCGACGCCAGCGAATCGGAGCAGTCGAGTGGCCTGATCGGCGCGCCCGGCGCCGAGGAGGAACCGCAGGAAGAGAAACCGCAGGAGCTGGGCGCGCCTGCCGCAGCCGAAGAGGCGAAGCCCGCTGCCGAGGAGAAAAAGCCTGCCGCCGCGGCGAAACGCGTGCCGCCGCCGGCCTGGTTCTACGTCCTGCTTGCCATCGGTCTGGGGGCAATCCTGCTCATCTACTGGCTATGGAACTGGGAGCGGCTGGAAGTGTTCAAGCTGCTGCTCACCTCGTTCTTTCCTCTGGCGCTGCTGATTCTCGCGGTGCTGGGCTCGATCGTCGCCGGCCTCGCGACACCGGCCGAGGCGGCGGCGGTGGGTGCGTTCGGCGCTTTCATCCTGACGGCGGTCTACCGCTTCATCGCCCACTGGCGC
The DNA here is from genome assembly GCA_036559525.1 of Burkholderiales bacterium. Lineage (GTDB taxonomy): Bacteria > Pseudomonadota > Gammaproteobacteria > Burkholderiales > SG8-39 > SCGC-AG-212-J23. Next base: position 3,355 of record DATBSZ010000182.1, read on the forward strand.
GAGCGCTCGCAGAGCGGAGCCTCGAGCGTCGAGGTCGTCTGGCGCACCATGAGACAGTTCGGCAGGATCATCAAGGAGTCCTCGTTCCTCACCGCCAAGACCAGCGCCATGGTGTGCTGGCTGTTCGTCGGCTCGGGCATCTTCGCGGCCGCGTTTGCCCTGCTCGGCGGGCAGGAGCTGATCGAGAAGTGGGTGCTGTCGCTCAACATGACGCCGCTGCAGTTCATGATCCTGGCGCAATGCATCATCTTCATCCTCGGCTGGCCGCTCGAGTGGACCGAGATCATCATCATCTTCATGCCGATCTTCATCCCGCTGCTGCCGCACTTCGGCATCGACCCGCTGTTCTTCGGGCTGCTGGTGGCGCTCAACCTGCAGACCGCGTTCCTGTCGCCGCCGGTGGCGATGGCGGCGTTCTATCTCAAGGGCGTGTCGCCGCCGCACGTGACGCTCAACCAGATCTTCGCCGGCATGCTCCCCTTCATGGGGATCCAGGTCATCGCGCTGATCCTGCTCTATACGTTCCCGCAGATCGGGCTGTGGCTGCCGAGCGTCATGTATGCGCGATGAGCGCTCGCTGGCGCTCTCCGCGGCGGACGCCGCGCAGCAGATCCGCGATGGCAGGCTGACCTCCGAAGAAGTGGTGCAAGCCTCCCTCGAGCGCATCCGGGCGCTCGAGCCGAAAGTGCAGGCCTGGACCTTCCTCGACGAGGAGCACGCGCTGGCGCAGGCGCGTGCGCTCGACGAGCGCAAGCGCAACGGCGAGCCCATCGGGCCGCTGCACGGCGTTCCGGTCGGGATAAAGGACATCATCGATACCGCCGACATGCCGACCGAGAACGGCGCGGCGCTGCACAAAGGGCGCACGCCGCGCGAGGACGCGGCCGTGGTGCGCATGCTGCGCGCGGCGGGCGCGGTGATTCTCGGCAAGACGGTCACTACCGAGTGCGCCTACTTCAACCCGGGCAAGACGCGCAATCCGCACAACCCCGAGCACACGCCGGGCGGCTCCTCCAGCGGCTCGGCGGCCGCGGTCGGCGCCGGCATGGTGCCGCTCGCGCTCGGCAGCCAGACCGCCGGCTCGGTGATTCGGCCGGCGGCGTTCTGCGGCGCGCACGGCTTCAAGCCGACGCACGGGCTGATTCCGCGCACCGGCATCCTGCAGCTCTCGCGCACCCTCGACCACGTGGGACTCTTTTCCCGCAGCATCGACGACCTTGCCTTGCTTCTCGAGCAACTCGCGGGCTACGACGAGGGGGACTCCGACACGCGGCCGCGCGCCCGGCTTCCTTTTCTCGAGCTTTCCCGCGAGGACCCGCCGGTCGAGCCGATGCTGGCCTTCGTGAAGACGCCGCACTGGGATCGCACCGACGCCGACACCAAAGAGGCGTTTCAAGAGCTGGTTGAAACCCTAGGCAAGCAGGTGGAGGAAGTGGAGCTCTTTCCGTCGGCCATGGAGGCCTGGGACTGGCACCGGACCATCATGGAAGCCGAGATGGCGGCCAACCTGGAGCCGCTCTGGGTTGCCGGGAAGGAGAAGCTGTCCGAGAAGCTGCGTGGCCTGATCGAGCGCGGACGCGAAGTGCGAGCGGTCGACCATCAGCGCGCGCTGCGCCGGATCGGCCCGAGCGTCGAGAGCCTGGATGAGCTGTTCCAGCAGCGCTACGACGCGATCCTGACGCCGCCCGCGCTCGGCACGGCGCCCAAAGGCCTGGGCGCGACCGGCGATCCGGTGTTCTGCTCGATCTGGACGCTGTTCGGCATGCCGGCGATCACGCTGCCGCTGATGCAGGGCGAGAACGGCCTGCCGCTCGGGGTGCAGCTCGTCGGTCGGAAGGGGTACGACGCGCGGCTGTTGCGCACCGCGCGCTGGCTGGAGAAGAAAGTCGCTTCTTAGGGCGCGGCGGCGAGCGCCTTCAGGCCTTCGAGCTCGGCGCGCAGCTTTTCCACCTCGCTGCGATCCGCGAAGGCGACCACCCAGTGGGTGAGCTGACCGTCGGCGCCGTGCACGGCGCCGAAGGAGATCTCGACTTGGCGCACCGCGCCGTCCTTGCCCCAGGCGCGGAGCTTCCAGCGCGAGCTCGATTCCGCGAGCAGGCGGTGGACCAGCGGCTCATCGCCGTGGAACAGCAAAGCCGCGAGCGGCCGGCCGAGCGCCTCGCCGGCGCGGTAGCCGAAGAACCCTTCGAACGCGGTGTTGACGTAGGTGACCGGACGCGAGCCGATGCGCGCATCGAGCATCGCGAGCGGAAGCCCGCACGCGCCGAGCGCCGCGCGCGAAAGCGCGCTGTCCGACAGCAGGCGGTAGAGCGCAGGCGCCGTTTCGGGCTTGACGATTCTCTGCTGGGCGAGCGCCATGTGCCGGTTGTGCCACGATTTCGCGGCCCGGACAATGTCCATTTTTGGCGACGCCCGGGATTTCCGGCGCGCGGTGTGACAAATTCCTCGTCAGGCCGCGCGCCGGGTGGTCACGGACAGCGAATAGCAGGAGCGGCGCAGGCGGCTGAAGTCCGCGGTCTCGATGGTCTCGCGCAGGAAATCCATGTTGCGGTCGATCTCGGACTGGTACGGGCTCGGGCCGTCGAAGTGCGCCTCGGCGTAGCGGTCGACGCTACCGAGCTTCTTCTGGATGCGGGTACGGGCGACGTACTCGTAGAATCCCGGGGTCTTGATGATCAGGTCCTCGGGCGAGGCATAGCGCACCAGCTCGTGGCCGTCGGGCAGGCGCTCGCGCGCGATCTTGCCCCAGACGAACTCCTTGTAGAGGAACTCGCGGCATTTCTCGAGGTACATGCGGTCCGACATTTGCCCGAGCAGATCGGCGGTGCCGACCAGGCAGCCGATCACGCGGTCCTTGGGATCCTCGACCCGGATGTCGTCGATCTCCATCTCGTAGCCGGTGAAATGCACCAGGCGGGCCGCGGTCGCGGCCTCGGCCCCGAAGCCCAGCTTCGGCAGGTAGGCGGAAATGAAGTCGGCTCCGCGGCTGACGTGCGTCTTGGTAAACACCGCCCCGTTCTCGACCGCGGTTTCGGATGCACGCCTGAGATAGCCCGAGTCGTGCAGCAGCGCGATCAGCACGCCGAGAATCGCGCGGCGCGGGCCGACGCGGTCCGCAGTCGTGCAGGCGCGCTCGTAGCCGTCGACGAGGCGCGCCAGGGCGAGCGTCATGTCGAGCGTGTGGCGCATGTCGTGGTAGAGCGTGTCGCAGGCCAGGTAGCCCGGATAGCCGCCTTCGAACAGGGCCTTGAAGTCGGCGAAGGCGCGCTCGAGCGGCGCGAACTCCACGCCCGGATAGCGCGCGGCGTAGATCGCAAGAATTGCATCGCGGACCCGCATAGGGTCCTCGACGTTGACGCGATTCGTCACGTCGTTCTGATTTAGACGGTCCTGCGTAGCCTCCCCCCTGAAGCAGTCGATTATTCTCTGCCGGGGGACTGGAAGCAAGGGAGTGCGGCCGGTAAGCCGGGTTCTGTGGCCCCGGTCGGTTTGACCCGGCGGGGCCGGCAGCCATTCCTCTCGACTCCGGGTTACCCCGGAGCTCTAGCCACCTACCCGCAAGCTTGGCCGAGCCGGCCTGAAGTGGCGTGTTGCACCACCATGCTTGCCTATTTGGTGTTGCTCCGGATGGAGGTTGCCGCGTTTCACCCCTTAGCTCTTTCGAGCTAAGGACTCGTCTCTGTGGCCCTCTTCGTCACGTCGCCGTGCCAGGGAGTTACCCTGCATCCTGCTCTGCGGAGCCCGGACTTTCCTCTGCGCTTTCGCGCAGCGGCTGCCTGGCCGACTCCGCCTGCGATTTTACCGCCGGGGGGCGGAAATAGCGCGCGTCATCATAGAACTCGGCGCTCTCGCCGCCGGGATGCCAGCCGGGATAACCGAAAATCGGCAGCGGCGAAAGGATGCGGGGCGAATCGCCCGGCGCGCGCCGCTCGAGCCAGCGGAGCGCGGCGGCGTCGGGATCGGCCGCCGCCGGCACCACGATCGCCTTGCAGGTGATCCCGGGCCGGGGCTCGAGCGCCTGCTCCAGCACCGCGTGCCCGAACACCACGATGCGCATCGCGGCCTGGACCTGCTTGCGGTTCTCCCAGAACAGGCTTTTCCAGCGAAAGCTCTTCAGCAGAGAAACCAGCTCCGGGTCGTCGCATTTCACGATCGCGCCGCCTTCGTCAAAGATTGTGAGCAGGTCTCGCAACGGGCCGCGGCGCCCGCCCTCGCGCGGGATCTCGGCGGCGTGCAGGGCGTTGATGCGCGCTTTGGTGCGCGGGAAGGCGAGCCACGCGAGCGCGTTGAAGAAATCGTGCAGGTTGTCGGGCCGGGTCTCGACGCGCCCGGTCTCATGAACCTTGATCTCGTAATACGCGTCCTTCGTGCCCGGGGGCACGAAGCGCAGCGGCCGGCCCGACTCGGTTTTCAGGTCTTGGGCTTGAGCGAGCGCATTGAGGCGCTCGAGCGAGCGCTCGCCCGCGAGCCACGGTCGAATGCCGTCAAAAACGGGGTGCGCTAGACGAGCTTCCAGGGGATCGTTTCTCCGGCGCGCAGCGGCACGAGCTCTTCGCCGCCGAAGGCTAGGCGCTCGGGCACGCGCCATTCAGCCCGCTCGAGGGTAATGGTGTCGCGGTTGAGCGGCAGGCCATAGAACCCGGCGCCGAAGGCGCTGGCGAAGCCCTCCAGCTTGTCGAGCGCGCCGGCCTCCTCGAAGGCGGCGGCATAGAGCTCGATCGCGGCGTGCGCGGTGTAGATGCCGGCGCAGCCGCAGGCGCCCTCCTTGGCGTCGCGCGCATGTGGAGCGCTGTCGGTGCCGAGGAAGAATTTCGGGTTTCCCGAGGTCGCGGCTTCCACCAGCGCTTCACGGTGGGTTTCGCGCTTGAGCACCGGCAGGCAGTAGTGGTGCGGCCGGATGCCGCCGAGAAAGAGCGCGTTGCGGTTCATGAGCAGGTGATGCGCGGTGATCGTCGCCGCGACGTTCGGCCCGGTGACCTCGACGTACTGCGCCGCCTCGCGCGTGGTGATGTGCTCGAGCACCACCTTGAGCCGCGGGAAGCGCTCGAGCATAGGACCCAGCGTTTCCTCGATGAACGCCTGCTCGCGGTCGAACACGTCGATCGCCGGGTCGGTCGATTCGCCGTGCACCAGCAGCGGCAGGCCGAGCTCCTCCATCTTCTCCAGCGCATGGAAGCAGCGCGACAGGCGCGTCACGCCCTCGTCCGAATGCGTGGTCGCGCCCGCGGGATAGAGCTTGACGCCGTGCACGTGCCCCGACAGTTTCGCGCGTGCGATCTCCTCCGGCGGCGTGTCGTCGGTCAGGTAGAGCGTCATCAGCGGATCGAAACTGGCGCCATCCGGAAGCGCGCCGAGGATGCGTTCGCGGTAATCGAGCGCCTGTGCCGTGGTGCGCACCGCGGGCTTGAGGTTCGGCATCACGATTGCGCGTGCGAAGCGCCGCGCCGAGTCCGCGATCACCGAGGCGAGCGCCGCGCCGTCGCGCAGGTGCAGGTGCCAGTCGTCGGGGCGCCGGAGCTTCAGACGGTCCATCAACTTAAGATTTTAGAGTCTTACGGTAGAGCACGTTCTTTGGCACGCCCGTGATCTTCGCCGCGAGCCGCGCTGCCTCGCTCGGCGCCACCGCTTCGAGCAGGATCTCAAGGACGTTCTCCGGATCGATCCCCGGTTGCGCCTCGCGCGCGGTCCCTGGTGCCAGCACAAGCACGAATTCACCCTTGCTGCGTTCCGCGCGGCCGGCGAGCCATGCCGGCGCACCGGAGAGCGGCATGCGGGCGACCTCCTCGAACTTCTTGGTGAGCTCGCGGGCAACGAGGATTTCTCTCGCATCACCGAACTTCTGCCTCAGGTCCTCCAGCGTGTCAGCGATCCGGTGCGGCGCCTCATAGATGACCACCGGCCAGGGGAGGTCGAGCGCATCGAGCGCCTTGCGCCGCGCCGCGGCGCCCGCCGGCAGGAAGCCAGCGAACAGAAACTGCGGGGCGGCGAAGCCCGACACCGACAGCGCCGCCGCGGCGGCGCTCGGGCCGGGAACCGGGCTGACGCGGATGCCGGCGCGGTGCGCTTCGGCGACCAGCCACGCGCCGGGGTCGGAGAGCGCCGGCGTGCCGGCGTCGCTGACCAGCGCGATGCTTTTGCCCTCGCGCAGCGCCGCGATCAGCGCGGCGGCGGCGCGGCGCTCGTTGTGCTGGTGCAAGGCGACGGTGCGGGCGGCGACGCCGTGGCGCGAAAGCAGGGTGCGGGTCGTCCGCGTGTCCTCGCAGGCAACGATGTCGGCGCGCTTCAACGTATCGAGCGAGCGCGGGCTCGCATCGGAGAGGTTCCCGATGGGCGTCGCGACCACGTATAGGACTCCCGAAGTTTGGACTGCCGGCGTCAACCGCGCACCCTCCAGTTCCGTTAAGCCTGCCATGAACGCGGAGGGGGCGCGAGCGGAGGATCTCTGTGCAGGGCTGCTGCGCGCGGCGGGCCTGGTCCTGATCGAGCGCAACTGGCGCTGCCGCCACGGCGAGATCGACCTGATCGCCGAGGAGCGCGGCATGCTGGTGTTCGCCGAGGTGCGCATGCGCAGCCGCCCCGGGTTCGGCGGCGCCGGCGAGAGCGTGACCGCGGCAAAGCGCCAGCGCCTGCTCGCCGCCGCGCGCCTTTATCTCGCGCGCCGGCCGGAGGCGCTGTGCCGCTTTGACGTTTTCCTGGTCGATGGCGCGACTTCGAACGTGCAATGGATCCGCGACGCCTTTGGCGAATAGGCATCCTTCTCACCCTGGCATGGGGGGATCCTCATGCGGAAGAGCGCGTTCGCCTGCTGGTCCAGAACTCGCCGCTCGCCGGGTTCCGCTATCACGCCGCCGCCGAGATGTGGCGCGAGCTGCGGGTCGGCGACCCGCTCGAGCTCGCCCGCGAGCCCGGCAACCCGCACGACGCGAACGCGGTGAGGGTGCTGTGGCGCGGCCACATGCTCGGCTACGTGCCGCGGCGCGAGAACGGCGCGCTGGCGTGGGGCCTGGACCGCGGCGCGCCGCTGCGCGCGCGCATCAGCGCGCTCGCCGATCACCCGAATCCGGCGCGGCGCGTGCGCTTCGAGGTCTACGTCGAGTAAAATCCGCGCCATGGCCCAGGCCGAGATTTCGCAGCGCATCGCCGCGCATTTCGCGGAAAGCGCGAATCTCAAGCTCGCCGCGGCGCAGGCGCTCACCGAGCCGCTCGAGCGCGCGTCGCGGCTCATGGTCGACACCCTGCGCGGCGGCGGCAAGATCCTCTCGTGCGGCAATGGCGGCTCCGCGGCCGACGCGCAGCACTTCGCCGCCGAGCTGGTGAACCGCTTCGAGAGAGAGCGTCCGCCGCTCGCTGCCATCGCGCTCAGCACCGACACTTCGAGCCTCACCTCGATCGCCAACGACTACGCCTACCAGCAGGTCTTCTCCAAGCCGCTGCGCGCCTTTGGCCGGCGCGGCGACGCGCTTCTCGCGATCTCGACCAGCGGCAACTCGGCGAACGTGCTCGACGCGATCCATGCCGCGCACGAGATCGGCGTGCGCGTCGTGGCGCTCACCGGCAACGGCGGGGGCAAGATGGGCGCGGCGCTGCGCCCGGACGACGCGCATCTTTGCGTGCCGCACCGCACGACCGCCCGAATCCAGGAAGTTCATCTCCTTTGCATTCACTGCCTATGCGACGCAATCGATACTTTGTTATTCCCGGTCTGATCGCCGTCCTTTGCTTGCAGGGCTGCCCGGCGATCATCGCCGGGGGCAGCGTCGTCGCCGTGACCTCGCTCGAGGACCGCCGCACCACGGGCACCCAGCTCGACGACAGCGGCATCGAATCGAACGCCGCCAGCCGCATCGGCGAGCGCATCGGCGAGCGCGCGCACGTCAATGTCACGTCCTTCAACCGCGCCGTGCTCCTCACGGGGGAAGCCTGGGATGAAGCCACGCGCGCCGAGCTCGAGAAGATCGTGGCTACGGTGCCGAACGTCCGCAACGTGACCAACGAAGTCCAGGTTGCCGGCGCTTCCTCGGCCACCTCGAGAGCCAACGACACCGCGATCACGGCAAGAGTGAAAGGCCGCTTCGTCAACGTCAAGGACCTGAACCCGCTGCACGTGAAGGTGGTCACCGAGGCGGGCGTGGTCTTTCTACTCGGCCTGGTCACCGAGACCGAGGCCGCGGCCGCGACCGACCTCGCGCGCACGACCGGCGGCGTGCGCAAGGTGGTCAAGGTGTTCGAGTACTGCAAGAGCACGGAAGCTCCCTGCAAGCCCGCGCCCCCCGCGGCTCCGCCCAAGTCGCAGCGGTGAAGCCGCCCGAGTTCGAAGACAAGATCCACGACCCCGCCGCGCTGCAAAACTGGATCGGCCGGCTCGCGCGCCCGCTGGTGTTCACTAACGGCGTTTTCGACCTCCTGCATCGGGGGCACGTCACCTATCTCGCGCGGGCGCGCGCCCTCGGGGCCGCGCTGCTGGTGGCCTTGAATTCGGACAAGTCGGTCAGGAACCTCGGCAAGGGAAACGATCGTCCCCTGAACCCGCTGGCGGACCGGCTGGCGGTGCTCGCGGCGCTCGAGTGCGTCGACGCGGTCACCTGGTTCGACGACGACACGCCGGAGCGGTTGATCGCCGCGAGCCGGCCGCAGGTGCTCGCCAAGGGCGGCGACTGGCCGGCCGAGCGCATCGTCGGCGCGGGCGGCGTGCTCGCTCGCGGCGGCCAGGTGGTATCGATTCCCTTCGAGCACCAGCGCTCGACCACCGACCTGGTGGGACGGATCAGGAAAGGCTGAGCTCGAAGCAGAGCGCGCCCGGTGTGGGGTTCTCCAGGTAGGGCGCGATCGGCTTGAACCCGAGCATGCCGTACAGCGCCTGCGCTTCGCGCATCTTCGGCAGCGTATCGAGCACGATGCGGGTGCAGCCGGCTTCGCGCGCCGCGGTGATCGCCGCTTCGGCCAGCACGCGTCCCAGACCGCGGCCGCGCTGCGCGGCTCGCACGTAGAGCCGCTTCATTTCGGCGGTTTGCCGATCCAGGAAACGCACCGCGACGCATCCCGCCGCATCGTCCAGCAAGAACAATCGGTACTCGCCGGGAAGCGAGTCGAGCTCGCGCTCGAAGCCCGTGAAGCAGCAGGGCTCGTCGACTCCGTGCGCGTACTCGGCGAAGAGCTCGCGCACCACTGCCACCTGCGCCTCGCCGGTAGCCTCCACCAGCCTGGCCATATAAACTTCCTCCATGCGCCTGCACCAGCTCAAAGTCGATTATGACGCCGAGCAGGACCGGCTACTGATGCTGGTCGCGACGAGCGAGGGCGTCGAGCTCAGGCTGTCGCTGACGCGGCGCTTCGTGAAGCTGTTGTGGCCGCTGCTCGTCAAGCTTGCCGAGGAAGCGAGCCCGCGCATCCGCACCCAGGCCAACCCCGAGGCGCGCAAAGCGCTGCTCGGCCTGGAGCACGAGCATGCGGTATCGAAGGCCGATTTTTCCAAGCCCTACGACGCCGCCGGCAGCGAGCGCCCGCTCGGCGAGGCGCCGCTCCTCCTGGCGCGAATCCAGACCGGCCATGACCGCAACGGCCAGCCGGTGGTAGCCCTGCACCCTGCCGAAGGCCAGGGAATCACGCTCACTTTCGACTCGGTCCTGCTGCATTCGGTGTGCAGGCTGCTGCAGTCGGCGGTCAAGAAGAGCGACTGGGACATGGAGCTCAAGCTTCCCGGCACCGAGCCGCAAGAGGGCGGCGAGCGCGTCCGAACGCTCAATTGACTTATAATTCAAGATTATCGCTTCAGCTTTTGACCAACTCGGTTTAATTCCCCCGCTCGCCGCAGCCGTCGCGGAACTCGGTTACACCACGCCCACGCCGGTGCAGGAGCAGGCGATTCCGCTCGTCCTCGGCGGGCGCGATCTCATGGCCGGGGCGCAGACCGGTACCGGCAAGACCGCAGCGTTCGCGCTGCCGATCCTGCAGCGCTTTGCGCCGCTCGCCAGCGCTTCGACTTCGCCCGCGCGTCACCCGGTCCGCGCGCTGGTCCTCACGCCGACGCGCGAGCTCGCGGTGCAGGTCGCCGAGAGCTTCCGCGACTACGGCAAGAACCTGCCCCTGCGCAGCACCGTGGTGTACGGCGGCGTGGACATGAACGCTCAGATCGAGCAGTTGCGCAAAGGGGTGGAGATTCTGGTTGCGACTCCCGGGCGCTTGCTCGACCACGTGCAGAACAAGACCGTGATGTTCAATCAGGTGTCGGTGCTGATGCTCGACGAGGCCGACCGCATGCTCGACATGGGGTTCCTGCCCGACATCAAGCGCATCATCGCGCTGCTGCCGCGGGAAAGGCAGAACTTGCTCTTCTCGGCGACCTTCCCCGACGAGATCCGCACGCTGGCGAAGACCCTGCTGCGCAACCCGGCCGAGGTCCAGGTGGCGGCGCGCAACGCCGCGGCGGAGAACGTCAGCCACGTGCTGCATCCGGTGGCGCGCGAGAAGAAGCGCGAGCTTCTCGCCTACCTCATCCAGACTCGCGGCTTGCGCCAGGTGCTGGTGTTTACCGGCACGCGCATCGGCGCCAACCGCCTCGCCCACCAGTTGCGGCGCGATCACATCCACGCCGACGCGATCCACGGCGACAAGTCGCAGATCGAGCGCGAAGCCGCGCTCGCCGACTTCAAGTCGGGCAAGACTGCGGTGCTGGTCGCGACCGATGTCGCTTCGCGCGGCCTGGACATCGAGGGCCTGCCGCAGGTGATCAATTTCGACGTGCCGCACTCCCCCGAGGACTACGTGCACCGCATCGGCCGCACCGGCCGTGCCGGGCTTCCGGGCGAGGCGATCTCGCTGGTCGCGCCGCAGGACCACGACGCCATGGCGGCGATCGAGCGGCTGATCAAGAAGCGCATCGAGCGCCAGCTGATCCCAGGCTTCGGGCCTAGCGGCGCCACGGTGGCGGCGATGATGAGCGATCAGCCTTCGCGCAAGGAAAAGGACCGTCGACCAGCGCCGAGCACCCAGGATCGTCGACCAGCGCCGAGCACGCAGGGCCGGCGACAAACGCCGAGCACGCCGCCCAAACGCCAGATCGATCCGATTTTCTCCAAGCCTTACGAACCGCCCGCCGCAGCCAGCCCCGCCCCCGCCGCAAACCAAGAGCCCCCGCAGCACCCCAGGCGCAAGCGTCCCCAGGTCGCCGCCCTGCTGGGCGGCATGAAGAAAGCCTCCTGACTACACGCAGCGCGCGCCGTCGACTTCGATGCAGACGCCGCTGATGAACTCCGCCTCGTCGGACGCAAGGTAAAGGCACGCGTTCGCGACGTCGAGCGGCGTCGAGAAGCGGCCGAGCGGGACGGTTGCCAGGAAGCGCTTCTTCGCCTCTTCGGTCACTGCGCCGCCCGCGAACTCGGCGGACAGCGCCGTGTCCGGGCTGAACACCGGATTGACGCAGTTCACCCGGATGCGGTCGGGGCCGAACTCGCCCGCCATCGACTTCGACATCAGGATTACCGCGCCTTTCGAGCTGTTGTAGACCGTCAGCCCGGGGCGCGGGCGCAGGCCCGCGGTGGAGGCGATGTTGACGAAGCAGCCCCGCCCGCGCTTGCGGAACACGGGCACGGCGTGCAGCGCCGAGAGGTAGATGCTCTTCACGTTCACCGCGTAGACGCGGTCGAACTCGGCCTCGGTGACTTCGAGATAGGGCTTGTTGCGATGGGTCCAGCCGGCGTTGTTGACGATGATGTCCAGGCGCTCGCCGGCCGCGCCCACGAGCTTGCGCCAGTCGTCGCCCCTGGTCACGTCGGCTTGGATGAATTTCCCTTCCACTTCGCGCGCCACGCGCTCGCCCGCCTGCGCGTTGATGTCGGCGACGATCACGCGCGCGCCTTCCTCGGCGAAGCGCTTGGCGATGCCGGCGCCGAAGCCGGACCCGGCGCCGGTCACGATGGCAGTTTTTTCCTTGAGTCTCATGGTTTCTTGAACGGACTATGTTCGCATAATTCGTCGACATAACGCGTGACCCCGGTGCCTTCGCGCTCGAGAAAGCTCTCCACCGCGCGCGCGAACTTCGGGTGCGCGAGCCAGTGCGCCGAAGGCGCTTCCACCGGCAGGAGGCCGCGCCAGAGCTTGTGCTCGCCCTGCGCACCGCCTTCGAACACCTGCAGCCCGCAGCGGATGGCGTACTCGATCGCCTGGTAGTAGCAGCACTCGAAATGCAGCAGCGGCACGTGCTCGAGCGCGCCCCAGTAGCGCCCGTAGAGCGTGCTTTCATCCTTGAAGAAGAAAGAGGAAGCGATGGGGCGGCCGTCGCGCTCGGCGACGAGCAGCGCGAGGTTGCCGGGCAGCGCGGCGCCGAGGCGCAGGAAAAAGTCCAGGCTGAGATAGGGGCTCGAGCGATGCTCGGCGTAGGTCCTGCGGTAGCAGCGGTTGAAGAACTCCCAGTGCCGCCGCTCGATGGCGCTTCCTTCCCACCAGGAGAATGCAATGCCCGCTTCCCGGATGCGGTTGCGCTCCTGGCGGATCTTCTTGCGCCGCTCGCGCGTCATGCTGTTCAGAAATGCGTCGAAGTCCGCGTAGCCCGCGTTGCGCCAGTGAAACTGCACCGTACGCCGCAGCAGCATGCCGCGCCCGACGAGGTGCGGAATCTCTTCCTCGAGGGGAAAGAGGATGTGCAGCGACGAGGTGTTCCGCGCGAGCTCGAGCGCCGCCTCCAGCAATACTTCCGGCGAATTGCCCATGAGCCGCGGCCCGCGAACCGGGGTGAAAGGGATCGCGCTCAGGAGCTTCGGGTAGTACTCCACCCCGTGACGCTCGTGCGCCTCCGCCCACGCCCAGTCGAACACGTATTCGCCGTAAGAGTGCGACTTGGCGAACAGCGGCATCGCCGCGACCAGCGCGCCGGCGCGCCGCACCAGCAGGAACTGCGGCGCCCAGCCGGAGCGGGCCGACGCGCAGCCGGTCTCCATGAGCGCGGACAGGAACTCGTGCCGCACGAACGGCTGGCTGCCGGCGAGGGCGTTCCATTCCGCCGCATCGACGCTGCCGAGCGAATCGACGACGCGGACGCTTTCCAAGGTTCTACTTGGGCTGCACGCCGAGCGCCATACGGCTGATTCTACGCTGTACAATGCAGCCAACCGGAGGCCGGGGGACGGACAAGGGGATGGAGACGCGCGCATGAAAAAGATCGAAGCGATCGTGAAGCCGTTCAAGCTCGACGAGGTGCGCGAGGCGCTTTCGGAAGTCGGCGTCACCGGCCTCACCGTGACGGAAGTCAAGGGCTTCGGCCGGCAGAAAGGCCATACCGAGCTCTATCGCGGCGCCGAGTACGTGGTCGACTTCCTGCCCAAGGTCAAGATCGAGGTCGTGGTCGCCAACAACCAGGTGGAAAGCGCGATCGACGCGATCGTCCGGTCCGCGCGCACCGGCAAGATCGGCGACGGCAAGATCTTCGTCACCTCGGTCGAGCACGTGGTGCGCATCCGCACCGGCGAGACCAACGAAGCCGCCGTCTAGCTTCTGAGGAGTACCAGGACCGCGCCGGCACCGCCGTCCGCGGTGGGGGCTTGGGAAAAAGCCAGGACCTCGTCCCGCAGTTTCAGCCAGTGGTAGACCTTTCCCTTCAGGACCGGCTCGCGGTTACGCGAGCCCAGCCCCTTGCCGTGAACGATGCGCACGCAGCCCAGCCGCCGCTCCCGGCAGCCGTGCAGGAACTCGCGCACCGCGCCTGCCGCCTCGCTGCGGTTCATGCCGTGCAGGTCCAGGCTGTCCTCGACCACCCACCGCCCGCGGCGCAGCTTGCGCAGCAAGGCGGGCGAGTAGCCCGGGCGCACGAAAGCCAGCTCCGCGCCCGATTCGGTGGTGTCTTCGGGCGCGATGGTTTCGCGCGGGAGCGGCGCCGGCCTCGGGCGCTCGCGCACGGCGCGACGCGCTTTCACGAGCGGCACCACCCCTGCGAGCGCCTTGCGAAAGTCGCTATCCATGTCCGTCCAGGTACTTCTCTGCGTCCAGGGCTGCCATGCAGCCGCTACCGGCGCTGGTCACCGCCTGGCGGTAGACGTGATCCTGGACGTCGCCGGCCGCGAATACCCCGGGGATGCTGGTCGCGGTGGCCAAGCCCTCGCGCCCCCCGCGAGTGATGATGTAGCCGTCCTTCATCTCGAGCTGCCCCGCAAAGATGCCGGTGTTGGGAGTGTGCCCAATCGCCACGAAGAAGCCCTTTGCGGCGATCGTCTTGACCGCGCCACCTTTCAAATTTCTGACGCGAACCCCGCTGACCCCGCCCGAGTCGCCCAGCACCTCCTCGACGACCGCGTCCAGCTCGAGGCGGATCTTGCCCTCCGCGACGCGCTTCATCAGCTTGTCGACCATGATCTTTTCGGCGCGGAACTTGTCGCGGCGGTGGATCAGAACCACGCTGGAGCAGAGATTGGCGAGGTAGAGCGCTTCCTCGACCGCGGTGTTGCCGCCGCCGACCACGACCACGTCCTGGCCCTTGAAGAAGAAACCGTCGCAGGTCGCGCAGGCCGACACGCCGCGCCCCATGAACTTCTGCTCCGAGGGAAGGCCGAGGTACTTCGCCGTGGCCCCGGTGGCGATAACCAGCGCGTCGCAGGTGTAGCGCGCCGTGTCGCCCTCGAGGACGAACGGGCGCTCCCGCAGGCGCGCGGTATGGATCTGGTCGGAGACCACCTCCGTTTCGAAGCGCTCGGCGTGCTTCTGGAAACGCTGCATCAGGTCGGGGCCCTGGACGCCGGCGGCGTCGGCCGGCCAGTTGTCGACGTCGGTCGTGGTCATGAGCTGGCCGCCCTGCGCGACCCCGGCGATCAGCACCGGGCGCAGATTCGCCCGCGCCGCGTAGACCGCGGCGGTATAACCCGCCGGGCCGGAGCCGAGAATCAGCAGGCGGGCGTTTCGTGTGTCCATGGACAAAATGCTAACATCCCGAATATGGTTAGCACGGTCTCCACCGCAGTCCTAAAAACGGTTCCGCTGTTCACGACCTTTCCGGAAGATCAGCTGCGGATGCTGACGACGATGGTGACGCGCAAGAGCGCGCCGCGTTCGACCACCATCATGGCGGGCGGCGACGCGACCGATTCGCTCTACATCGTGCTCTCCGGCCGGCTCAAGGTGATGATGAGCGACTCGGAGGGCAAGGAAGTGATCCTCACCATCCTCGGCCCGGGCGAGTTCTTCGGCGAGATGGGCCTGATCGACGACGAGCCGCGCTCCGCCACGGTGATGACCATCGAGCCGTGCGAGCTGCTCTCCATCGCGAAGCGCGATTTCAAGAAGTGCCTCTCGGAGAACTCCGAGATGGCGATGGCCGTGATGCGCAGCCTGGTGAAGCGGCTGCGCGAGGCCGACCGCAAGATCGGCAGCCTCGCCCTGCTCGACGTCTACGGCCGGGTGGCGCGGCTGCTGCTCGACATGGCCGAGAACGTCGACGGCGAGAAGGTGGTCACCAAGCGCCTGCCGAAGCAGGACATTGCCAAGATGATCGGCGCCTCGCGCGAGATGGTGAGCCGGGTCATGAAGGACCTGCAGACCGGCGGCTACATCGAGATGCGCGGCTCGACCATCGTGCTGCGCGACACGATCCTGCTCCCGGAGTAAGCGGGACAACGAGGGTCACCTCCTGGCCGTAGCAAGCAAAGGCGCGCCCCTTCCCGCCAAGCTGGCGGGCCTGCTGCGCGAAGCGAAATGGCTGCTCCTCATCGCCCTCGCGCTGTACCTGCTCCTCATCCTCGCCACGTTTCATCGCGCCGACCCGGGCTGGTCGCATAGCGCGACCGACGCTGTCGCGCGCAACGCCGGCGGCGCGTTCGGCGCCTGGCTTGCCGACCTCCTGCTCTACCTGTTCGGCGTTTCCGCCTACTGGTGGGCGGCGCTATGCGCGTACCTGGTGGTCTGGGGGTATCGCCGGATGGACGGCGTGAGGCTCGCCGGCGCCGTGGCGGGTTTTTCGCTCCTTCTTCTGTCGAGTGCCGCGCTCGAGCGCCTGCGGCTCCATAGCCTCGGCGCCGAGCTGCCGCTCGCCCCGGGCGGGCTGATCGGCGAAGCCCTGGCCGGCGCTTTTTCCGGCGCGCTCGGCTTTACCGGCGCCACGCTCGCCCTGCTGACGGCTGCCGCGATCGGCTTCAGCCTGTTCATCGGGGTCTCCTGGCTCACCCTGTTCGAAGGGGTCGGGCGCCTGCTGGAAAAGGCCTACGCCGCGGCGCTCGGCGCGTGGGAGCGCCGCCGCGACCGCAAGCTCGGCAGCCGCGCGCGCGAGCAGCGCGAGGCGGTAGTCGAAAGCGGGAAGCGCCGCGAGGAAGAGCATCCGCCCCTGCGCATCGAGCCAGCGCTCGCCGAGATCAAGAAGTCCGAGCGCGCGCAGAAGGAGAAGCAGGCGCCGCTTTTCGAGCACCTGCCCGACACGCCGCTGCCGCCGCTCAAGCTGCTCGACGAGGCCGCGACCGGCGGAGAGGCGATCGCCGCCGAGACGCTGGAGTTCACCTCGCGGCTGATCGAGAAGAAGCTGTCCGACTTCGGGGTCACGGTCAAGGTGCTGGCGGCGTACCCCGGCCCGGTGATCACGCGCTACGAGATCGAGCCCGCGGTAGGGGTGAAGGGCAGCCAGATCGTGAACCTGGTGAAGGACCTGGCGCGCGCGCTGTCGGTGGTCTCGATCCGCGTGGTCGAGACCATCCCGGGCAAGTCGTGCATGGGCCTCGAGATCCCGAATCCGCACCGCCAGATCGTGCGCCTGACCGAGATCCTCGGCTCCGAGGCCTACCACGGGATGCATTCGCCGCTCGCGCTCGCGCTCGGCAAGGACATCGCCGGGCGCCCGGTCGTCGCCGACCTCGCGCGCATGCCGCACCTCCTGGTCGCCGGGACGACCGGCTCGGGCAAGTCGGTCGCGCTGAACGCGATGATCCTGTCGCTCCTCTACAAGTCCGAGCTGCGCGACGTGCGCCTCATCCTGATCGACCCGAAGATGCTCGAGCTCTCGGTCTACCAGGACATCCCGCATCTGCTCGCGCCGGTCGTCATCGACATGAAGCAGGCGGTGAATGCGCTCACGTGGTGCGTGGCCGAGATGGACCGCCGCTACAAGCTCATGAACTGGATCGGCGCGCGCAACCTTTCGGGCTACAACCACCGCGTGGCCGAGCAGGAGTTCGAGGACCCCTTTGCTCTAGACGCGGGCAAGGCGGAGAAGCTGACGCCGCTGCCGCAAGTGGTGGTGGTGATCGACGAGCTGGCCGACCTGATGATGGTGGTCGGCAAGAGAGTGGAGGAGCTGATCGCGCGGCTGGCGCAGAAGGCGCGCGCGGCCGGCATCCACCTGATCCTCGCGACGCAGCGGCCGTCGGTCGACGTGATCACCGGCCTGATCAAGGCCAACATCCCCACGCGCATCGCCTTCCAGGTTTCGTCAAAAGTGGACTCCCGCACGATCCTCGACCAGTCGGGCGCGGAAGCGCTGCTCGGTTCGGGCGACATGCTGTACCTGCCTC
>DATBSZ010000183.1:0-11770 GCA_036559525.1 Burkholderiales bacterium
TCATGGGACTACTGATGATGAATCGCAAATGGCTTAGGTAGTTGGCGTTCGAGCCGCCAGATTAGCCAGAAGGAATTCGGCAAGTTTTTGATTTGCCTAGCTTGTACAAATGGCCGCACGAAAACCAAGCAGTGATGCTGCTCCGGAGCTGCCGGTAGTCGCGCCGATTGAGCCGATGCTCGCGAAGCTTGCCGAGGAGCTGCCGCCGGCGGGCGGATATCTGTACGAGCCGAAGTGGGACGGGTTTCGCGCCCTCGTGTTTCGCGGCGCGGACGACGTGTACATCCAGAGCCGCGATTCGCGGCCGCTGGATCGATATTTCCCCGAGCTGCACGACGCGCTGCTGGAGCGGTTGCCGAAGGGCTGCGTGGTGGACGGCGAGATCGTGATCGTTACCGCGCACGGGCTCGACTTCGACCGGCTGCAGCTGAGGCTTCATCCGGCGGAATCGCGTGTCGCGAAGCTGGCGAAAGAGACGCCGTCGTCGTTTGTCGCCTTCGATCTGCTCGCCGCCGGCGGGCGCAATCTCATGGCTGCGACGCAGGGCGAGCGGCGCGCGGCACTTGAGGAGCTGCTCCGGAAGGTGAAGCCGCCTGTCTATCTGACGCCGGTCACGAAGGATCGGGCCCTCGCGGTGGACTGGCTGACGCGCTTCGAGGGCGCCGGGCTGGACGGCGTGATCGCCAAGCCCGAGTCGAGCCCGTACCTCCCGGGGAAGCGCGCCATGATCAAGGTGAAGCACGCGCGCACGGCCGACTGCGTGGTTGCCGGGTTTCGCTGGCACAAGAGCGGCAAGGATGCGGTGGGGTCACTGCTCCTCGGCCTGTACGATGACCAGGGTGTCCTGCAGCACGTAGGCGTAACTTCCTCCTTCACCATGGCCATGCGAAAGCAGCTAGCCCGGGAGCTGGAACCTCTGCGCAGGGAAGCGATCAAGGATCACCCCTGGAAGGACTGGGCGGGCGCTGCGGCGGAATCGAATCGCATGCCTGGCGCGCAGAGCCGCTGGAGCGCGGGGAAGGACCTGTCGTGGGAGCCGCTGCGCGTGGAGCGCGTGTGCGAGGTCAAGTACGACCATATGCAGGGCAATCGTTTCCGCCACGCGGCGATCTTCCTGCGCTGGCGGCCCGACAAGCGGCCGGCGGACTGCCGCTACGACCAGCTCGAGGTCACCGCGCCCTACGAGCTCGACCGGATCTTTCGCCGCGACGGCTGAACGCGCGGCGGCTCGTGCGCCTGTTTGCGGTAGTGCGGCGGCCACGGCGCGTCGCCCAGGTTCTGCTTCTCGGACAATTCCAATAGCGGCTCGAGCGAGCCGGCGCGCTCGTCGATGCCGGCATGGCGGTCGCCGAGCTGCTTGAAGCGCGCGGGCATCGATGCGAGGGTGAAGTCGCCGGGATCGCAGTCGTCGACCTCGTCCCAGGCGAGCGGTGCCGAGACGCGCGCGTCGGGGGTGGGCCGCACCGAGTACGCCGAAGCAATCGTGCGGTCCTTGGCGTTCTGGTTGTAGTCGACGAATACGCCGTGGCGCTCCTCCTTCCACCATTTGCTGGTGGCAAGCTGCGGCGCGCGGCGCTCGACTTCGCGCGCGAGCGCGAGCGCTGCGCGGCGCACTTCGTCGAAGGTCCAGCGCGGAGCGATGCGCGCGTAGATGTGCATGCCCCGCTTGCCGGACGTCTTCGGCCAGCCAGCGAGGCCGAAGTCCTTCAGCGCTGCTTCGGCCACGCGGGCGATTTTGCGAACCTGCGCCCACTTCACCCCGGGCACGGGGTCGAGGTCGACGCGCAGCTCGTCGGGATGCTCGAGGTCTTCGGCGCGCACCGGATGCGGGTGCAGCTCGAGGCAGGCCAGGTTCGCCATCCAGGCGAGAGCTGCTGCATCGCGCGGCACCACCTCCTCCGCCGCACGTCCCGAGGGAAAGCGCAATTCCGCGACCTCGATCCACTCCGGGCGCGCCTTCGGCGCGCGCTTCTGATAGAAGAACTCGCCCTGGATGCCGTCGGGATAGCGCACCAGCATGTTGGGCCGGCCACCCGCACCCCGAAGTGCTCCGTCTGATATTGAAACGTAATACTGCGCGAGGTCGAGCTTGGTGTGCTTCGGCTTCGGGAACAGGACCTTGGCCGGGTTCGAGATCGCGACCTCGCGCCCGGCGGCGACCAGGACTTCAGTTTCGGCTTTTTTCGCCACTGCGGAGATCCGCGCGAGCGTTCCGCAACAAGGTCCTGACCAGGTCGATATGGGGGGCGGCGTCACGCGAAGCGAACACGTCGGCGTACTCGCGCCTGAGGCGCTTCGCGCGGAAATCGAAGTCGGCGAGGCGTTTCACTGCGCTCGAAAGCTTCGTCGCCTCGCAGTACAGCCGGTAGCTGCGGATGCGCAGCGATTCGGCCATGGTCTCCCAGGTGGAGCCGAACAGGTTGCCCTGGAAGAAAACCCCGACCGCGTAGAAGCTCCGGCGGTGGATTTCGCAGGGCCCGAGCCGCCCGACCGCCTCGAGGTGCTCGGCGGTGGCGTAGCCCTTGTGCTGGTCGAAGCCGTATTGCGGGAAGCGGTCGTGCAGCGCGCGCATTTCGGCGTCGCGCGCGGTCTTGGCCAGGATCGAGGCTGCCGAGATCGGCTTGTGCGTCGCATCGCCGTCGACGATGGCGCGCGCCGGGCAAGGCAGGTCGGGGCACATGTTGCCGTCGATCCACGCTTCATGCGGGGGGATCGCGAGCAACTCGACGGCACGGCGCATGGCGAGGAGCGAGGCGCGCAGGATGTTGATCCTGTCGATCTCCTCCACGCTCGCGTGCGCCACGGCCCAGGCGATGGCGCGCTCCTTGATCCGGCCGGCGAGCACCTCGCGCCGCTCCGGGGTGAGCACCTTGGAGTCGGCGAGGCCGTTGACGCGCCTGGCGGGGTCGAGGATGACCGCGGCGGCGTACACCGGCCCGGCGATCGGCCCGCGCCCCGCTTCATCAACACCGCAAGTCAGGATGCTATTTATGCAAAACCTCCAAGATCGCGTCGGCGGCCTTCTCCGCCGCGTTCTGCCGCAGGAGGTGGTGAAACTCGTGGAAGCGCTCGATCTGCCGTCGCTGGGCCGCGGTATCGCGCAGCAGCGTCAGCAGTGCGCCGGCGAGCGCGGCCGGGTTCGCTTCGTCCTGCAGCAGCTCCGGCACCAGCTTCTCGCCCGCCAGCACGTTCGGCATGCCGACGTAGGGCAGGTAGATCATGGCGCGCATCAGCGCCCATGTTATCGGAGCCTGGCGATACGCGATCACCATCGGCGTCTTGAAGAGCGCCGTCTCGAGGGTCGCGGTGCCGCTCGCCACCAGGGCGAGGTCGGCGGCGGCGAGCGCCTCGTGGGAATGGCCGAAAAGGAGCGTCAGGGGCAGGTCGGTGCGCTGGTGCTCGTGCACCGCGCGCTCGAACATGTCGCGCGTGTCGCGCGTGACGGTCGGGCAGACGAAGTGCACGTCGTGCACCTCCTGCCGGAAGCGGTGCGCCGCGAGCACGAACGAGCTCGCCATGTACTGGAGCTCCGAGCGCCGGCTGCCGGGCAGCAGCGCGACGATCAGCTTCCCCGCCGGAAGGCGCAGCGCCGCGCGCGCCTCGAGCTTGTTCGGCTCGAGCGGGATGAGGTCGGCGAGCGGGTGGCCGACGTAGGTGACCGGCACGCCGGCCTTTTCGTAGAGCGGCGCCTCGAACGGAAACATCACCAGGATGCGCGTGACCGAGCGCGCGATCCGGCGCACGCGCCAGGCGCGCCAGGCCCAGACCGAAGGGCTCACGTAATGGATCGTGGGGATGCCGGCATCCTTCAGCTTGCGCTCCAGGTCCAGGTTGAAGTCCGAGGCGTCGACGCCGATGAAGAGGTCGGGCCGCTCGGCGAGCAGCGACCGGGCGATGCGGCGGCGGATCCCCATGATCTCGCGGTAGTGCATGAGCGCCTCGGCGTAGCCGCGCACCGAGAGCTTCTCCATCGGGTAGTGCGACTCGAAGCCGAGCGCCTCCATGCGCGGCCCGCCGATGCCGGCGAACATGATCGGGTTGCGCCGCGCCTTCAACGCGGCCATCAGCGGCGCCGCGAGCTGATCGCCCGACGCTTCGCCCGCGACCATGGCGACGCGGAGGAGGTCTGCCACTACCGGATGATTCCGCGCTTGCTGCGGGCGATGAAATCCAGGATGTGCTGCACTTCGGGGCACTCGGCCACCTGCCCTTGCAGCTCTCGGAGGGCGTCCTCGAGAGCCAGGCCCTTGCGGTAGAGGGTCTTGTAGGCGCGCTTCAGCCCGGCGATCGTCTCCGGAGAAAAGCCCCGTCGCTTCAGGCCTTCCTTGTTGATGCCGTAGGGCGTGGCCATGTTGCCGGCGGCGGTGACGTAGGGCGGTAGGTCCTGCGCCAGGTAGGTGGCCATGCCGGTAAACGAATGCGCGCCGATGTGTACGTGCTGGTGCACCAGCGTGTTGGCGCCGAAGATCGCCCAGTCGCCGACCGTGACGTGGCCGGCGAGCCCGGTGAGATTCGCGAAGATGGTGTTACTGCCGACCTGGCAGTCGTGCGCGAAATGCACGTAGGCCATGATCCAGTTGTCGTTGCCGACCCGCGTGGCGCCGGCGTCCTGGCTAGTGCCGCGGTTGATGGTGACGTACTCGCGGATGGTGTTGCCGTCGCCGATCTCGACCGTGGTCGGCTCGCCGGCGTACTTCTTGTCCTGCGGCGGCGCGCCGATCGAGGAGAAGTGCCAGATGCGATTGCGCCGGCCGAGGCGCGTATGGCCGTCGAGCACGACATGGGCGCCGATCCAGCTGCCCTCGCCCACCTCTACGTGCTCGCCGATCACCGAATAGGGGCCGACCTCGACGTCGGCGGCGAGGCGCGCGCCGCGATGCACGAGTGCGGTCGGATGGATCATCGTGCGCCCTACTTGTCGTTCACCGGCCGGATCGAGCACAGGATGGTGGCTTCGGCGACGACCGCGCCGGCGACCCGGGCCAGGCAGGTGAACTTGCCGATGCCGCGCAGCGTGCGCTCGATCGTCACGTCGATCTCGAGCTGGTCGCCGGGCACTACCGGCTTCTTGAAGCGGGCGTTGTCGATGCCGACGTAGTAGTAGAGCAGCCGGTCGCGCTTCTCGGCCATGTCTTCGGCGCTGAACACGAGGACCCCGGCGGCCTGCGCCATCGCCTCGAGGATCAGCACCCCGGGCATGATCGGCCGGCCCGGAAAGTGGCCCTGGAAATGCGGCTCGTTCGCGGAGACGTTCTTCAGCGCGACGATGCGCCTGCCGGGCTCGATCTCCTTCACGCGATCGATCATCAAGACCGGATAGCGCTGCGGCAGGAACTTGAAAATCTTCTGGATATCGATCTCAGCCATTCTTTTTCCCCCTGCTCTTGACCTTGCCCAGCCGGCGAAGCTGCACGGCGTTGCGCTTCCAGGCCTCGTGCTCGTCGAACGGATAAAAGCCGGTGTACGTGCCCGGCTTGAGAAGCGAGCGCGAGATCAGCGTCCCGGCCGAGACATGCACATGGTCGGCGATGGTGATGTGGCCGTGGATCATGGCGGCGCCGCCGATGGTGCAGTGCCGGCCGATGTCGGCGCTGCCGGCGATGCCGACGCACCCCGCGACCGCGCTATGCGCGCCGATGCGCACGTTGTGGCCCACCTGCACCTGGTTGTCCAGCTTGACGCCCTCCTCGATCACCGTGTCGTCGAGCGCGCCGCGGTCGATCGTGGTGTTGGCGCCGATCTCGACGTCGTCGCCGATGCGCACGCCCCCGATCTGCGGGATCTTGATCCAGCGTTCCTGCTCGCGCGCGATGCCGAAGCCGTCGGCGCCGATCACGACGCCGGAGTGGGCCACGACCCTTTTTCCAAGAACACATTTTGGATAGACCACCACGCGCGGGTACAGGCAGCTGTCGTCGCCGATGCTAACGTCATCGCCGATCACGCAGCCGGCGCCGATGGAGACGCCTTTGCCGAGCTTCGCGCTCGGAGCGACCACGGCGGAAGGATGCACGCCCGGCGCCTGGCTGACCACCGCGTTGAACAGCTGCGAGACACGCGCGAAGTACGCGTAGGGATTCTCGGCGACGATGCGCGGCCGCCGGGTGAGCGCCTCGTTCTCGGGCGCCAGGATGACCGCGGCAGCGCGCGTCTGGTCCAGCTTCGTGTGCAGTTTTCTCGAGTTGAAAAAAGTGATCTGGTCTGCCGCCGCGCGCTCGAGCGAGCCGACCTGGCGCACCACCGTCTGCGGGTCGCCGGCGACGCGGCCGCCGAGCCGCGAAACGATCTGCCCGAGCGTGAACGGCCCCGGCATCGGGTCTATTTGGCGGGCGGCTTGCCTTCCAGCGCCTTGATCACCTTGTCGGTGATGTCGATGCGCGGGCTCACGTAGGCCGGCATCTCCTGGAAGATGATGTCGAACTTCTCCTGCTCCGCGATCATGCGGATGATGCGGTTCGCCTGCTCCACCACCTGCGCCAGCTCCTCGTTGCGGCGCTGGTTGAGATCCTCGCGGAACTCGCGCTGCTTTCTCTGGAACTCGCGGTTCAGCTCGCCGAACTCCCGCTCCTTGGCGCGGCGCTGCGTCTCGCCCATCGTCATCGCGTCCTTGTCGAGCTCGGTCTGCATTTTCTTCAGCTGGTCGGCGATGCCGGCGAGCTCGCGGTCGCGCTTCTGGAACTCGGCCTCGATCTTCTTCTGCGCCCGCACCGCCGGGATCGAGTCGCGCAGGATGCGCTCGGTGTGCACGAAGCCGAACTTGCTGCCGCCGGCGGAGGCTTGAGGGGCAGGCGCCTGCCCCGCCGCGGATACCGCCAGCGTCGCCAGGACTGCGGCCGCGAGGATGTTCTTCATTCAAAACCCTGTTCCGAAGGTGAATTGTAACTGCTGCTTCCGGTCCCCGCTTTGAACGTTGATGGGATGCGCCCAGGAGAGGCGCAGCGGCCCGAGCGGCGAGGACCAGAACAGCGCGATCCCGGCCGCGTAGCGCAGCTCACCGAGCACGATGTTGCCGGCATAGACCTGGCCGGCGTCCAGGAACGCCGCCAGCCGCAGCGAGCGGTCCTGCTCCGCGCCCGGCATCGGAAACAGGAACTCCGCGACTCCCGTGAGCTTGCGGTTGCCGCCGGTGGCGTCGCCGTTCTCGTCCTTCGGGCCGAGCGAGAAAGAGCGAAAGCCGCGCACCGACCCGGTGCCGCCGGCGTAGTAGTTCTTGAAGAAAGGCAGCGGCTGCTCGCCGTAGCCGCCGGCCCAGCCGATTTCGCCGCCCAGGTGAAGCGTAAAGGTCCGCGTCATCGGGTAGTACCACTGCTGCTGGTAGCCGAGCCGGTAATACTGCAGGTCGCCGCCCGCGATCTCGCCGGAGGCGCGCAGGAAAGAGCCCGCCGTGGTGGTGATCAGGCTGTCGCGCGTGTCGCGCGTCCAGCCTGCGGTGCCCGACCCGTAGGTGTACTGGGTGCCGAAGTCGCGCACGAATCGGATGTACGCAAGCGGGCTGGTGGCGAAGATCTCGAGGTCGACCGACTCGATCGCGGCGCCGAAATCGACCGAGATCTGCTCGGAGACCGGGTAGCCGAACTTGATGCCGCCGCCGAGCGAGTCGGTCTTGTAGGCGCCGGTGTCGAGGCTGGAGGCGTCGGTCACGCGCCGGTAGATGTCGAAGCCGCGGCTCACTCCGTCCACGGTGTAGTACGGGTCCATGTAGGACAACGAATAGACCTGGTTCACGCTGCCGCTGTTGATGTTGGCCGAGATGTACTTTCCGGTGCCGAAGACGTTCGCCTGCGAGACCGACGCCGACAGCGCGATGCGCTCCACGCTGGAGAACCCGACGCCGAGGAGCAGCGACCCGGTCGCCTTCTCCTTCACGGTGTAGAGCACGTCGACCTGGTCCGGGCTCGCTTCGACCGGCAGGGTCTCGACCGTGACCTCGCTGAAGAAGGCGGTGCGGTCGATGCGCCGGCGCGAGAGCTGGATCTTCGAAGCGTCGTAGTACGCGCCCTCGAGCTGGCGCATCTCGCGCCGCACCACCTCGTCGCGCGTCTTGGCGTTGCCGGCCACGTCGATGCGCCGCACGTACACGCGCCGGCCCGGGTCGATGACGATGCTGAAGGCGACGGCGCGCTTTTCCTTGTCGATGTTCGGGATCGCGTTCGCGTTGGCGAAGGCGTAGCCCTCGTTGCCCAGGCGGTCCGAGATCGCCTTGGTGCTGGCGGCGAGCTTCTCGCGCGAGAACACGTCGCCGCGCTTGAGCTGGATCAGCGTTTCCAGCTCCTCGCGCGGCAGCAGGAGCTGCCCGGCGAGGCTCACCTCCGACACCGTGTAGGTTTCGCCCTCGGACATGTTGATCGTGATGTAGATGTCGCGCCGGTCCGGCGTGATCGCCACCTGGGTCGACTCCAGGGCGAAGTCGAGGTAGCCCCGGTTGAGGTAGAACGAGCGCAGCGTCTCGAGGTCGGCGCCGAGCCGCTCGCGCGAGTAGCGGTCCGCCTGCGTGTACCAGGTGAGCCAGCCGGGCGTGCGCAGCACGAACAATCCCAGCAGCTCGCTCTCGGTGAATGCCTGCGCGCCGACGATGTTGATGCCGCGGATCTTGGCGACCGGGCCCTCGGTCACCGCGATGCTGATGCCGACGCGGTTGCGCTCGAGCGGCGTGACCGTAGTCTGCACCGCGGCGGCGTACATCCCTTTCGACAGGTATTGGCGCTTGAGCTCCTGCTCGGCGGAGTCGAGCAATGCGCGGTCGAAGATGCGCCCTTCCGCCATGCCGAGCTCGCGCAGCACCTTGCGCACGTTGTCGGGCTCGAACTCCTTCATGCCGGAGAAATCGATCTGCGCGATCGCCGGGCGCTCGCGCACGAACACCACCAGCACGTCGTTCTCGACGTCGAGGCGCACGTCGGCGAAGAACCCGGTGGCATAGAGAGCGCGCAGAGCCGCGCGGGCCTTGTCGGCGTTCATCGTCTCGCCGACCTTGACCGGGAGGTAGCTGAACACCGTGCCGGGCTCGGTGCGCTGCAGGCCCTCGACGCGGATGTCCTTGACCACGAACGGCTGGAATTCCTGCGCGGCGGCCGGGTTCGGGACAAGCGCGGCCGCCACGGCGAGAACGAGCGCGAAGACCGCGGCGAAGACGCCGGTGTTGCGGAGCATCTAGGAAAGAGCCGAAGCAGTCGTCCCCGCGAAGGCGGGGACCCCGTTTAGAAAATCAGAAAGCCTGCGCAGAAAGGTCCTCTCCCTTTGATTGACTGGGTCCCCGCCTTCGCGGGGACGACCGCCGCATGCCTTCCCTAGCCGGTCAGCAGGCGATTCAGGTCGTTGTAGAAGGCGAAGGCCATCATGACCAGCAGCAGCGCGAGCCCGACACGCTGCCCGAGCTCCATCGCGCGCTCGGAGACCGGCTTGCCCTTGACGATTTCGATGGCGTAGTACATGAGGTGGCCGCCGTCGAGCAGCGGGATCGGCAGCAGGTTCAGCACGCCGAGGCTGATGCTGATCAGCGCGAGGAAGGTGAGGTACGAAACCCAGCCCATCTGCGCCGACTGGCCGGCGAAATCAGCGATCGTCACCGGGCCCGACAGGTGCTTCCACGACACTTCGCCGACCAGCATCTTGCCGAGCATCTTCAGGCTGAACACCGCGATGTCGCCCGTCTTGACGATCGACTTCCACAGGCTTTCGCCCAGGCCGTGCTGCACCCGGATCAGCATCTTCTCGGCGTGCGACGCCGGCACCTGCGGCGCGGCGCCGATGCGGCCGATGCGTTTGGGGCCGGCGGCGACCGCCGCGGGCACGACTTCCACGGCCTGGCGCGCGCCGGCGCGCTCGATCGTCAGCGCGAGCGGCATCTCGGGCCGCGCCTGCACCGCGGCGACCAGCGCCTCCCACGACTCCACCGGACGTCCGTCGGCGAGCAGCACGCGGTCGCCGGGCGCGAGGCCGGCCTTCTCCGCCGCGCCGCCGCGCACCACCTGGCCGATCACCGGCTCGAGCGGCGGGCGATAGAGGCGCAGGCCGATGCGCTCCAGGGCGTCGGACTCGACGTCGTCCGTCGGGAATGAGCGCAGATCGAGGGTCACGGCATTGAGATGGCCGCGGTCGTTCACGATCTCCAGCCGCAGCGGCGAGCGCTGCAGCGCCGATTGCAGCACGCGCCAGCGCAGTTCCTGCCAGGTCGTGATCAGCTCGCCTTCGACTGAGCGCACGGTGTCGCCCGAGCGCAGCCCCGCGGCGGCCGCGACCGTGCCTTCAGGCGGCGTGCCGAGCACCGGGCGCGCTTCCGGCAGCCCGTACATGAAGAGGCCCGCGTACGCCGCGATCGCGAACAGGAAGTTCGCCACCGGCCCGGCCACCACGATCCCGAAGCGGCGCCAGACGCTCTGGCGGTTGAACGCGCGGTGCACCTCGCGCGGCTCGACCGGGCCCTCGCGCTCGTCGAGCATCTTCACGTAGCCGCCGAACGGGATCGCGGCGATCACCCACTCGGTCCGGTCCGCGCCGATCTCCCGGGTCAGCAACGGACGGCCAAAGCCGACCGAGAAGCGCAGCACCTTCACTCCGCACAACCGCGCGATCAGGTAGTGCCCGTACTCGTGCACCACGATGAGCAGGCCGAGGGCCACGATGAAGGCGACGATGGTGTGGATGAGGCTCATGTCTCGCCTTTCGACCCCCTGTTAAGGGGGTCGTGAGCCGAAGGCGAACGGGGGGTTTGGTTTTTGGTGAAAACAAAACCCCCCGCTCGCGTTGCTCGCTCCACTCTTATCAGGGGGGCAAAAAGAATCGCGTTCATGCGGCAAGCGCCAGGACCCGCAGCCGCGCCGCCTTGCGCGCCTGCGCATCCGCTTCCATGACTTCGGCGAGATCGCCCGCCGCTCCCGCCGGCAGCGCCGCGAGCGTGTCGGCGATGACGCCGGCGATGCCGGTGAACGCAAGCCGTCCGGCGAGGAACGCCTCCACGGCGATCTCGTTCGCGGCGTTCAGGATCGCGGGCGCGGTGCCGCCGGCGCGCAGCGCGGCATAAGCGAGCCCGAGGCAGGGGAAGCGCACCAGGTCCGGCTTCTCAAAGGACAGGGTCTTGAGGGAAGCCAGATCGAGCGATTGCGCGCCGGACTCCAAGCGCTCCGGGTAGGCGAGCGCGTTCGCGATGGGCACGCGCATGTCCGGATTCGAGAGCTGCGCGATCACCGAGCCGTCGGCGTATTCGACCAGCGCGTGCACCACGCTCTGCGGGTGGATCAGCACCTCGATGCGCTCGGGCGCGAGGTCGAACAGCCAGCGCGCCTCGATCACCTCGAGCCCCTTGTTCATCATGGTCGCCGAGTCGACCGAGATCTTGCGCCCCATTACCCAATTGGGATGCGCGCAGGCCTCCTTCGGCGTCACCTGGCTCAGGCTCTCCGGCGCGGCCGCGCGGAAGGGGCCGCCCGAAGCGGTGAGAATAATTCTGCGAGGATTCCTTGCACTGCCCAGGCATTGAAAAACGGCATTGTGCTCGCTGTCGACCGGCAGGAGCTGCGCTCCCGACTCGCTCGCCGCGTGCATCACGAGCGGCCCGGCCATGACGAGGGCTTCCTTGTTCGCGAGCAGCACGCGCTTGCCGGCGCGTACCGCGGCGAGCGTCGAGGCGAGCCCGGCCGCGCCGACGATCGCCGCCATCACCGTTTGCGTTTCCGGATGCCGGGCGACGACTTCAAGCGCTTCCGGACCGAACAGCAGTTCAGTGTCGAACTCGGAGAAACGCCGTTTGAGCGCGCGATCTTCCCCCACTGCG
>DATBSZ010000184.1:0-9185 GCA_036559525.1 Burkholderiales bacterium
CCCAATTGGTGGTGCAGAAATAGAAATAGCGATCGCCCGGCCGGATGTCGAGCTGCAGCTTGTGCATCTTCAGCCCGGCGAGCAGCGAGCCGCCGGCGCCGTGCACGATGCACTTCGGCTTGCCGGTGGTGCCCGAGGTGAACAGGATGTATACCGGGTGATCGAACGGCAGCTGCGCGAACGCGATCTCGCCCGGCGTATAGCGCCGCAGCCATTCGTCCAGGCGCACCGCCTTCGGCACGTCCGACACGTCCACGTTCGGGTCGAGGTGCGGCACCACGATTACCTTGCGCACCGACGGCAGCTTCTCGACGATCTCGGCGACGCGCGCGAGCGAATCGTGCTGCTCGCCGTTGTAGCGGTAGCCGTCGGCGCAGAACAGCACCTTGGGCTCGATCTGGCCGAAGCGCTCGACCACGCCGTCGACGCCGAAGTCGGGCGAGCACGACGACCAGACGATGCCCTGCGACAGCGCGGCGAGCGCGAGCATCGCGGTCTCGGGAAGGTTGGGGATGAACGCGCAGGCGCGGTCGCCGGCGCGCAATCCGAGAGCCTGCAGCGCCTGCACCGCGCGCGACACCTCGCTCGTCAGGTCCGAGTAGGAAACCCGGCGCTGCGCTCCCGACTCGTCCCAGAACACGAGGGCGTCGCCGCGGTCCCCTCGGCGCAGGAGGTTCTCGGCGAAGTTGAGGCGCGCCTCGGGAAACCAGCGCGCGCCCGGCATCTTGTCGCCGTCGACCAGCACCGTGTTGCCCTTGCGCGAGGCGATGACGCCGCACCATTCCCAGACCTCGGTCCAGAAGAGCTCCGGGTTCTCGACCGTCCAGTGGTGGAAGTCGGGGTAGCTGTTGACGTCGAGGCGGTGCTTGCGGATCGCGTGGCGCGCGAACTGCGTCACCTGCGCTTCTTCAATAGCGCGTTCGGAGGGCTGCCAAAGGACCGGCGGGGTCGACATATCGGGCGTAGGATTTCGCGCGGGAATTATATGCAGATGGACTCCATTCGCCGCGCCCATCGCATCGCCGAAGCCGAGGCGGTGGCGCGGCTGCGGGGCCTCCAGCCCGATCCGGACACTTCGGAGCGAATCAGCCTCACCGCCCTGCGCCTCGCGCGGCGGGTGCGCGCCGCCCCGCCGGGGGCGCTCTCCGCCGAGTCCTTCCTGCGCAGCTACGGCCTGACCACGCCCGAAGGCGTGGCGCTGATGTGCGTCGCGGAAGCGCTGCTCCGCATCCCGGATCCCGAGACGCAGGACGCGCTGATCCGCGACAAGCTCGCGTCGGGCAACTGGAACCCGGCGAGCGCGGCCGACTGGGCGCTCATGCTCACCGGCACCCTCGCGCGCTGGCACAGCGCCGAGAACGAGAACCTCTCGACGATCAAGAAGCTGATCGCGCGCCTCGGCGAGCCCGTGGTACGGGCCGCGGTGCGCCAGGCGATGCGCATCCTCGCCGGCCAGTTCGTGGTCGCCGAGACGATCGAGGAGGCAGTCGCGCGTGCCGCCGAGCGCAGGCCCTACCGCTTCTCCTTCGACATGCTCGGCGAGGCCGCGCGCACCGCCGAAGATGCCTTGAGTTACTTCAATTCCTATTCAAGAGCCATCCGGGCAGTCAGCCCGCCGGATGCCGTCTCGATCAAGCTGTCCGCGTTGCATCCCCGTTTCGAAGAGGCGAAACGCGCGCGTGTCCTCGGCGAGCTTGTTCCCCGCGTGCGCTCGCTGGCGAAGCTGGCGAGCGAGCGCGGCGCCCGCATTACCCTCGACGCCGAGGAATCCGAGCGCCTGGAGCTGACGCTCGATATCTTCGACGCGCTTTCGAGCGAATTCCCGATCGGGCTCGCCGTCCAGGCGTACCAGAAGCGCGCGCTCCCCGTCTGCGAATGGCTCGCCGGCCTGCGCCGGCGCATCACGGTGCGACTGGTGAAAGGCGCCTATTGGGACGGAGAGATCAAGCGCGCGCAGCAGCTCGGCATGCCCGACTATCCGGTCTTCACCCGCAAGAGCGCGACCGACCTCTCCTATGTCGCGTGCGCGAGGACGCTGCTCTCGGCGCCCGAGTACATCCATCCGGCCTTCGCCACGCACAACTGCCGAACGGTCGCGACGATCCTCGCGCTCGGCGGGCAGTTCGAGTTCCAGAAGCTCTTCGGCATGGGCGACGCCCTGTACGACGCGCTCCTCGGCGAGCGCCCCGATGTCGCGGTCCGGATCTATGCGCCGGTCGGCGGTTTTACCGATCTCCTGCCTTACCTCGTGCGGCGGCTGCTCGAGAACGGCGCCAATACCTCTTTCGTGCACCAGATCGCCGACCCGCACGTTCCGGTCGAGGCGCTGGTCGCCGACCCCGTGGCCTCGCTACCCGAGCCTTACGCGCCCGATCCGCGCATTCCCGTGCCGCGTCACCTCTATCCGGATCGGCAGAACTCACTTGGCTTGGATTTGGCCAATCAAAAAAACCTCAATGATCTGAAACAGCGCACCCTCGCCGATCGCGCGGCCGAGCCGTTGAGCGCGGTCGAGGACACTTCGCCGCAGGAGCTCGACTTCAGCATCGCGCGCGCCGCCGATGCTTTCGAGACCTGGTCGCAGGCGCCCGCGCACGAGCGCGCAGCGCTCCTCGAGCGCGCCGCCGACGGGCTCGAAGCGCGCATGGTCGAGCTCGTGTCGCTCATCGTGCGCGAAGGCGGCCGCACCTACAACGACGCGGTCGCCGAAGTCCGCGAGGCGGCGGACTTTTGCCGGTACTACGCTCTGCAGGCAAGAAGGAATTTTGGTACACCGATGACCCTCGCGGGGCCCGCCGGCGAGCGCAACGAGCTGCGCCTCCACGGCCGCGGCGTGTTCGCCTGCATCAGCCCCTGGAACTTCCCGCTCGCCATCTTCACCGGCCAGGTCGCCGCCGCGCTCGCCGCCGGCAACACCGTGATCGCCAAGCCCGCCGAGCAGACGCCGCGCATCGGCTTTCGCGCGCTGGAAATCCTCTACGCCGCCGGCATCCCGCCCGACGCGGCGTGTTGCGTCGTCGGGCCCGGCGAGACGATCGGCGCCGCGCTCGTCGCCGACCCGCGCATAGGCGGCGTGGCGTTCACCGGCTCGGTCGAGACCGCGAAACGCATCAACCAGGCGCTCGCGAAGCGCGACGGCCCGATCGTGCCGCTCATCGCCGAGACCGGCGGCGTCAACGCCATGATCGTCGACGCTTCCGCCCTGCCGGAGCAGGTGGTCGACGACGTCGTGATCTCGGCGTTCCAGAGCGCCGGCCAGCGCTGCTCGGCGCAGCGCGTCCTCTTCGTCGACGAGGGCGCCGCGCCGCGCGTGCTTCGCCTCCTCTCGGGCGCGCTCGCCGAGCTGAAAGTGGACGACCCCGTCGAGCCCGACACCGATATCGGTCCGATCATCGATGCGCCGTCACGGAATGCCCTGCTCTTCCATGTTCAAGCGCTAAGAACAAAGGCGAAACTGATTGGCGAGGCGAAAGCACCGGCAACCGGCAACTACATCGCCCCGATCGCCTTTCAGCTCCCGCTCGACGAATTGCCCAAGGTCGAGGTGTTCGGCCCCATCCTGCACGTCTGCACCTACCGCCGCGACGAACTCGGCCAGGTGCTGCAATGGCTGCGCGACATCGGCTATGGCCTGACACTGGGCATCCACAGCCGCATCCAGACCTTCGTCGATGACGTCGTGCGCGGCGCGCGCGTCGGCAACATCTACGTGAACCGGAGCATGATCGGCGCGGTCGTCGGCGTGCAACCTTTCGGCGGCGAAGGCCTGTCGGGCACCGGCCCCAAGGCCGGCGGGCCGCACTACATGCTGAGATTCGCCACCGAGAGAACGGTCACGGTCAACACGGCCGCGGTCGGCGGAGTGACCGAGCTGCTCGCCGGGAACGAAGGGGCTCAGCGCGCGAGCTGAAAGCGCTCGAAGCGGTCCAGCGCTTCCTCGATCTGCCGCTTGCGCAAGCGCCGCGAGTGCTTGCCGATCCAGGTCCATTGCTGCACCAGCAGGTTCTGCCGTGCGCGATCGGTCTTGAGATCGAGCACCGCGACGATCTCGTCCCCGACGAGTACGGGCTGGGCGAAGTAGCCGAAGCGCCGCTTCGGCTTCGGGACGTAGGCCTCGAAGCGGTGCTCGTAGTCGAAGAAAAGCTGCAGCCGCTTGCGCTGATGAACCAGCGGATCGAAGGGAGACAGGATGTGGACCCGCTCGTTGTGCGGTTCGTGCGTCGCCTCCAGGGCCTCCGGCTGCAGCCAATGCTCTCCCGCGAATTCGACCGCTACCAGCTCCCCGCGCCGTACCCTCGACTCGATCAATCGCCGCATCGCGGGCTTGCGCCGAGCGTCCTGATAGCACACCGAATCGACGCTCACGATGCCTTGCGAGCGCAGCGCACGGTCGAGCAGATAGTCGAGGATCTCTCTCTCCGACGCGGGTTTGGGCAGCCGCTCCCAGCCGAAGTGCCGGTTCGTGAGCTCGTAGGTCTTGAGCATGCCGCTGCGCTGGCTGACGGTCAGCAAGCCGCGATAGAAGGCGAGCTGCAGCGCGCGCTTCGAGGGCTTGCGGCTCGCCCACTCGTGCTCCTTTTCCACCAGCACGTCGTCGTCGATGTCGCGGATCGTGAGGGCGCCGCGCTTTCGGATCCGGGCCAGCACTTTGCGCAGATCCGCCTCCTTCACCGCGCCGAACCAGGCGCTGCGGGCCTGCCAGTCCTGCTTCATTGCGCGGACGTAGTAGCGCAGGTCGCGCGTCGGCACATAGGACAGCGCATGCGTCCAGTATTCGAAGACCGTCTTGTCGATGCTCTGCGCCTGGTGCAGATGGCTGCGCTGGTATCCCGGAATGCGCGTGTACAGGATCTGGTGGTGGCAGCGCTCGACCACGTGGATCGTGTCGATCTGCACGTAACCCAGATGCTCCACCGCGGCGCGCGTCGCCCCGAGTCCGTCGCCGAACGGCGCGGCCTGGTCAAGCCGCTGGGCGCGCAGCCAGATTCCTCTGGCTTGAGATTTGGTGATGGACGTCAGTCGACGCGCGCGCCGGACGCCTTCACCACCGGCGCCCACTTCGCGATTTCGCTTTTTACGAAGGCGGCGAACTGTTCGGGCGTGTTCGGCGAAAAGCGTGCGCCCTCGGCGGGCAGGCGGGCCTGGATGTCGGGCGCCTGCATGATGCGCATCACCTCGCCGTTCCAGCGCCGCACGATCTCGGGCGGGGTACCGGCGGGGGCGAAGAGGCCGATCCAGTTGTTGACCTCGAAGCCGGGAAGCGACTCGCCGATCGTCGGCAGCTCGGGCGCAGCCATCGAGCGGACCGAGCCGATCGTGGCGAGCGCGCGCAGCTTGCCCGCCTTGGCGTGCGGCAGCACGGTCGGCATGGTGGCGAAGAGGAGCGAGGTCTGGCCGGCGAGGAGGTCGGTGATCGCCGGCACGTTGCCTTTGTACGGGACATGGGTCATGTCGACCTTGGCCATCGACTTGAAGAGCTCGCCCGCGAGGTGGCTCGCGGTGCCCATGCCGGCGGAGGCGAAGGTGAGCTTGCCGGGATTGGCGCGCGCGTAGGCGATCAGCTCCGCCACGCTGCTGGCGGGAATCAAGGGGTGGAGCACGAGCAGGCCTTCGGCTTCCAGCACCAGCGCGACCGCCGCGAAATCCTTGACCGGGTCGTACGGCATCTTTGAGAACAGGCTCACGTTGATGGCGTGGGGGCCGATCGCGCTCATGTTGAGCGTGTAGCCGTCCGGTGCGGACTTCGCCACGGCGTCTGCGCCGATGTTTCCGCCGGCGCCGGTGCGGTTCTCCACCACCACCGGCTGCCCCCACGCTTCCTGCACCTTCGCCGCGATGATGCGGCCATAGAGGTCGGCAACGCCGCCGGCGGGGAAGTTCACGACGATGCGCACCGGCTTCGAGGGATAGGGCTGCGCGAAGAGAGTTTGTGTGACAACGGAGATGACCAAAGCGGCGGCAAGGCGACCTACAATGCGCATTCTCGATTCCTCCCTCTTGTGCGGCTAGTTTAGCCGAGGCCAATACGCATGGAAGCCAAGACCAGGGCGCGCGATTCCGATCTCCTCGAGGTTTTCGGCCGCCTGTATTACGCAGAGGTCGATCCGGAGGAGCTCGCCGCGCGCGCGGCCGCGGACTTGCAGGGCGCCGCCGCGGCGCACCTCGCGTTCGGCAAGGTTTTTTCCGGCGGGAAAGCGAAGGTCCGTGCGTACAACCCGGCGCGCGAGCAGCACGGGTGGGCGAGCACGCATACCGCGATCGAGATCGTCAACGACGACATGCCGTTCCTGGTCGACTCGGTGACCATGGAGGTCAACAGCCAGGGGCTGAAGCTGCATCTCGTGATCCATCCGGTGCTGCGCGCCCGGCGCGGCCCCAAGGGGGAATTGCTTTCGGTTGAAAAACCCGGGGCGTCGCCGGAAGGGCGGCTGGAGTCGTTCATTCATCTCGAAGTCGACCGCCAGACCGACCCGGCGAAGCTCGCCCAGCTCGAGGCGGGGATCGCCAGGGTGCTCGCCGACGTGCGCGCTGCGGTCGAGGACTGGAAGCCGATGCAGGGGCGCCTGCGCGAGGTCATCGCCGGGCTCGACGCGGCGCGCAGCGGCGTAGCGCAGGCCGAGCTCGAGGAAGGGCGCGCCTTTCTCGAATGGCTCCTCGAGGACAATTTCACCTTCCTCGGCTGCCGCCGATACGAGATCGCCACCGCCGGCGGCGAGGACGTGCTGCGCATCGTTCCGGGCAGCGGCCTCGGCATCCTGCGCGAGCGCCCGGGCGAGACGGTCTCGGCGAGCTTCGCCACCCTGCCCGCCGAAGCGCGCAAGCGCGCGAGGGTGAAGGAGCTCCTGTTGCTCACCAAGGCGAACGCGAGCTCCACCGTGCACCGGCCCGGCCACCTCGACTACGTCGGCGTCAAGCACTTCGACGCCAAAGGGGAAGTGCGCGGCGAGACGCGCTTTCTCGGCCTCTACACCCACACGGCCTACGCGTCGAATCCGACCGAGGTCCCCCTGCTGCGCCGCAAGCTCGCCGCGGTGATGGAGCGCGCCAGCCTGCTGCCCGGGGGCCACAGCGGCAAGGCGCTCGCCTCGATCCTCGAGCGCTACCCGCGCGACGAGCTGCTGCAGATCGGCGCCGACGACCTGCAGCGCCACGCCATGGCGATCCTGCAGCTCGGCGAGCGCCAGCGGTTGCGCCTGCTGGTGCGCCACGACGCGTACGGGCGCTTCGTGACCTGCCTCATCTTCGTGCCGCGCGAGCGCTTCAATACCGAGCTGCGCCAGCGCTTCCAGAAGATCCTGACCGAAGCGTTCAACGGCGTGTCCTCGGACTTCGACGTGGATCTGTCGTCGGCGGCGCTCGGCCGGATCCTCATGCGCATCCGCACCGGGCCCGGTGCGATGGTGGGAACGCCCGACCTCAAGGCGCTCGAGGGGCGCCTGGTCGAAGCGATGCGCCGCTGGGAGGACGACCTCCTCGCGGCGCTGGTCGAGCGCCACGGCGAGGAGCGCGCGAACGCCTTGTTCCGCATCTATGAAAAAGCATTCCCCGGCAGCTACCGCGAGGAATACTCGGTGCGCGAGGCGGTCACCGACATCGAGATGATCGAGTCGCTCGACCCGGCCGTCGACCTCGGCATGAACCTGCACCGGCGCGCGGACGGCCGGCCGGGAATGCTCAACTTCAAGATCTACCGCCGCGGCAGCACCGTGCCGCTCTCCGACAGCGTGCCGATGCTCGAGCGCCTCGGCGTGCGCGTGCAGTACGAGCATCCGCACGAGCTCGACCCGGCGGGCGCGCAGCCGGTGCGCGTGGTCGACTTCGGGCTGGTGCCGGCCGCCGGCGCCGCGCTCGAGCTCGCCCAGGTGCGCGACGCTTTCCACGACGCGTTCCTCGGCATGTTCTGCGGCACGATCGAGGCGGACAGCCTCAATCGCCTCGTGCTCACGGCGGGGCTGTCGGCGCGAGAGATCAGCGTGCTGCGCGCCTACGCGCGGTATCTGCGTCAGGGCACCTCGACCTTCAGCCTCGCCTATGTCGAGCAGGCGCTCGCCGCCCACCCGCGCATCGCCGCGCTTCTGGTGCGCCTGTTCTTCGCGAGATTCGAGGGCCCCGGGAAGGAGCGCGAGGCGACCCTGGCAGGGGAAATTTCCGCTGCGCTGGACGAAGTGCAGAACCTGGACGAGGACCGCATCCTGCGCAGCTTCCTCGCGGTGATTCAAGCCACCACGCGCACGAACTACTTTCTGGGGAAGCCGTACGTCTCGTTCAAGCTCGACCCGAAGCGCGTGCCCGGGCTGCCCGAGCCGCGACCGATGTTCGAGATCTGGGTGTACTCGCCGCGCGTCGAGGGCGTGCACCTGCGCGGCGGGCGCGTGGCGCGCGGCGGCCTGCGCTGGTCGGACCGCATGGAGGACTTCCGCACCGAGGTGCTGGGCCTCATGAAGGCGCAGATGGTGAAGAACGTGGTGATCGTCCCGGTCGGCGCCAAGGGCGGCTTCGTGGTGAAGCGGCCGCCCGCGGAACGCGAGGCGTTCCTGAAGGAAGGCGTCGCCTGCTACCAGACGTTCCTGCGCGGGCTGCTCGACATCACCGACAACCTGGCCGGCGGGAAAGTGGTGCCGCCGAAGGGCGTGGTGCGCCACGACAACGACGATCCCTACCTCGTAGTCGCCGCCGACAAGGGCACTGCGACCTTCTCCGACTACGCCAACGCCATCGCCAGGGAGTACGGCTTCTGGCTCGACGACGCGTTCGCCTCGGGCGGCTCGGCGGGCTACGACCACAAAAAGATGGCGATCACCGCGCGCGGCGCCTGGGAATCGGTGAAGCGCCACTTCCGGGAGATGGGCGTCGACACCCAGAGCCAGGACTTCATCGTCGCGGGCATCGGCGACATGTCGGGCGACGTGTTCGGCAACGGCATGCTGCTGTCGCGGCACATCCGCCTCGTCGCGGCCTTCGACCACCGCCACATCATCATCGACCCCGACCCCGACACGCAGGCCGTCGTTGGCACGATCGCCGACCTCGGCGTGCGTTTCCGCGCTCGCCTTCACGTACGTGCCGATGCCGCCGTTGTAGAGCAGGTCGACCGGGGCGCGCAGGATGGCGCGGATGAGGTCGGCGGGCGTGCACGCGGCGAGCGCGGGATCGATGCCGAGTGCGGTGCGCACGTCGGGTCCGAT
>DATBSZ010000185.1:0-3359 GCA_036559525.1 Burkholderiales bacterium
CCGAAGAGGATCTTCGCGGCTACCGCGCCGTCGAGCGCGCGCCGGTATGCGGCCCGTACCGCCGCTGGCGCCTTTGCTCGATGGGCCCGCCGAGCTCCGGCGGCATCGCGGTGCTGCAGATCCTCGGGCTCCTCGAGCGCACGAGCTTCGCGCGGGCGCCGCCCGAGTCGGCGGCCGCGCTGCATTTTTTTGCCGAAGCCGGCAAGCTCGCGTACGCGGACCGCGCCCGCTACCTGGGCGATCCAGATTTCGTTTCCGTTCCCGTCAAGGCGTTGCTGGGTTCGAACTACCTGGAAAAAAGAGCAAAGCTGATCGGCGAACGCGCCGTGCCGCTTGCGCCGCCCGGCGACAGCGAAGCCGGCACCAGCCATTTCTCCATCGTCGATGCGCGCGGCAACATCGTCTCGATGACCACCACGATCGAGAGCGCGTTCGGCAGCCGCCTCATGGTGCGCGGCTTTCTCCTCAACAACCAGCTCACCGACTTCGACTTTGCGCCCGGCGGGCCGAATTCCGTCGCAGCGGGCAAGCGCCCGCGGAGCAGCATGGCGCCGGCCGTAGTTTTCAACAGCAATGACCAACCCTATTTGGTGATCGGCTCCCCTGGCGGGTCGATGATCATCAACTACGTTGCCAAGGCGCTGGTCGGGGTGCTCGACTGGGGTCTCGACGTCCAGGCCGCCATCGATCTGCCCAATTTCGGCTCGCGCAACGGGCCGACCCTGATCGAACAGGGCAGCCGGTACGGCGCGTTGGCGCCAGACCTCTTGCAACGGGGTCATCAAGTCGAAACAATCGTGCTCACGAGCGGCCTGCACGGCATCGAGCGAGTGCCCGGCGGCTGGCGCGGGGGCGCCGACCCGAGACGGGAGGGGGCGGTGAGGGGCGAATGAAATGAAGGCGAGGAAAGTGTCGCTGGGCAAGACGACGCGGCCGAGCGCGGCCGGGGTCTTGCCGCGCAAACGCCTTTTCGAGTTGCTCAAGAAAGAAAGTCCGGTGACCTGGGTCACCGGTCCGCCCGGCTGCGGCAAGACCACGCTTGCCGCGAGCTGGCTCGACCACGCCGGCGTGCGCTCCGTCTGGTATCAGCTCGACGAAGGCGACGCCGACGTCGCCACGTTCTTCTACTACCTCAGCCTCGCCGCAGCGTCGCTCGACGGCGAGCGCGAGCGGCTTCCGTTGTTCACGCCGGAGTACCAGCCCGGCCTCGGCGTGTTCACGCGGCGCTATTTCGAGCGCCTCTACGCGCAGCTCAAGGCGCCGTTTGCGCTGGTGTTCGACGGCTACCAGTCGGTGCCGGCGTCGTCGCAGCTGCACGAGGTGATGCGCGTGGCGCTCGAGACGCTGCCGCCCGGCGGGCGCGTGCTCACCATTAGCCGCGGCGACCCGCCCGCGACGCTGACGCGGCTGCGCGCCAACCAGGCGCTCTCCGTGATCGGCTGGGACGAGCTGCGCCTGACGCGCGAGGAGGCCGGCTCGATCATCGCGAGGCGCCGCCCGGGGTTCAGCGCCGGGGCGGTCGACGCGCTCTACGCGCGCACCCAGGGCTGGGCGGCGGGGCTCGTGCTGATGCTCGAGCAGGCGAAGGTTTCCGGCGCGATCGCCGAGCCGCCGGGCCTGGCGAGCCGGCAGCTCGTGTTCGACTACCTCGCAGGCGAGATCTTCCAAAAATCCGACGCGCGCACGCAGCAGTTCCTGCTGCACACCGCGTACCTTCCCGAGATGACCACCGCCATGGCGCGCGAGTTGAGCGCCGATGAGGGAACGGGCGAGCTGCTGGCCGGGCTCAACCGCAACAACTATTTCGTCAGCGTACGCGATACGCAGCCCGAGCCGGTCTACCAGTACCACCCGATGCTGCGCGACTTCCTCCAGGCGCGCGCCGCCGACAGCTTGCCGAAGGAACGCCGGCGCGAGCTTCAACGCGCATCGGCCGCTCAGATGGAGCAAGCGGGCCGCATCGAAGATGCGGTCGCGCTTTACCGCGAATGCCACGATTGGAGCGAGATGGCGCGCCTCATCGAGGCGCACGCCGCGGCGCTGCTCGACCAGGGTCGCGGCGAGACCATCGCGCGCTGGGTCGAGGAGCTGCCGGGCGAAGTGCAGGCCAAGCGGCCGTGGACCCTCTACTGGGCGGCGTCAAGCCAGGCGCAGGTGGCGCCGCGCGAGGGGCGCATCCTCTACGAGAAGACGTTCGACCTGTTCCGCGCGCAGTGCGACAGCGCCGGCATGGTGCTCGCTGCTTCGGGCGCGATGTTCGCCATCCTCTACGAGCTCGACGACTGCTCGCTGCTCGACCGCTGGATCGCGGTGCTCGACGAGGCCGAGAAGGACGGCCCGCTGCCGCTGCGGCCCGAGGCGGAGGCGCGCGTCGCGTGCGGCATGCTGTTCTCGCTCACGCTGCGGCAGCCGCAGCGCCGCGACATCAAGCGCTGGATCGAGCGCGCGCTCGCCGCCTCGGCGGGGCAGCCCGACGTCAACCTGCGCATGTTCGTAGGCCTGCTCGCGTCGCTCACGCTGATGTGGACCGGTCTGTACGGCCGCGCCGCCGAGCTGATCGCGGCGATGCGCGAGCTCGCGCGCGCGAGCGGCGTAACGCCGTTCTCGCTGATCACCCTGAAGAACATCGAGACGATGTACGCCATGCTGACTGCCGACGGCGCCGGGTGCGAGAACGCGATGCGCGAAGGCCTCGAGATCGCGCACGCCACCGGCGTGCACACCTGGACCTTCCAGCTCCTGGTCTACGGCTATGGCGGCGCGCTCGGCTCGGGCAATCTCATCCAGGCCCAGGCCCTCGCGCGCGAGCTCGCCACGCGCACCGCCAATGCCGGGCGCTTCAACCTGTGCCTGTACAACCACTTCCAGGCCTGGGAAGCGATACTGCGCAAAGACCTGATGACGGCGCTGCAGAGGGAGAAGGCCGCGCTGCGCATGGCGATCGAGGTCGGCTGCCCGCTGTTCGAGGTGCTGTGCCGCCTCGCGCTCGCCGAGATCCTTGCGGAGTGCAACGACGAGCGCAAATGCGTCGCGCACCTTCACACCCTGCGCGACATCGTGCGCGGCATCGACAACCGCCACCTGGAATTCACCTGCCTGGTCGGGTTCGCGCAGATCGCGCTCACGCACGGGCGCCAGCGCACCGGCATGGCCGCCCTGCGCCGCGGCCTGGAGCTCGGCCGCGAGTACGGCTACGCGCATTTCCTCTGGTGGCGGCCGGCGGCGGTGGCGCGCGTGCTCGCGAACGCGCTCGAGGCTGGTATCGAGCCCGACTACGTGCGCAGCCTCATCAAGCGCCGCGCCCTGGTTCCGGAACAGCCGGCGCTCGGCGTCGAAGGCTGGCCTTGGGCCTACCGCGT
>DATBSZ010000186.1:0-6452 GCA_036559525.1 Burkholderiales bacterium
AGGTGGATGCTGGTGTTGCGCTTGCCCGGGGGATGCGCCATCACCTGCACGCCGGCGTCGAGGATCTCCTCCCCGGTCATCGTCAGCTTGGCGTCGCCGCCGCCGAAGAGGGTCGGGAACAGCTTGGCGAGATGGCCGTTCACGGTGTCGAAGGTCTCGCGCAGGAGCTCGCGGCTCTCGCGGTCGATCCTGCGGATCGCGTCCTCGAGCGTGGTCACGGCTTCCTCGAGGTCGCCCGACTGCGAATCGAGGAACGACTTGCGCTCCTGGCTCGAGCGCAGCTCTTCCAGCGCGGCGAGGTTAACGGCGCCGAGCTCGTTGATCGCCTGGGTGATGCGGGTAATCTCTCCCTGGAGCGACGAGGCGCGTGGCGCGCCCTCGGCCTCCGCCGCGAGCAGCGCCTCGTCGGCGCCCGCCTCGGCGAGCTGGGTCGCGAACTGGTCGTAATTGATCTGCGCGGCCTGCTCCTTGAGGCGCAGCTCGTTCACTTTCTCGCGTAGCGGCGCGGCGCGGCCTTCGGCCTGGAGCCTCGCCTCCTCGAGCTCGCGCAGCGCGCCCGCGGCGGCTTCCACCGCGTTGCGCGATTCCGCGAGGTTTTTTTCACAGGAGATCCTCGCCTCAACTGCAGAAGCCAAAGACTCCCGTACCGCCGGAATCGGGTCGGCGGCGAGCTCCTCGTTGAGGCGCGCCACTTCGGCATCGGCGCGCGCGATCTGCTGATCGATCACGCGCACCGAGTTGTCGATCTCGGCGATCTTGGAGGAGCATTCGCGCTCGCCGAAGAGCGCATCCTGCGCCTCGCGCTCGGCCTGCTGCAGGGCGCTGCGCTGCGCGGCGAGCGCGCTGTCCGCGCCGGCGAGCGCCTCGCGCGCCCGCTCGGCCCGCTCCTTCATCTCCACCATCTCTCTCGAGAGCCGCGCGGCCGTGCCTTCGCAATCGGAGAGCGCCTGCCTGCCGCGCTCGGCCTCGCCGCGAACCTCGTCGAGCTCGGAGCGCACCTGGGCGCTGCGCTCGCGAGAGTGCTCCTGGGCCTGCGAAACCTTCACGTTCTCGATCTGCGCGTCGTGCAGCCCTTTCTGGCGCTCCGAGATCCCGACCCTCGCCTGCTCGAGGGAAGCAAGATGGGAATTGACTTCTTCCTCGTGGCGGCGCTGCCAGGCTTCCGCGTTCGACAAGCCCGCAGCGAGCGCGCGGCAGCGCTTCTCGAGCTCCTCGATCTGCGCCTGGCGCTCGAGCAGGCCGGCGTCCTGGGCGTCGGGCGCATGGAAGCTCACCGTGTGGCGGGTGAACTGGTGGCCTTCGCGGTTCACCATCACGACGCCCGGCGGCAGCGCTTCGCGCATCCGCGCGTCGGGCGTGCCTTCCACGGCCACCACGCCGGCCAGCCAGTCGGCGAGCGCGCCGGCGACTGCCGGGTCCGTGGCGTGAATCTTGGTGAGGAGCGGTAGCCCGGCGGCCGGCGCCGAGGTGGGTCGCGCCCCATGATCGAAGATGCTCGCCTTGACCGGCGGGCGATCGGCAAGCGCGGCCGCCAGCCCGGAGGCGTCGGTGAGCTCCAGCGCATGCAGGCGCTCGCGCAGCACGGACTCGACTGCAGTCTCCCAGCCGGGGTCGATGCGCAGCTTTTGCCACAGCCGGGCGGCGTGCGCCAGGCCGTGACGCCCGAGCCACTCGTTCAGCGGTGCGTTGTCCTCGGTGTCGGCCTGGATCTGGCGCAGGGTCTCGAGCTGCGCCTGCGCCGCGGCCAGGTCGCGTTGCGCAGCGCCGAGCCCGTCGGCGGCTTCGGCGCGCCGCCCTTCCGCCGCGGCGTGCTCCGCCTGCAATCGCGCGAATGCCTGCTCGGCCGTGGCGAGCCCCTGCTGCAGGTCATCGAGATTCTGAACGCTGCCCGCCTGCGGCTCCCCGAGGGTCTGCAGCTCGGCTTCGAGCCGCTCGCGGCGCTGCTCGAGCGCCTGCTGGCCGCGCTCGAGGTGCGCGCCGTTCGCCTGCTCGAGCTGAAGGCGGTTCTCGGCCTGCGATAGCGCGCTGCGCGCGGCCTCCAGCGCCTCCTGGGCGGTGCGAAAGGCCTGCTCGACCTGGGGCAGCGAATGGCCTTCCCGCTCCGATCGCTCCCGGGTCTCGGCGACGCGCTGCTTCGCTTCCCCGGCGCGGACCGCCCAGCTGTGCAGCGATTGGGTCAGGTCGGCGCGCTGCGCCCGCCATGCAGCGAG
This sequence comes from Burkholderiales bacterium, assembly GCA_036559525.1. Taxonomy (GTDB): domain Bacteria; phylum Pseudomonadota; class Gammaproteobacteria; order Burkholderiales; family SG8-39; genus SCGC-AG-212-J23. The sequence goes on from DATBSZ010000186.1 coordinate 2,211, forward strand.
CTGCGCGCGGCGCTCGGTGTGCTGGCTGTCGAGGCGGCTGCGCGTTTCTTCGGCGTGCCTGAGCTCGGACTCGAAGCGCGCCACCTCGGCGTTGGCCGCGTAGAGCGCGCCCTGCGAGGCGTTCAGGCCGTCGCCCGCGCCGTAATGCGCGGCGCGCGCGCGCTCCACGCGCGACTCGACGCTGCGCAGCTCCGCGTTCTGCGATTCCAGCTCGTTCGTGATCCGGGAGAGCTCCTGCCGGTGGCGGTCGCGCTCGGCCGCCGCGTCGCGCCGCCGCAGGTACCAGAGAAGATGCTGCTTGAACTGCAGGTCGGAGTGGTATTCCTTGTAGCGCGTCGCGACCTTCGCCTGCGCCTCGAGCTTCTCGAGCTGCGCGCCGAGCTCGAGGCGGATGTCGGTGACGCGCGCCAGGTTCTCGCGCGTGTCGGCGAGCCGGTTCTCGGTCTCGCGCCGGCGCTCCTTGTAGCGCGAGATCCCCGCGGCCTCCTCGAGGAACACGCGCAGCTCCTCGGGCTTCGCCTCGATCACGCGCGAGATCATGCCCTGCTCGATGATGGCGTAGGCGCGCGGGCCGAGGCCGGTGCCGAGGAACATGTCGGTGATGTCGCGCCGGCGCACGTGCGTGCCGTTCACGAAGTAGCTCGACTCGCCGTCGCGCTGCACCGTGCGCTTCACCGAGATCTCGGCGTATTGCGACCACTGCCCGGCGGCGCGGCCCTGCGAGTTGTCGAAGATGAGCTCGACCGAGGCGCGCGCGATCGGCTTGCGGTTCACCGAGCCGTTGAAGATCACGTCCTGCATCGAGTCGCCGCGCAAGGCGGATGCCCGCGATTCGCCGAGCACCCAGCGCACCGCGTCGATCACGTTCGATTTGCCGCAGCCGTTGGGCCCGACCACGCCGACCAGCGCGCCGGGGATGTGGATCGAGGTTGGATCGACGAAGGACTTGAATCCGGACAGTTTTATTTGAGTGAGGCGCACGGAAAAAATGATAACATCGCCGCGCTTTCTTTCCGGCGGTTTTTCCGTGCCTTCGCGACCCAGCAAGCGGCTAGAAACTTTCGCCAATCCGACGCCGCAGCGCGACTACCGGATCCACATGGAGATTCCGGAGTTCACCTGCCTCTGCCCGAAGACGGGCCAGCCGGACTTCGCCACGCTGCTGCTCGACTACGTTCCCGACCGCCTGTGCGTGGAGCTCAAGTCCCTCAAGCTCTACATCTGGTCCTACCGCGATGAAGGCGCGTTCCACGAAGCCGTGACCAACCGCATCCTGGATGACCTGGTGCGGGCAATGAAGCCGCGCTACGCAAGACTCGAGGCGCGCTTTAACGTGCGCGGCGGGATCCACACCACAGTGGTGGCGGAGCATCGCAAGCGCGGTTGGGCTGGCAAGGCTTGAACCCGCTCCTCGAGAAGCTCAAGCCGTACCCGTTCGAGAAGCTCCGCGCCCTCGTCGGCCAAATGAGCGGCCAAATGAGCGGCGACCGGCCGGCCGAGATCAATCTCTCGATCGGCGAGCCGAAGCACGCCACGCCGCGCCTGGTGAAGGACGCCCTCGCCAATGCGCTCGACGGTCTCGCCGTCTATCCGCTGACGGCCGGGACGCCGGAGCTGCGCGAGGCGATTTCGGGCTGGCTCGCGCGGCGCTACGGCATCCCGGCGCCCGACCCGGCGACCCAGGTGCTGCCGGTCAACGGCTCGCGGGAGGCGCTCTTTGCTTTTGCCCAGACGCTCATCGACCCGACCCGCAATGCGAGGGTCGTCTGCCCCAATCCCTTCTACCAAATATATGAGGGCGCGGCGCTCCTCGCCGGAGCGACGCCGGTCTACGGCCCCCCGGAGAAGTGGGACGGCGTGCAGCTGGTCTATGCCTGCTCGCCGGCCAACCCGAGCGGCCAGGTGATGCGACTCGAGGACTGGCGGCGCCTGTTCGAGCTTTCCGACCGCCACGGCTTCGCCATCGCGTCGGACGAGTGCTACTCGGAGATCTATTTCGACCGGGCCCCGCTCGGCGCCCTGGAAGCCGCGTTTCAATTGAAGAGAAAGGATTATCGGCGGCTGGTCGCATTCTCCAGCCTGTCCAAGCGCTCGAACGCTCCCGGCATGCGCTCGGGCTTCGTCGCCGGCGACGCCGGGCTGCTCGAGAAGTTCCGGCTCTACCGCACCTACCACGGCTCGGCCATGAGCCTCGCGGTGCAGAAGGCGTCGATCGCCGCGTGGAACGACGAGGAGCACGTGCGCGAGAACCGGCGCCTGTATGCGGAGAAGTTCGACGCGGTCCTGCCTGTGCTGAACGCGGAGCGGCCCGGCGGCGGGTTCTACGTCTGGCTGCGCACGCCGATCGACGACACCGAGTTCGTGCGCCGCCTGCACCATGAATACAATGTGCTCGTGCTGCCCGGAAGCTTTCTCGGACGCGAGGTCAACGGGACGAATCCCGGGGCCAACCATGTCCGCATCGCGCTGGTCGCGCCGCTGAAGGACTGCGTCGCCGCCGCCGAGCGCATCGGCCAACTCCTGCGCAAACTATGAACGCCAAGGAAGTCATCGAAGCCGCCTGGGAAGAACGCGCCGCGCTGAAGCCAACCAAGGGGCTGCGCGAGGCGGTGAAACAGGCGATCGCCGGCCTCGATTCGGGAAAGCTGCGGGTCGCCGAGAAATCCGGCGGCCAGTGGATTACGCACCAGTGGCTGAAGAAGGCCGTGCTGCTTTCCTTCCGGCTGCAGGACAACCGGGTCATGGAGAAGCGCTACTACGACAAGGTGCCGTCGAAATTCGAGTCCTTCGATTTCGGCAAGGCGGGATTCAGGGTCGTGCCGCCGGCCGCGGTCCGGCGCGGCGCGTACATCGCAAAGAACGTGGTGCTGATGCCCTCTTTCGTGAATATCGGGGCGTACGTCGACGAGGGCACCATGGTCGACACCTGGGCCACCGTGGGCTCGTGCGCCCAGATCGGCAGGAACGTGCATCTTTCCGGCGGCGTCGGCATCGGCGGGGTGCTCGAGCCGGTGCAGGCGAACCCGGTGATCATCGAGGACAACTGCTTCATCGGCGCGCGCTCCGAGGTGGTCGAGGGCGTGATCGTCGAGGAAAACAGCGTGCTGTCGATGGGGGTGTACCTCGGCCAGAGCACCCGGATCCTCGAGCGCGCCAGCGGCCGCATCCTCTACGGCCGCGTGCCGGCCGGGTCGGTGGTGGTTTCGGGTACTTTGCCCTCTGCGGACGGCAAGTACAGCCTGTACTGTGCGGTGATTGTAAAAACTGTTGATGCCAAGACCCGCGCCAAGACCAGCCTGAACGAACTTCTCAGGGGGGATTAAACTAGCGGCAAGGCACCAGGGGAGAAGCACGATGTCTGCAATGAAAAAGCTGTTCCAGATCATGGCCGACAAGAAGGCCTCGGACATCTTCGTCTCGATCGGCGCGCCGATCAACATCAAGATCAACGGCGTCGCGATCCCGGTCAACCAGGCCACGATGACCGCCGACACCGTGCAGCAGCTTCTCTACGAAGTGCTGAACGAGCGCCAGATCAAGGAATTCGAGGAAGAGATGGAGCTCAACACCGCGTACAACCTCGCGGGCGTGGGCACCTTCCGCATCAGCGCGTTCCGCCAGAAGGGCTCGCCCTCGGTCGTGGTGCGCTACATCCCGGGCACGATCCCCTCGATCGACTCGCTCGGCGTGCCCGAGGTGCTGAAGGAAGTCATCATGGGCAAGCGCGGCCTGATCCTGATGGTCGGCGCCACCGGCTCGGGCAAGTCGACCTCGCTCGCGTCGATGCTCGACTTCCGCAACGAGCGCAAGTCGGGCCACATCCTGACGCTCGAAGACCCGGTCGAGTACGTGTTCCAGAACAAGAAGTCGATCGTGAACCAGCGCGAGATCGGCACCGACACCAAGGCGTTCGAGATCGCGCTCAAGAACGCGCTGCGCCAGGCGCCGGACTGCATCCTGATCGGCGAGATCCGCGACAAGCCGACCATGTCGATGGCCCTCGCCTACGCGCAGTCTGGCCACCTGTGCCTCGCGACGCTGCACGCGAGCAACAGCTATCACGCGATGAACCGGATCATCAACTTCTACCCGCTGGAGAATCGGCCGGCGCTGCTGCTCGACCTGTCGGCTTCGTTGTCGGCGGTAGTCTCGCAGCGCCTGGTGCGCACCAAGACCGGCGCCCGCGTGGCCGCGGTGGAGGTCCTGCTGAATACCCGCCACATCTCGGAGCTGATCGAGAGA
>DATBSZ010000187.1:0-4908 GCA_036559525.1 Burkholderiales bacterium
ACCGAGCAGGCGCTCGCGCGCATCGCCGACCCGGCGGGCGAAGGCAAGCGCGCTTTCATCAAGGTCTATGCCGAAGGCGCGCTCGCTGAGGCCGACTTTTCCGACCGGCTGCGCAAGGCAGGCGTGCGGCGCTCTCCTGTCGACGGGCTGCCGGTTTCCCTGAAGGACCTGTTCGACGTGGCGGGCGATCTGACCCGGGCCGGGTCGAGGATCATGGAAAAGAATCCACCGGCAAACGCAGATGCCCTTGCGGTGGCCCGCTTGCGCGCCGCGGGCGCGGTGTTCGTCGGCCGCACCAACATGGTCGAGTTCGCGTTCGGCACGACGGGAATCAACCCGCATTACGGCACGCCGAGGAATCCGTGGGACCGCAAGACCGGCAGGATTCCCGGCGGCTCGTCTTCCGGCGCCGCGGTCGCGCAGGCCGACGGCATGTGCGTGATGGCGCTCGGGTCCGATACGCGCGGATCGATCCGCATCCCGGCGGCGTTCTGCGGCGTGACCGGCTTCAAGCCGACCACCCGGCGCGTGCCGCGCGAAGGCGCGTTCCCGCTTTCCACCACGCTCGACTCGGTCGGGCCGCTCGCCAGCTCCGTCGCCTGCTGCGCGGTCTACGACGCGATCCTCGCCGGGGAGCCGCCCGAGCCGCTGTCCGAGCTGCCCGCGAAGGGATTGAGGCTCCTCGTGCCGAAGACCGAAGTCCGCGACGGCCTGGACCCGGAAGTGGCTTCCGCTTTTTCGGCGGCGCTTGAAAAGCTGGGTCGTGCAGGGGCGTCGATTGCGGAAAAGCCGGTGCCGGCGTTCGACCGCCAGGGCGAGTACTTCAAGGGCGGCGGCTTCGCCGGCGCCGAGGCCTACGCGATTCACCGCAAGAACGCCGAGCGCCTCGCCGAATACGATCCGCGGGTCGCGAAGCGCGTGATCCTCGGCAAGGACTTGAGCGCCGCGGATTACGTCGACTTCGTGCGGCTGCGCGCCGAGTTCCAGCGCGAGGTCGAAGCCCTCGTCGCGCCTTTCGACGCGTTTCTCCTGCCGACGAACCCCTGCATCGCGCCGCCGATCGCCGAGGTCGACGCCACCGACGAGGCGTACTTCCGCTGGAACATGCGCATCCTGCGCATCGTGGGGCTGGTGAATTTCCTCGACGGCTGCGCTGCGTCGCTGCCCTGCCACGCGAGCGGCGCGGCGCCCGTCGGCTTGATGGTGTGCGGGCCGGCGATGAGCGACCGGCGCGTCCTCGCGGTAGCGGCTGCGGTTGAGCAAGCCCTCGCCAGAAATTGACCGGCGCGCCGCGCGGCGGCGCTTCGAGCGAACCGCAAGGACCTACGAGAAGGCGTCGCGCCTGGAAGACGAGGTCGCGGCGCGCATGCTCGAGCGCCTGGACTACATGAAGATCGCCCCGCGACGGATCCTCGATGCGGCGAGCGGTCCGCCGCGCCTCGCGCTCGGCAAGCGCTATCCGCACGCCGAGGTCATCGCCCTGGATTTCGCGGTGGAGATGCTGCGCGCGGGGAAAAGGAAGCTCTTTGGAAAAACCCCCGCCCGGGTGTGCGGCGAGCTGGAGCGGCTGCCGATCGCCGCCGACGCCGTCGATTTCACCTGGTGCAACATGGCGCTGCACTGGCTCTCGGATCCGCTGCCCGCGTTCCGCGAGTTCGCCCGCGTCCTCGCGCCCGAGGGCCTGCTCATGTTCAGCGCGCTCGGTCCGGATTCGCTGAAGGAGCTGCGCGCGGCGGCCGGCGCGTCGCGCGTGCACGCGTTCATCGACATGCACGATCTCGGGGACATGCTGCTCGGCGCTGGCTTCTCCAACCCGGTCATGGACATGGAAATCATCGAAGTCGACTACACCAAGGGCGGCAGCCTTCTGGCCGACCTGCGCTTGAGCGGACAGACCAGCGCGCGCGCCGATCGTCAGCGAGGGTTGTCCGGCAGAGGCTTCGGCAAGCGGCTGGGCGCGCCCTCACGCGCCACATTCGAAGTCGTTTACGGCCACGCGTGGAAGTCGCGAAAGATCGAACCTGAAGCGAAAACCGTGCGTGTTTTCAAGCGCATGCCTTGAGGCGTGCGTTCCGGATGTGATACTTTCAGCCCCCTAGGTGAGCACGTCCCACTTCAGCCTGGTCCTGAAGCGCAATTGCTCGATGTCGCCGAAGGCTTTGGCGGGGGTGTTCGCGGCGCTGGCGCTCCTCGTTCTCGCCATCGGGGCGGGATTTGCGGCACTGGGCGCGTGGCTGATCCTGCCGTTCGCGGGACTGGAAGTGCTGCTGCTCGGCGCGGCTTTCGTGCTGTATGCGCGCCACGCGGCGGACTACGAGAAGATCGAATTGGAATCGGGCAGGCTCGACGTCGAGGTCGCCGAAGGCGAGCGGACCGCGCGCTACCGGATGGAGGGGGCAAGCGTAGTCGTGGAAGAAGGGCGCGTCTTGCTGCGCGACGCGAAAGAACAACTAGAGATCGGCCGGCATCTCGGCGCCGAAGCGCGCGCCGAGCTCGCCGCCGAGCTCAAGATGAGACTCAATCAGGGAACCACTACATGAAGGGCAGCAAACTCGTTTCACTGTTCGCCGGCCTGGCGGCAGCCGCCGCCTCGGGCGCGGCGCACGCGGCCGCGTGGTACTTCCAGACGCCGGCGTCGAAGATGGCGCAGGAGATCGACTGGCTCCATCAGGTGGTGATGTGGATCATCCTGGTGATCTTCGTCGGCGTGTTCGGATTCATGTTTTACGCCTGCTACGCGCACCGCAAGTCGATCGGCCACAAGGCCGAGCAGTTCCACGAAAACACCACCGTCGAGATCCTCTGGACCGTGATTCCGGCGCTGATCCTGATCGTGATCGCCTGGCCGGTGACCAAGGTCGTGATCGCACAGAAGGACACCTCCGCCCCCGACCTCACCATCAAGGTCACCGGCTACCAGTGGAAATGGGGCTACGACTATCTGCGGGGCGAGGGCGAGGGCATCAGCTTCGTGTCGACGCTCGCCACGCCACGCGAGCAGATCGAAGGCCACGCGCCCAAGGGCGAGCACTACCTGCTCGAAGTCGACAACGAGATGGTGGTGCCGATCGGCAAGAAGGTGCGCATCATCACCACCGCCGCCGACGTGATCCACGCCTGGTGGATTCCCGCTCTGGGCGCGAAGCAGGATGCGATCCCCGGGTTCCTGCGCGACATCTGGTTCCGCGCGGAGCAGACCGGAACGTATCGCGGCCAGTGCGTCGAGCTGTGCGGCAAGGAGCATGGCTTCATGCCGATCGTGGTGCGGGTGGTGTCCAACGAGGACTACTCGAAATGGGTGGGCGAGCAGAAAAAGGCCATGGCCGCCGCGGCCGACGATCCGGGCAAGACCTGGGAGCCGAAGGAGCTCGTCGCGCGCGGCGAGAGGGTCTACGCCGCGAACTGCGTCGCGTGCCACCAGGCGTCCGGCCAGGGCCTGGCGGCGATGAAGGCGCCCGCGCTCGCGAACTCCAAGTTCGTCACCGGCGCCGAAGAGGGGCCGATCGATACGGTGCTGAACGGCCGCCCGAACACCGCGATGCAGGCGTTCGGCAAGCAGCTCTCCGACACCGATATCGCGGCGGTCATCACGTACGCGCGCAATTCCTGGGGCAACAAGGCGAGCGACGTTCAGCCCGCCGAAGTCAAGGCAAGAAGGAAATAGCTCATGAGCTCAGTCGCACACGATCACGCCCACCCGCACGATCACACCCACGACGATCACGGCCACGGCCACCACGGCCCGTACGGCGGGATCATGCGCTGGATCACCACCACCAACCACAAGGACATCGGCACGCTGTACCTGTGGTTCAGCTTCATCATGTTTTCGATCGGCGGGCTGATGGCGGTGGGCATCCGCATGGAGCTGTTCTCGCCCGGGCTGCAGGTCATGGACCCGGACTTCTTCAACCAGCTCACCACCATGCACGGCCTGATCATGGTGTTCGGCGCGATCATGCCGGTATTCGTCGGTTTCGCGAACTGGCAGATCCCGATGATGATCGGCGCGCCCGACATGGCGTTCGCGCGCCTCAACAACTGGTCGTTCTGGCTGCTGCCGTTCGCCGCCACGCTGCTGGTGCTGTCGTTCTTCATGCCCGGCGGCGCGCCCGGCGTGGGCTGGACCCTGTACGCGCCGCTCACCGTGCAGATGGGCATCGGCATGGACCTCACCATCTTCGCCGTGCACATCCTCGGCATGAGCTCGATCCTGGGCTCGATCAACATCATCACTACCATCCTCAACATGCGCGCGCCCGGGATGACGCTGATGAGAATGCCGCTGTTCGTTTGGACCTGGCTGATCACCGCCTACCTGCTGGTGGCGGCGATGCCGGTGCTCGCCGGCGCGGTCACCATGACGCTCACCGACCGCCACTTCGGCACCACCTTCTTCAACGCCGCGGGCGGCGGCGACCCGGTGCTCTACCAGCACATCTTCTGGTTCTTCGGCCACCCCGAGGTGTACATCATCGCGCTGCCGGGCTTCGGCGTGATCTCGCAGGTGATCCCGGCGTTCTCGAGGAAGCCGCTGTTCGGCTACGCCTCGATGGTGTACGCCACCTCGGCGATCGCGATCATCTCGTTCATCGTCTGGGCGCACCACATGTACACCGTCGGCATGCCGGTGACCGGCCAGCTGTTCTTCATGTACGCCACCATGATCATCGCGGTGCCGACCGGCGTGAAGGTGTTCAATTGGCTGTTCACGATGTATGGCGGCAGGGTTCGGTTCAAAACGCCGTTGTTGTGGTCGATCGGGTTCATGGTGACGTTCGTCATTGGCGGCATGACCGGCGTCCTGATGGCGGTGCCGCCCGCCGACTTTGTCCTGCACAACAGCCTGTTCCTGGTTGCGCACTTCCACAATGTGATCATCGGCGGCGTCCTGTTCGGCGCGTTTGC